>CAYIJI010000028.1:0-15114 GCA_964363695.1 uncultured Candidatus Saccharibacteria bacterium
AAAAATATTGTAAGAATATTAGACGCCTTTAATAAATTTAAACAAAAATCAAAAACCAACCATAAGCTAGTGTTGGCTGGTAAAAAAGGTTATGGCTATAATGAAATTATAGACAAGATAAATGAATCGAGTGAACTTAAAAAAGATATAATTATTACCGGATATATTGACGACAAAAAGCTGGCAAACCTATACGCTTTATCAGACGGTTTAATTTACCCCAGCCTTTATGAAGGTTTTGGATTACCAGTCTTGGAAGCAATGGCGTCGAGCATACCGGTTTTAACTTCAGACATACCGACCATAAAAGAGATCGCTGGAGATGCTGCTTTTTATGTAAATCCGGAAGATGTTGAGGATATCGCCTTCGGAATGAATAAAATCCTTCAAAAGGAAACCAGAGAAGCCCTAGTTCTAAAAGGAAAAGATCAAGTTCGTAAATTCTCATGGAAAAAGTCCGCCCTAATAATCCTTAATTATTTAGAAGAGATGTAAATAATGAAGCCGCTTTCTGAATTAAAAATTGCTATTGTCCACGATTTTCTGACCAAAATAGGCGGAGCTGAGAAAGTTTTACTTTCATTACACAAAATTTTCCCTGATGCTCCTATTTTTACACTGGTTTACGATGAATCAGGAACTAAAGGCAATTTTAAGGACTGCAAAATAAATGCCTCTTCGCTGGACAAATATCCGGATTTTATTAAAAACAAAACCAAATATCTGCTTCCGCTATATCCAAAAGCGATTGAAGAGTTTAATTTTTCTGAGTATGATATCGTAATATCTTCTTCTAATTCATTCGCTCACGGAATTATTACCAGCCCTAAAACTTTCCACCTATGTTACTGCCATTCGCCAATGCGCTATGCTTGGGATTACACCAATGAGTATTTAAGTGAAAACAAAATCGGTTATGGTTTAAAAGGTTTATTTGTTAGAAAAACTCTACATAAGATCAGAATTTGGGACAAAGTTTCAAGTTTCCGTGTTGATAAATGGGTTGCCAATTCATCAAATGTTCAAAAGAGAATTAAGAAATATTACGGGCAGGATTCTGAAGTGATTTATCCCCCTGTCCCGGTAGATAAGATTGAATTTAATGAGAACATACCTGATGACCATTACTTAATCGTTTCACGGCTAGAGCCATATAAAAAAATAGATCTTACTATTGAAGCTTTCAATCAACTAGAAAAACCCTTGGTCATCTTGGGCACAGGTTCGCAATTAAAATATCTAAAACGTATTGCAAAAAAGAATATCGAATTTTTGGGATGGCAATCAGACAAAGCGGTTTACGAATATATGAGAACTGCAAAAGCTTTAATTTTTCCCGGAGAAGAAGATGCCGGAATAACACCGATCGAGTCAATGGCGACTGGCCGGCCTGTAATTGCTTATAAAAAAGGTGGGGTTCTTGAGAGTGTCATTGAGAACAAGACTGGGATATTCTTCGAAGAACTTTCTACCCAATCGCTCGTAAAAGCAGTCCTCTCATTTGAAGACAATATTCTGAATTTCTCCCCAAAAACTTGCAGGGAGAACGCTCTTAAGTTTTCAGAAGTTAATTTTGAGGATAAACTAAAAAAAACCATTGAAACAAGTTACAAAGAATATCAAAGCGGATTTTTAAATGCCAAAAATTGAAATATTGAACGTCAAAGTCGACAACGTTGATGCCAGTCAGATATTTTTAAAGCTGAATGGTTTTTTGAATGATAAAAAACCGGCTTTAATTTGCACCCCAAACACCGAAATGGTCATACTGGCACAAGAAGATAGTGAATTTAAGGAAATACTAAACAACAGATCTAAGTTAAATTTACCTGATGGGTTCGGCCTTCTGTGGGCGGCAAAATTTAATACTTTACCTGCTCCCAATCTTATTATTCTCCGTGAAATAATAATTTTTATCGAGTGGCTATTTTCTATTTTAATTATTCCGATTGCGCCCCGTTTTTTTAATAATCCAATCCGAGAGAGGATTGCCGGAGCGGACTTTATTCGAACAATCGCAAAATTCGCGGCCGATCAAAGACTTCGGGTGTTTCTTTTGGGAGGCGCTCCTACAGTGGCAGAAAGAACAGCCCTGCAACTACAAACAGAGATTCCTGATTTGAAAATTTCCGGCGTACATTCAGGAAAAGCTGATGAAACTTCAGAAATTATCGGCGCGATAAATAAGTCGCGGTCAGACATACTGCTTGTCGCTTTTGGCGCCCCAAAGCAAGAAAAATGGTTAGCTGAAAATCTAAAAAAAACAAAGTGCAAGATCGGTATTGGACTAGGGGGATCATTTGATTTTGTAGCAGGAGTAAGGAAACGAGCTCCTAAATGGATGCAAAAATCAGGACTCGAATGGTTGTTCCGGTTATACAGTGAACCTTCGAGAATAAAGCGCCAGCTCGCTCTACCTAAATTTATTTGGTTGATACTAATAAACCGTTTAAAAAACTAATAAAACAACACCCTCCTAAATCCACTTGGGACGAGAAGGGTGTTGTTTATTTGCGTCTCAAAGCACATTCATCGCAAAGCCACTTGGTTAAATTTAATCGGGAATTCCTCCTCGGACCGCAGTCTTCTGAGAAACATTCCCAAAAGTGTTGATATATATAAATATGGCGAGAAGAAGTGCTTCGAATGAGACTTCCTCATATTAATTTTTTAATTGTTAATATTCCAAGATCTCCAAAATAATAGCCCCTGTCTTTTCCCCAAAGTTTTTGGCCTAGTTCCAACGACAAATCTGCCTCTCTGAATCCAGTTAAGATCCCCTCGATGCCATCATAAGCCTCTCCAAATCCGACAGCAATGCTTCTTATCCTGTAATTTTTCAATGGCTCAAAAATTGATTTGTAAGACTTCTTCAGAAATTTAACAATACTAACTTCATCCTGCTCGCTGACTGCCTTGAAAACAGCGAATTTATCACTTCCCAGATAAGCGATGATTACATCATTGTTTCTGGAAAAAAAACCGTTTATAGCGTTTTCAATGCTCTTTTTTGTGTTTTTAATGACTTCGTCTCGCTCAAAACTAGGTTGGTCGATAGATAGCAAACATTTTTCCCAAAAACCATCAAGATGAATAACTATGGCAATCCTCTTTGTACTAAGATTATATCCAAGGACTTTTGCTTCCGATTCGTAGAACGGCAGATCATTTCTGCTAGCATTGTTTACTAATTTAGTTATAAATTGGTCAGTTGTATCAAATGTCGGTTTGTTATTTTCATAGTACTGTTGAATCAATAACTCTGCGAAACTTTTGATCAAGGATAAATAGTTGCTGATGTTTTCCATCCGGTCATTCAAAAGAAGAAGTGCTATCATTTCTTTCTGATACTCTAGAGGAATTAAAACTTGCTCTTTCCCTTCAATGTTAATCGTTTTAGCATCGCTTGCCTTAAAAACATCCCTTGGAAGGTCGATTTTTGCGCCTATTTGATTGGGATCAGGCGAAGCGAGATAAACTCCATCCATACTCACTATAAAAGCGTCTTTACCCAAGAGATTCATTATATAGCTTTTAATTTCCTTGCTAACTTTTTCTGATAGCTGCATTTCTTTGCCTCTTTCAAGTAACCACTCACTGCCCCCTGTTGTCATCCCAGACTGCAAGCTTGAGATCTGGGATCCAGAGAGTTAGTCTGCTTGCATAATTTCTAGATTCCAGATCAAGTCTGGAATGACAGTGAGTGGTTATTCTTTCAAACTAATTTGTGAGGTTTTACAAATTAACTAAAAACTTTACATCTTTTGAACAACTTTGTCAATACCAAAGCCATTTATTTAGATAGCTGAAATAAGAACTACTGCGATTATACCCTTAGATTATCTTTTAGTAGAAACAACTACATCATAAGAAATTCTACAAAAAATATTTGAAAGAAGTGTGTTTTTTGTGAGTTCACACAAGAATTTAATGTTTTTTGCCCGTTAAGATGAACACCCTTTGGAGCTTTAAATGAAATCTTTACTCTTAAAAGCCCAGAAATGTTGACGAGAGAGTATTTTTGCTGTATTATATTACTTAAGCAAGGTAGCCGTTTCGGTTGCCCATTTTTAAATCAGACATCATTATGCATATATGTTATAATGACATTAATAAATAATTAATTAATAAATAGAAGAAGAACCCTTCTTCGACTAACCTGCCCTTGGCAGGCATAGCTATGGAGGGCACGGGAGAACAATATGGCACAAAATTCAAACCCTTTTATGAGCGCTATAGAGGAAATTTGCGAAGACAAAGGCTTGGATAAAGATACGGTTATTGAAACTGTCGAGGCTGCTCTTGCCGCTGCCTATAGAAAAGATTACGGCAAACCAAAACAAATCATGCGGGCGAAAATGGACCAGGTTACCGGCCAAGCCGACATTTTTCGGGTATACACTGTCGTTGACTCTGAAGAAGAAGTGAAAGAAAAAGAACAGGATTTAACTCTTGACCAAGCTGTAAAACTGAATAAAAAAGCTAAAATCGGCGAAGAAATATTAATCCCCCTTGAGCATAAGGAAGAATTCGGCAGAATCGCTGCACAGACAGCAAAACAGGTGATCATTCAGCGGATTAGAGAGGCCGAAAGAGAACTGCTATATAAAGAATTTAAAGAAAAAGAAAACCAAGTTGTTAATGCAACCGTTCAGCAGCTCGAAGGAAGAAATGTTATCATCTCTCTTGGAAAAGCTAACGGAATAATTTATCCCGCCGATCAAGTAAGAGAGGAAAGATACTACATCGGCCAGCGGATCAAAGTTTTTGTTAAGGAAGTTGCAGAAACTTCGCGCGGACCTCAAATCATTGTTTCAAGATCTGATAAAGAACTAATCAGGGGCCTGTTCGAGCTTGAAGTGCCGGAGATCAATGCCGGAACAGTTGAGATTAAGAGTATCGCTCGAGAAGCCGGATCAAGAACAAAGCTTGCGGTAATTGCAAACGAAGAAAAAATCGACCCGGTTGGATCTTGCGTCGGCCAACGCGGGACTAGAGTTCAGGCTGTGTTGGCAGAGATAGGCGAAGAAAAAATCGATATCGTTCTCTGGGATGAAGATGTAGAACAATTTATAATGAATGCACTCTCTCCGGCAAAAACTAAGAATATCTCCGTATCTTCAAAAGATAATAAAGCAACCGTTTATGTTGATAGAGAAAGCTTGTCGTTGGCCATTGGTAAAGGCGGGCAAAATGTCCGTTTAGCCTCAAAGCTTACCGGATGGGGAATCGATGTTGTTCTTGATGAGGAAGAAAAGGCCGCTAAAGCAGAAAAAAAGGAAACCGATTCCGAGCAGGCCGAAGAAGCAGTAAAAAAGTAATCACCGCTCTTGCATCTCGTGCTATAATTATCCGTTGGACTAATAGCTAGAATATTATTACCATAATGAAAGAAAATATTTTTAAAAAATTTAGCCCGAATTTGAAAAAAGTCTTAGTAATGGCTGAAAAAATAGCTGTCGAGCAAAACACGGTTATGAATACCGAGCACCAGCTTTTGGCTCTATCAATGATTAAAGATACTTTGGCTTTTGAAGTTCTTGTCAATTTCAAAGCTTCCCCCGACCGAGTGCAGCTAGTCGGTTCGCTTGTAAGCAAGAAAAATACAGCCGAGAAACCCCTAGGGTTATCAAAAGAGTCGAAAAAATCAATTCAATCGGCAGTGAAAATCGCTCTGAAATACAACCATTCCATCGTTGACTGCGAACATCTCTTAATCTCTCTCCTCTCTGACAAATCTTTCAACTCGTATACAATAATTGAGCGGATTGGAATTAAGCCAGACGATATTGTGAAACAGCTTGAGTCGATTTTCGGCAACATTAACGAGACTATGGCCCAGATAAACATTCCGCCGGAGAACGAAGCTATTGTGAACGATATGGGTGATAATGATTTCTTTGGTCCGATGGGAGGAATGCCTGACGGAGGCCAAACAATGACCAAGACTAAGGCTGCTTCCCAACTCGAACTCTACACCACAAATATAACCAAGTTGGCCGCAAGCAAGAAGCTTGATCCGGTCATTGGCCGGGACGCTGAAACACAAAGAATAATTCAAATACTTTCAAGACGGACAAAAAACAATCCCATTTTGGTTGGAGAACCCGGAGTTGGTAAAACTTCAATTGTTGAAGGGCTGGCCCAGCAGATTATTGAAGGAAAAGTATCGACCAAGCTTTTGAATAAGGAAATCTTATCTTTGGATATGGGATCCCTAATCGCAGGAACAATGTACCGGGGACAGTTTGAAGGAAGAGTAAAAAACATCCTTCAGGAAGTCAAGAAAAAAGGTAATGTTATTTTATTCATCGATGAAATTCATACTGTCGTCGGTGCAGGTTCAACTGAAGGATCAGTCGACGCTGCCAACCTATTAAAGCCAATGCTGTCAAAAGGAGAGCTCCGAACTATCGGCTCAACTACCTTTGATGAGTATAAAAAACATATTGAAAAAGATGCCGCTTTTGAACGAAGATTTCAGCCGGTAAAGATTGCTGAGCCGAGCATTGATGAATCGATTAAAATTCTGATGGGAATTAAGAAAAAGTATGAAAGCCATCATCAAGTTAAATATACCCGTGAAGCGATTGAAGCTGCAGTTAAGCTTTCAAAAAGATATCTCAATGACCGCTTTTTACCCGACAAAGCAATCGACCTGATCGATGAAGCCGGCGCCGCATCCCTTGTGATCTCAAATGATGCAGTAAGGTTAACTAGACTAAAAAGAGAGCTTCGAAATATTCTAAAGCAAAAAGATGACTTAATTATAGTTGAAAAATACAAAGAAGCAACAATGCTCCGTAAAAAAGAGATTAATATTGAACAAGAAATTAAGAAAATTAAATCCAAAGACGAAAAGGCCGAGAAAAAAGTAATCGGATTTGAAGAAATTGCCAATCTAATTTCTAAATGGACCGGAATTTCAGTTTCAAGCTTGACGCTAGAAGAAAAGAAGCGCTACCTTGATCTGGAAACCAGATTAAAAAAACGGATTATCGGCCAAGACGAAGCTATCTTGTCTATCGCGCAGGCAATAAAAAGGGCGCGAGTCGGCATTTCAAATCCAAATAGGCCGAGCGGTTCGTTTATCTTCCTCGGACCGACAGGAGTCGGCAAATCTGAGCTGGCTAAGACATTGGCCAAAGAAATGCTCGGCAGTGAGAACTCGATCATCAAAATTGATATGTCTGAATTTATGGAACGGCACAATGTCTCAAGATTAGTCGGAGCTCCTGCAGGCTATGTTGGATATGAAGAAGGTGGAAAGCTTACCGAGATGGTAAGAAAAAATCCTTTTTCAATAATTCTACTTGATGAAATAGAGAAGGCTCATCCGGAAGTATTTAATATTTTACTGCAAATTCTGGAAGACGGAGAACTAACCGATGCAAAAGGCAGAAAAGTCGATTTTAAAAATACCATCATTATTATGACCTCCAACTTAGGAACCGATATTCTAAACAAACAAGCATTGATCGGTTTCAATAACAAAGACAGTCATCTGGAATATCAAAAACTGAAAGAAAATGTAATGGATTCGGTTAAAAAGCATTTTAAACCGGAATTCCTAAATAGAATCGACAAAATTATCGTCTTTGAACCGCTCTCAAAAGAGTCAATCAGAAAAATTGTCGAGATCCAACTTTTCGATTTGAAGAAAAGGCTTACCGGAATCAAGCTTTCAATTTCTGTTGAGAAAAAAGCAAAAGATTGGATTGCCGAAAAAGGTTTTAGTCCTGAATTCGGCGCACGGCCAATCCGAAAAGTCATCTCAGACTATATTGAAACTCCTATTTCAGAGGGGATACTAACCGAAGAATTTTCCTCCGGCAACACTGTAAAAATAACTGCCGATAAAGATCTCTTAAAACTCTCAAAAAAAGAAGACTTAAAATATTATAGTCCTGATATTGTCGTCCAGACTTAATCTATTCCGATTAAGCTAGAGCTCGCACTACTAACTCTCGGATAATGCAATATAAACTTATGATGACTTACGCGTTTCTTTTCATTGTCATTCCAGAGAAGTCGGGAATCTACTTATATTGTTTCGATGCAGCTGCATCGTATTAGTATAATTACAGTGTAATTTTTACTAAAGTACTGTAATAAGAAAAAAGAGCCCGGAGCATCATTGCCACGGGCCACGGAATAGTTTGTTTCAACAGCTACTCCCTTACAGCTCACTTTGGACCTTCTTCGTCTCGGCCCGGAGCTTTTCGAGATCCACTCCAAGACAAAGAAGAGACTGGCCGGCTGCTCCTTCTCCTTCTCGGACTAACGCTAGGAGAAGATGCTTGGTGCCAAGATAGTTGTCATTAACATCTTTAGTCTCAAGCATCGCCAGATCGAAAACCCGCATTGTTCTTGGCCCAAATTGCACCGCCTTTGCCGGCAAATCCTTCTGGCCTCTGGTCATTCGGCGAGAAAGCTCTGCGACAATTTGGGTCTTCTCAACGCCTAACTTATCCAAAATCCGTAAAGCTGTGCTCCCTTCTACATCCAAAAGTGCTAGAAGTAAGTGCTCGGTTTGAGCACAATCCTCACCATAGCTTGCCGCTACTTCTTGAGCTCTTTGTTTCACAAGCTTATACCGCTCAGTTTCCATTGATACCGCCTCCTCCGTCCAAATATTTGTCTGGTAGCATCAACACCACTCTTCCAGACCTTACTTTATATCACAAATCGCTCAAATTGCATAGAAAATTTTTAAAATTGTTAGATTACATGGAAGAGAACCGCTTGTGTTGATTTTTAAATATATTACTGTTACGATTTGGGCGAATGTTAAAAGCAATTAATATCTCTATTGGAGTAGAAAAAATGGCCAAAGTAAACTATCAGTCAGCTAGGGGGACAAAGGACATTCTTCCGCCGGAACAGCACTATTGGCAGCACATAAGAAAAGTCTCTCAAAAAACTCTAGAAGGGCTAAGCTTTGACAGGATTGATACTCCACATTTTGAGAATGTTGAAGTTTTTGCCCGCGGAATCGGCCAAGACACTGACATTGTCAAAAAAGAGATGTTTTTGCTTGAAAAAACCTCTGAAAAAGAAGATGGCTCAACATTTGCTCTCCGACCCGAAAACACTGCCGGAATTGTCCGATCTTTCATTCAAAACGGAATGTCCTCTTGGCCTCAACCTGTCCGACTTTATTATTTTGGCGCAATGTTCCGTCACGAGAGACCCCAAAAGGGAAGGTTCCGAGAGTTTTATCAGTTAGGAGTGGAAATATTTGGCGATGAAACAGCAAAGTCGGACTACCTGGCAATAATGTCTGCTTGGGAGATACTTACAAGGCTCGGTCTAAAAAATCTAAAAGTTTACGCCAACTCGATCGGATGCCCATCTTGCCGTCCAAAATACATTTCTAAATTAAAAAAATACTACAAAGACATTGCCAGAAACCTCTGCGATGACTGCCAAGAAAGGTATGAAAAGAACCCTCTTCGTCTTTTGGACTGCAAAGAAGAAAAATGTATACAGGCCGCAAAAAACGCTCCGGTAATTCTTGATTCGCTTTGCTCAGATTGCAAAAAGCATTTTCAGGACACTCTGGAATATTTGGATTATTTTGATATTAAATATGATTTGGATACTACCCTTGTCCGCGGACTTGATTACTACACAAACACTGTTTTTGAAATCGCAGACAAGAACGATAAATCAAGGCAAAACGTCGTTGGTGGCGGAGGACGTTATAACGGCCTTGTTGAGCTGCTTGGAGGACTCTCTACTCCCGCTGTTGGCTTTTCACTCGGAATAGAACGAATAGTTAATTTAATGAAAGAGCAAAAAATCAAAGTGCCGACCAAGCGAGGCGTCGAAGTCTGTATTCTTCAATTAGGTGAGAAAGCAAAGGGCGTTTCCAAGAAAATATATGACAGTTTGTCTGGAAATGACATTAACGTTTATTTTGTTCCTTCAAACGATGGGCTCCGCCAACAAATACGCATGGCTTCTAAGCTCGGCGCTAAGTATGCCGTCATGATTGGACAAAGAGAAGCGCTTAAGGACGAGCTGATATTGCGTGATCTTGAAGCCTCATCTCAGGAAAGTTTTCCAAAAGCTGCCATTGTCGAAGCTATAAAAAATCGATTAAAGAAAAGCTAGTTTTAATATATGCGAAAACTTTCTACAGAAGAGTTGGTACAGCAAAAAGGCGACCTGCTCAAGTTAAAACAGAAACCTAAAGCAGATATTTACTTGATACTTGATAATATCCGTTCGATGTATAACGTTGGGGCTATTTTTCGTACTGCAGATGCTGCCGGAATAAAGAAATTATATTTGTGCGGCATAACCGCAACCCCTCCTAGAAAAGAAATTGAAAAAACTGCATTAAAAACAATCGATCATATAGACTGGGAATACCGTGAATCGACAAAAGAGCTTGTTTTAAAGCTAAAAAAAGAGGGAATAAATGTTGTTGCGTTAGAACAGACTGATCAAAGTTTGGATTACAGGGAATTTAATTATCAAAAACCATTAGCTATAATCATCGGTCACGAAACAGAAGGAATCAGCCAAGAAGTGCTTGATCTATGCGACTCTTCCATTGAAATGCCAATGCATGGAATCGCCAATTCATTGAATGTTGCAACAGCAGCCGGTATAATTTTATATAAAGCGACTGAAAATATCGAACTTTTATGAAGATTTTAATCGAAAAATTAATATTTGAGGGGTTTGGTCTCGGCCGCGATCCTGGCGGTAAATCTATTTTTGTCAGAAAGGCTGTTCCAGAAGATGAGTTAGAAGTTGAAGTCGTTAAAGATAAAAAAGGATTTTCTGAAGCAATTATTAAAAACATTATTCAGCCATCAAAATACCGCACGGAATCAATTTGCCCATATTTTAATGATTGCGGAGGATGTGAACATCAAAATATTGGTTACGAAGATCAATTAAAATTTAAAGGCGATATTTTTACGGAAACACTTAAAAGACAGGGGATTGATTGCAAGATCGAACCAATAATCCATGGATCAAGTGAACCGTTTTATTATCGCAATTCAATTCGTTTCTTTTTTGTCTTAGATAAAGAAAAAAATATAACTTTCGCCCGCCATAATTTTCAATATGACAAGGGATACGTTTTTATTGATAAATGTTACCTGCAGTCAGAAACATGCAATGAAATTTTGACGCAACTCAAAAATTTTATCAATCAAGAGATACAAGACAAATCGCTATTTTGGCAGCTAAAAATTAGAGACGGTAAGTTTACAAATGAATTTATGATTGAGATAATTACTTCCGGTGAATACCTGCCTCAGCAGAAAGAAATTGTTGAAGTATTACGAAGTATTACCAATATTAAATCAATTTATCATACGGTCGCTCCCGGAAAATCTCTTAAGGGACTTAAGAGACGGCTAATCTATGGTTCGCCTATAATTCACGAAAAGATCGGAAAATTTATTTTTGAGATTTCACCAGAATCCTTTTTCCAGACCAACTCTCTTGGAGTTATGACTTTGTATGACAAAATTAAAGAATTTGCCGCCATCGAAGCAGGCGACGATGTACTAGATCTATACTGTGGTACAGGCACAATCGGAATATATCTTTCTACTTTAGCGAAAAATGTAGTTGGCGTGGAGATTGTTCCTGAAGCAGTCCGAGATGCCAACGACAACGCAAAAATTAACAAAATACATAATTGTAGTTTTATTAATATTGCGGCAGAAAAAATATTCGAAAATCCCATAATTCATGATTCAAAATTCGATATTCTAATTATCGATCCTCCACGCGCCGGTTTATCAAAAGAAATTATTGCTAAGTTGTCTGTAATGAATTGCAAACGATTAATTTACACCTCGTGCAATCCGGCGACCTTTGCCAGAGATATTAAAATATTTGAAACCTGTGGTAAGAAACTAATCAAAGTTCAACCAATTGATATGTTTCCTCAAACTCACCACATAGAGTGCGTCGGCCTCTTACAATAAGATTATTTTTTTTCATCAAATCTTTACTACAAATCTAAGCGATCGCTTAGATTTGTAGTAAAGCAGAACAAATGAACTATCCGCGGCAAGCCGACGGGGAAATCTATTCTATTATAATGATCAGTTTTATAAAAAGGTGGGACGGTGCCATTTAATGGCTCCGTCCCGATGCATTTCTCACAACACTAAGAAGGAGAAAGGAGATGAATCTGCAGATTACGCGCTGCAGCCCGCGTACTACCCCCGAGGTACCGACCGACAAACATGCATAACTAGGAATGATTCGACGAGAGCACAGGGGCAGACTTCAAACCCCCTGTACTCTCGCTTGAAAGGAGAGAAGAAATGCAGGTACGTTTAGCGGACATACCTGTGCCCCAATAATGTGGTTCGCGGGTTATGAGGCTCGGTGGGAATGTATTGTCGGACATACACTCCCACCAATGAAAGGAGAGAAGATATTACGCTTTAAATCTAGTCCTATAGTCATTTTTTGTCAAATTAACGATAAACAAACTCAGAATACCATGTTATCCACAGTTTTAATTGTTGACACATGTTTGGTTTTTGTTCGATAATTTAATTGTATGCCAAACAAAAACCAAACAAAGGAGTGTTCATGTACCCATTAACTAAAAGGCAAAAGGAAATTCTAGAGTATTTAAGAGGCTTTATCGATGAAAATGGCTACGCCCCAAGCTTTCGAGAGATCGCCTACTATTTTGACTTCTCATCAACCGGAACAGTGGCTGAATATGTAAACATACTTGAACAAAAAGGCTATATTACTAAAGATGCGATGGAGGCGAGAACAATCCAGCTAACCCCGTCGTTTAATGATGGAGCTGAAATGCTCAATATTCCCCTAGAGGGAGTAATTGACGCAGGCCGGCCGATTGAGGCGATTAGAACCCATGAGACGATTGATATTCCAAGAGATATGATGGGGAGAAAAACTTTTGCTCTAAGGGTTCGTGGTAATTCAATGATTGAAGATGGCATTTTGGATGGTGATTACGTCATAATTGAACAAAGCGCTTCGGCTAGAAATGGGGACATTGTTGTCGCATTGGTTGATAATGAAAATGCAACCCTAAAAAGATTTTACAACGAAAAAGCCGGTATCAGGCTTCAACCAGCCAACAGTTCCATGAAACCAATGCGTTTTGCCAAGAAACGGGTTACTATTCAGGGAAGAGTAAAAGGGGTAATACGCAAATTTGGTAAGTAATAAGTTGTAAGTTGGTAAGTTAGTAATTTGTAATCAAAAGAACCAACAAGGCCCTTACGCGCCGAACATCAAAAAGTGTCATTTCGGGCCATTGGTGAAGCGTCCTCATCGAGTCTGAGCCTGCCTTCGATTTCCACTCAGGCCCTGAGCTCGTCGAACGGGAGGGCTCATCCCTCAGAGTCGAAGACAAGGCGAGAAATCTACAACTTATTGTGATTCAGCAGCTTCATTAATTTGTATATCTCTCGTCGTGAAACCCCACACGATGTCGAGATGACCGACTATTTATAATTTTGCGTAACATGAGTTACTTATAACTTACTACTATAATGAGGCTGGATAGAGATTTTTTTAATAGAGAAACCATAACTGTAGCCAAAGAACTGCTTGGTAAATTTTTAGTAACAGATTTGGAAGAGGGGAGAGTAGTTGGAAAAATTATTGAGACGGAAGCCTATATGGGAATTGATGATTTGGCTTGCCACGCCTCAAAAGGAGAAACCCCAAGAACTAAAGTTCTATTTCAAGAAGTGGGCCATCTCTACGTTTACTTAAACTACGGAATATTTTGGCTTACTAATGTGGTTGCACACACCCCGGCTGGTGTCGGAGGCATTTTATTGCGAGCTGCAGAGATAATTGAAGGACAAAATGTTGCAATCGAGAGAATAAAGAAAAATAAATTTGTCAAAGTTAATGATAAAATTGCCACTGGGCCAGGCAAACTTTCCGTTGCTTTCGGAATTAACGGGGATTTCCACAGCTTAGATTTCACTAAATCAGATAAAATCCATATAGAGGACAGAGGCAAAAGCGTTTTTGAAAGAAATATTATTGCAGCAAAACGCGTTGGCGTTGATTACGCTAAGCATTGCAAAGACTATCCTTGGCGGTTCTATATTAAAAATAATGAATTTATCAGCAAAAAATGAGCAAAGTATCTTTTATAAAATCAGATGACCGTATGTACAACATTGAGAGATGTCTGTCGTTGATTAAAAGCGAAATAATCTCCGGATTAAAAAACGCCAGCAGTGTTGTCGTGAAGCCGAGTTGTCTGACTGATAACATTCGCGGAGCGGCAACCAGTAAAGATGCATTGGCAGCAGTTCTTAGCTTCATAAAACCCTATGTTAAGGGACAAATAACATTAGCAGAAGGAGTTAGCAAAGGAGACACGCTAACCGCTTTCACAAACTTTGATTATCTATCCCTTCAAGAAAAGTATGATTTCTCTATAGTTGATCTTAATTTAGACGAATATGACAAAATACCATTGATCGACAATAGAGGTAAAATATGGGTCGGACAGATTGCAAAAACAATAACCCGTTCGGACTATCTAATATCAATCTCTTCCCCAAAAACCCACAGTTTCACAATGTACGGAGGAGCAATAGAAAATATAGCAATCGGATCGCTGATTCGCTCTACCCCGACTTTTTCTAAACCAATGAACAGGCTTAGAAGTTCATTTGGATTTCCAAAAAATAATAAGGCACTAGTGTATCAAGGCGAGAGAGCCACAAACGAAAACATAAAAAGAGTATTAGAGGAAGCTCCTATTAGGTTAGCAGTTTTAGATGCTTTTGAGGCGATGGAAGGCGATGGACCGATAAACGGCAATATGGTGCCAGCCCACTTTGCGGTTGCTTCATCTGACGCAATCGCAGCAGACTCTCTTGCTTGCAAGCTAATGGGCATCGATCCAAAAAATATCGGATATTTAACTTTTACTAATACTGGTTCTACTGAAAATTTTGTGGTTGGAGATGACTGGGAGAAGAATATTATGAAATTTAAACTACCCTCAAATTTTAATAACACGCAGGAATGAAAGTTATTTTATAGTACATAGAAACTGCTCACTGTCATTCCCGTCATTCGACTCTGAGGCCTGAGCCTCATCGCTCAGACTCG
>CAYIJI010000029.1:0-13824 GCA_964363695.1 uncultured Candidatus Saccharibacteria bacterium
GAACGGGAGATCTGGGATCCAGAGAGTTAGTCTGCTTGCATAATTTCTAGATTCCCGATCAGGTCGGGAATGACAGGGTAATAACAAAAACCCCTCGCATTCACAGGGGTTTTTGTTTTCTTATTACTTACTGCTTATAAGCTTATTGGCTTAGAATAATTTGTCGCCGTACATTGTACCAATGGTTAGAGCTAAGACGGCTACTACACTCATTGAGATGGCTTCATAAGCCTTTAGGTTTCCATGGTCAACATGACATGAACCGATTCTTGTAACTTCACTGTTTAATTTTTCTTTCATTTTGTTTCCTTTCCCTCCGAGGAGGTGTTTAATTTGTTTTTGTTTCTCTAATTTAATTTATTAATCATTTTCAAATTATATCATTGTAACATACTAAACCATAACTTGTCAAGGGTTAAAACATTTTTTGTGCTTTTTAAGTTCAAATTCCTTAATTAGTCTGCGAGTAACCATTCACTGTATCGTAATTTCTACCCTTGTCATCCCCGTTTTTCATTGTGTCATCCCCGTGAAGACGGGGATCCAGGATAGTCAAATAATCAAAACTATCAGTAGATTCCCGCCTTCGCGGGAATGACAGTGAATGGTTACGTCTGCGAAGATTTTAATTTGAAGCAGTATTATAGTATAATAATAACAAATAATTAATAGGAAATGCAGAGAATGAAGAAGATCATAATTGACGATGAGCTTTGTATCGGTTGTGGAGCTTGCGAGGGCCTTGCCCCTGATCATTTTGAGTTAAAAGAAGATGGCAAAGCCCATGTTAAAAAACAATATAGTGAAGAAGACAAAGATATTATTGAAGAAGCAAAAGACGGATGTCCGGCAGGGGCAATCGAAATTAAAGAAGAGAAATAAGGTGAGAATTAAGGTGATAACAACATAGCGTCATTGCGAGGAGTGGGGTTGGCGACGAAGCAATCTGTGATAAAGATTGCCGTGCTTCCAGATCATCGCTCGCAATGACAATGTGAGGAGTGTGATGGAGGGAAGCACTAACATCGGATTACTATTTTTCAACTGGTGGTACAAAGAAGCATACAGCCGCCTGCTCTCTTTTCTGAAACTTTTTTTTGCCTACCTATATGATTTATTTTCTATAAGGTTATGCTTTAGAACGCTTTTTTCTCCATGGAAAAGAGATCAAATTAGCTATCAGGGCTTGAGCCTTCAACAGCAATTTCAAGTCTGGACTTTAAATCTGAGCTCACGTTTTATCGGAGCGTTTATTAAGCTATTCACAATACTGACTTTTTTATTGGCCTCTCTTGTTTTTACGGTTTTCTCAATCATCGTCATTATTTTTTGGTTTATTTACCCCGTATGTTTAATTGCTTTGTTGATTATCGGGTTCAAATATTTACTTGGAGTTTAATTGGAAAAAAATTCTTCTACACCAGAAATAGAGATTAGGCCGGAGGGAACTCTTGTTGTTAGAGTCGCAAGGCTAGATAATCTAGTATCAAGCTTTCCTATAAAGGCGTTATTCTTTTTGATTTGGCTTTTAGGTTCTTCCGGTCTTCTTTTAATTTTATTTTCTCAGTTTCAACTAATTGAACTGCCATCATATTCGATCGGATTTTCTTTTATTTTAGTTGCAATCACATTTGCTTATTGGTCGGCCAGAGCGTTTTATCTGGACCGGCTCAAAAATTATAAAGTTTCTTCTTTAGCCGAAGCTAAATCAAATCTTGCCAAGGGCCAAATGCAAAACGCATTCAATTTCTTTTCACTCGAATTAGCCAAGGCAACAAGCAAAATATTTTCTAAAAATATTGCCAAATTAACAACCAAGGATTTAGCAATATCAATCCTAAATTCTCCCGATGCAGACTTCTCGCTTATTAGACTGGGGATAGGAAAAGAAACACTCTTGGATGGACTGAAAGAATATCCTGGCGAGCAAAAGGTTTCAGAGATTATTTTGCAGGCTTTCGATGTGGCAGTCGCAGAGGGCCATTCTACGGTTGAGGTGGGCGATGTCCTAGTCTCCCTTTCCCGCTCCGATACATTCTTTAAAGAAATACTCAGCCAGTTAAAACTCGAAGTCAAAGACATAGCCAATGTTGTCTATTGGCAAACTGCGGTTAAGAAAGAATTAAGGCAGAATAAACATTTTCTTGATACGTCCCATCTTAAGATGAGCGGGGGAATCGGCAGGGATTGGGCTTTTGGTTATTCACCCTTTTTAAAGCAATTTTCGGTCGATATGACCGACTCTTTGGCGAGAGGCGATTTGGGTTTAAAAATAATCGGACACGATCGCCAGATTGATGAAATAAAAGAAGCACTTTCAAAGAGAAACGGCGGAAACGTGATTATTGTCGGCGAACCCGGGGTGGGGAAAGAAACTACGATTTTGGGATTTACCAAAAAAGTGTTGGAAGGGCAGACAAATTCGAACCTTGATTTTAAGCACATTGTAAAAATCGACACTGACTCTCTGCTCTCCGGCTTGCAAAGTACCGGAGACGTTACGGAAAGACTGACAGGAATTTTTGGGGAAGCTTCAAATGCAGGCAACATTATTATTTATATAGAAAACATTCAGAACTTGTTATCAAATGATGGAAGTGCGGGAAAAGTTAATGCAGGGCAAGTGATTATGCCTTTTCTAGAATCGCCCGAAATGCATGTGATAGGCACCTGCGATGTTGCCAGTTTTAACCGCTATATTTCACCTAACGCTGCGTTGGTGCAGCATTTCTCCCGGATCACAATTGACGAGCCAAAAGTAGGAGATTTGGTCAGGATTCTTGAAGATACCGTGCCTATGATTGAGTACAGGACTGGCTCGATTATTTCCTATGAGGCAATCAAGGAAGCGATCTCCGCCTCAAATAAATACATAATGGATATTCCAAATCCGGAGAAATCAATTGATCTTTTGGATGCGGTTTCTGTGAGGGTTGGAGGAGATCGCGGAAAAACTATCATTTTGCCTAAAGATGTGTTGGATTATGTCAGCGAAAAATACAACGTCCCATCTGGAGATGTAAATGAAAATGAAAAGAAAAAATTATTGTCCCTAGAGAGCTTGATGCACCAAAAAGTTATTGGTCAAGAGGAGGCAATTTCGGCAATTGCCAATGCTTTAAGGAGAGTCAGAGCTGGGATAACGGACTCAAAAAAACCGATCGGGTCCTTTTTGTTCCTTGGCCCGACCGGTGTCGGTAAGACTGAAACTTCAAAAGCTCTAGCCGAAGCATATTTTGGCGGGGTAGACCGAATGATTCGTTTTGATATGTCAGAGTATCAGAACGCAGAGGATATTTATCGCTTCATCGGATCTGGACAGGATGATGTGCCAGGGGAATTGACAACTGCAGTAAGAGAGAAACCCTTTGCATTACTATTATTTGATGAGCTGGAAAAGGCTAATAAGCAAATCCTTGATTTATTCCTTCAAATTTTGGACGAAGGTTTTGTTACAGACGGATCAGGCAGGAAAGTAATGTTCACCAACACGATTATAATCGCTACTTCCAATGCAGGTTCTAATTTAATCAGAGAATCAATAAAAGGAGGCGGGGAATACGATAAGGTGAAAAAGCAGTTGATCGACTATATGGAAAGCCAAAATATTTATCGCCCAGAATTTTTGAACAGATTCTCCGGACTCATAGCTTTCTCTCCTCTTTCTCAGACTGAAATCAATCAGATCGCAGGATTGATGATCGAGAAGTTGAAGAAAACTGTTTATGACAATAAAAAAATCATTTTGGAAATACCGCAAAATACAATCATTGCTCTTTCCAAAATTGGGTTTGACCCTCAAATGGGAGCTCGTCCCATGGCTCGTGTCATTGAGGAAAAAGTTGAAAATGTCCTTGCGACCAAAATTCTATCAGGCGAACTTAAAAAAGGCGATACGTTTACAATCAATCCAGAGGATATTGGATAAAATATTAAATAAATGGTATTAACCCCAGGGCAAGCCCTGGACCCTTCCGAACAGGAACCATGGGCCCGCGGCCAAGCCGTCGGGGAAATCTTCTCTATTATATAGTTTTCTCTAACTGTTTTAATCTTTTAACATACTTTGCTTCGGAATATCTATAGAAGCAATATGTTTGGACCTCGTTTTTACCTAGCAGGGGAATAAAAGCCTGGATGTCGTAAAGTTCTGTTAAAAAGTGCTTGTGATTCTTGGACATTACTAGCATATCGTTCTTATATTTAAGCAATAGGGCACACATAAACATATCTGTTATATCAACATTTTTACCATCTTTACGATAAACTCGCTTTACTTTTTCAGCCCATTCGTCTAGATCTCTTAGGGGATAAACGTAATCCACAATGCTGCTAAATCCTTCCTCTGCCTTTTTGAAATCTCTGATTGTGTCGAATCCTCGAGAAAACTCAAAATAAACCAATGCGGTTGTGGTTAAAGTGATACGTTTACTTTTTACTAGTTCAAAAAATCCTTGGAATTTCTTGGGGTTTTTATACGCATCAAAAAATACACAGGTATCGAGTGCCAAGTGTATTCTGTCGGGGAGAGCATTAATTTCATTCAGAACTTGAATTTGCATCAGAATCTCTCTTCTCTAGGATTTTTTGCAGGTCTTTTGAAACTGAAATGAATTTTTCTTTATCAAAAGTTTTCGAAGAATTTTCTGAACATTTCCCTCGAATTCTTAGACTTGAACTAAATACTTTTTCTTCTAAGTTTTTTATTTGAGCGTTCATAACTTTATTATACCAAATTATATAACTTACAACTTATAACTTATTCACTTGCAACTTATTTATGAACATAGACCGTTGTGCCCATGCTGGTCCAATCATAAACAGCCTGAGCAGGGCCGACGCCAAGGCGGACGCAGCCGTGAGAGACAGGAGTACCCAAATGAGTTGGCGGTTCTTTCCAAGTATCGGTCTCGGGAAGTTCATGAATGCCCCAGCCGCCTGCTATGAATTGCTGCCAGTAGGGTAGCCACATTCGGTATTTATTCGACCAATGCCTTGGATTTTTGTCGTTTATTGTAAAAGTTCCCGTTGGTGTTTCCATGCCGGGTTTTCCGGAGGAGATAAGAAAACAATCTATTACTGTCGGCCCTTCAATTCGGCATAATTTCTGGTCTGTAAGCGAGATATCAATATACCTGCCCTCAAAGCGTCCGGGCACAACTCCTTCTGCCGGAAAAAGTTTAACATCACTCGGTGCTACTGTATAAGTTGTGAGGTTGACAGTGATTGAGTCGGTGGAATTTAATTGGCTCTTGATCTGGCTCAAGGCGTTATTTTTATCTAAATATTTTCCTTCTTGCCCTTCTTCTATAACGCTTCCGTCGTTTCCGTTGATCCTTCTGTCTTTCTTGGTTATCTCAAATTTCTTGCCTATTTTATTTAAGTAAGCTTGCATATTTCCATCGTTTAAGACGGCGGTGTATTGCCCGTTTTTTTCAATGAATGATATCCAAAGGCCGATTTCGGTTTTGCTGGGAATAAAAGTGGTTCCTTCGTATTGAAAAGTGAACTTTTTCCCCAATATTGTTTGGGCGTATGCCCTTGCCGGCTCAAAATTAGCAGTTTTTATCTTTGGGGAAGTTTTTTTTGTTTGCAAACTGATTACTTTGGAGGGGTTGCTTTCGGCCAGAGCTAGAATCTCCCCTGTTAAATTACTTGCATCCACAACTTGCCCGTCTTTTTCGGCTATTTCCTTTATTTCACCATTTTCAATTGTTATTTCAGCATTTTGAGGTTCGTAATTTAATTGGGCAATTGCAATCTCAATAAACTTGTTATATTTCTCTTGGTCAATTTTTGGCTCCACCTGGATGCTTTTCTTTCCCCACATGGTTTTAGTCGAATCTACAAGCTGATCAAAGAACGTACTGCCTCGCCCTACTTTATATGAGTCCTGGATTATTTTGTCGACATTCAAAGTTAGGCCGGTGTCTGCTATCTTAGTTTTAATTTCTTTTGAATCGGTTTTTAAGGTAATTTCATCATTGGCAATACTTTGAAACTTTTTTTGCAACAAAAAAGAAGCTTGAAGTTTTGACTTACCCGAAAGATCAATATTTGAAACATATACATTTCTATATATTTTACCAGCGTAAGCCTGTTGATAGCCGAAGCTAGAACTGGCTGCTATAAAAATTACTCCTAGAAAAGAAAAAATACTCCACTCTAAAATCTTTTTTGTTTTGGTTAGCATCAATCAGCCCTAAAGTTTATGTATAATAAAATTTTAGCATTTTAAAACCAGCCAATCAATTGTTTGATTTAACATATATATAAAAAAAAGACTAGCCGTAAAGACTACTCCTTTTTAATTGGTCTACCATCCTTCGACAGGCTCAGGATAAATGAGCGAACGTAGTGAGTCGAATGGTGGGCCTGGCAGGGATCGAACCTGCGACCTACCGGTTATGAGCCGGCTGCTCTAACCACTGAGCTACAAGCCCTAATCATTTCTTATATAGTAATGATACCATTCTCGAGGTCAAAATTCAATAAGAATGAATTGTACTATTCACCTATTCTTGGCTGTCATCCCAGACTGTAAGCTTGAGATCTGGGATCCAGATGGTTGGTCTGCCTGAATATTTCCTAGATTTCCGCCGGAGTTTACCCCGTACTCCGATACGGGGCGGGAATGACAAAACAATGCGAGCATAATAATATTGTCGTACAATTTAAAACATATTATAAAATGTTTATTTACTTTTGCCCATTGACAAAAGATTGTATTATTGATACAATGGTTTAATTTTGTATTACATTATCATACGAAAAAAATGACAAACAAAAGCATAAAATCTAAAAACACAATAAAACACAAAATAGTCTCCGGCTCTTTAGCCGTTTTATTTCTTATTCTTTTCGCTTCTCCTGTTTTTGCTTTAGAAATCAGTTCCGATAATGTGTTAAACCTACTTAATCAAGAGAGGTCGGAGAGAGGACTTCCAAGATTAGTGTTAGATAGTGATCTGAGTAATGCCGCCAATGTTAAATCAAAAGATATGATAAATAGGGATTATTTTGAGCATTTTGCTTTTGGCTCTACACCGTGGGATTTCATCAAGAACTCAGGATACGTGTATTTATATGCAGGAGAAAATCTGGCGATGGATTTCAATACCTCTGAAGGTATGGTAAGAGCTTGGATGAATTCTTCTTCGCATAGAGAGAATATTCTCAATCCAGATTTTAGGGATATCGGAATAGGCATAGTTAAGGGCGAATATACGGACAGTAATAAAAACTATAATACAACAATGGTTACAAATATGTTTGGAAGAAAAAAGCCCGCCGTCCTTAAAGCTTGGGATTTTGTATCCAAGAACCTGCTCAACAACGTTCTCTAATTGTGGATAACTAGTAAATAGATGCTCTCACAAATATTTTTTTTAGGGTTTGACTTCTTTTTCATATGGATGTTAATCTTATTCGGTAGAAGCGAAGAGCTTATGGCGGTAAAAAAGTATGAAGAAGTATGAACTTTTTCATAAAAAAGTCTGCTATGAACTGTCAATCGTTGTTCTGTAGGGTTAAATATGTTATTTGAACTTACTTTTCTAAGCCTTTACCGGTTTGGGCACAAGGGGATTTAAAAAAGTTCTATTGTTTTGAGTCAGGAAAGTTTCTTGCCAGAGGGGCCGCAAGGTTTTTTTTGCTGTATTTCTTGCTGAAAGCTCTTATTGCTCTTTGGAGGGAAATTTATCAATTACTAGGAGGTTTAGAGGCATACCTTTCTAGCCAGCTTTATTAACAAGCGACAGTTCTAACACACTCATCGTTTCAGGTCTTGCAAGATCAGAAAAGATTAGATCAAACGATACACTTTGTGAAGGTTCTGTACGTAATTAAGATTAGGAGCGGTTATGAGGAAATTTTTTAGAAAGTTTTTGATATACCTACTTGCTATCGGTATGCTTATGCCTACTTGGTTAGTAACAGGTATGATGAGTGCGCAACATGTGAAGGCGGCCACATCTATGCTAGTTGAGTGGACTTTTGAAGACGGTGACACAACGGCTGATTTCGGTTTATCTGTTAATTCAGATAAATTGATTACGGGAAATGCCGGTGGTGACATCACATATCCGGCAGATGGCAGCATCAGTGCGGGAAGTTGGGATGGGGGAATGCTCCTTAAACATTGGAAAATCAGTGTAAATTCCTCGGGATATCAAAATTTAAAAATATATTCAAAACAGAAGAGTTCTGCAACCGGTCCGAGAGAGTTTAAGCTCCAATATTCACTTAATGATCTTGTCTGGATGGATGTGACAGGCGGCGTTGCAACACTTGCTGATGATGATTATATTTCTGGCACAATTAGTAATTTAGAATTACCAAGCGATTGTGAAAATAACAGTTTGTTTTATTTAAGATGGATAATGCTGTCCAATGATTCGGTTAGTCATGGAGAAAGTGTAAAAAGTACCGGAACGAGCAGAATAGACAACATTATAGTCTATGGCGAGGCTATAACCTCTGACTTGACACAATTAAATACGGCTATTACTGCTGCTCAGGCTAAGCATGACACGGCGGTTGAAGGAATTGAACCCAATAACTACGCCGTAGGTTCCAAGGCAATTTTTTTAACAGCGATAGATACTGCCCGCACTATTACTGCAAGTTCTGCTCAATCAGTCGTAGACGCTGCGGTTGTTGCATTGGCTGCCGCCGACGCTGCATTCGAGGCTGGCAGAGTTCTTAGTCCCGACACTCATGAAGATACAGCCACCAATGCAGTTGTAAAGGCTGAGACAACTCCAACTCAAGCTAATGTTGATTCAGCTCAAGATTTAGTAGATTTATTGACAGAGGGAGATTTAAAGACAGATCTGCAAGCACGGCTTGATGCAGCGCAAGATATTGTTGACGCAAATGTTATTGCAGCAGGCTTAGTCTCTGATTTAATTACTGCTTTGCCGGCGTTAGGCGACCTAACCCTAGCAAATACATCAGTTGGTGAGGCCAGAGTCGCTTACAATGCTTTGATTCCGGAAGGAAAAGTATTGGTTTTAAACTATTCGACTTTAACAAGCGCAGAAGCGCAGCTTGCAGCATTGCAAGCAGCAACCGATGCGGTAGCCGCATTGGAAACAGCCTCAGCTCTTGACTTGGCAGTAGAAGAAAACTTGGTTAATGCTGAAACCGCCTTAGATGCAGCCAACACAGCTCTAGAGTTGGTAGCAGGCGGTGTTGAAAAAACCTCTTTATTAGCCAGAGTTGTTGCTCCAGCAGAAACTATTAGGATTGCAAGAGAAGCTTTCGATGTAAATTCCGTCTTAATTCAAATTGGAGCTCTGCCGGTTAAGGGAACCACAATATTGCTGGCAGACGCTCCAAAAGTGGCTGCAGCGAGAACTGCTTATGACGCTCTATCAGAAGGGGGAAAGGCTTTAATATTAAACTATCAAATATTATTGGATGCAGAAGCCGCGATAGATGTTATGACAACGGGAGCAGATACTTTTTCCGGATATATTTTAGGGACTGTTTCTAAGGTTGCGCCTCTTGTTTTCGATAATATGACTATTAGCACAAATAGCGAGACTCCTCAGAATATCGAGATTAAAAGATATCTAGGGGTGCCAACGGCCAACGCATTGTCTTTTGGCGCAGGTAATTTCTATTATGAAATAGTGACAGGAAGCGACGCCATATTCCCTATAACTTTGACTCTTGCTTATAGCGATGACCAGAACAATGCTAATTATCTCGATGAGACAAAGTTCAATAGTTTATACTATTATTCAAGCGGCGAATGGAAAGATTATCGAAACGACAGCCCAAATCCCGGGATTATTGATATTGGCAAAGCAAACAATAAGATCACAGCAACAATTTATCACTTGACTCCTATTGTTGCAGGCTACGATCTAATCGCTCCAGCTGCACCTAGTATTACTAAGACAACAGTCAATGACACCCTAATAACGGTTGAGTGGAATAAAGTTACAGATGCAGAAGGTTATTATGTTTACTTGAGCAGCGAATCAAATGGACCGGTTACTTTAAGCAACTATATTGCAAAAAGCGAGATACTAACTGGCAACACCTACACTTTCCGCGTCGGCAATTATGGGAAATATTATGTTGCAGTTACGGCGGTTGATGCCAAAGGTAACGCCTCAGTTGTTCCTAATGCAATGAGTCAAACTCTTGTAAATGTTGCCGCACCGGCAATTTCCGCCTCAGCTTCTAGTACATCAAAAATTTCAGTCGGACCGGAAAGAGCAAGAGCAGAAGCAGAGAATACGAATAGAGAAGAGAAAATTGAAACTTCTCCGTCTGAAACTCCTTCTGCTGCTGCAGATGATTCCAACGGCCAGATCAAAGGCGATGAGAGTTCGGACAAAAATGGTGATAATAAGGTCAACTGGACTCCTTGGATAGTGTTGTTTGTGCTGATTCTTTTGGCTGGTGCTGCAACAGGAGGTTACTTCTATTGGTTTAATGGTGAAGATGAAGCTGAAGCCACTGTGAGAGAGCCAAAAAAGGAAGAAAAAAATACCGAAAATTCGCAGAATAACAGTAAAAACCAGAATAATCAGAAAAAGCAGAAACGCTGGTAATTCTCAGCAGTAAGCGTATAAGCAAGTAAGCTTGTAAGCGAGTAAGCTGATAAGCAAAAAAATCCTCCGGTACTAATCGGGGGATTTTTTGTATATAATTAAAGCAGATGAAAAATGAAACGAAAAATAAAGCAAAGTTTTCGAGAGTTATTGGATTTATTGAGAGTTATATCCCAATGACTTTTTCCAGCTTGATCATTTTCATAGTTATTATTTATTTATTTTTCGTTATCGGCAGGACGATTTCTAATAATTACAACTCAAACAGAGATCTGGAGCAAGAAGAGCAAAAAGTTTTGAATTTGGAGGACGAGATTGATGGTATGAGAAACCAGATAAATTACTTTCAAACTAGCTCATTTAAGGAAAAAGAGGCTAGAGAGAAATTGGGGTACAAAGCTCCCGGTGAAAGTGTGTTGAGCTTGCCGATTGATCAGGAAGATGAAAAAAGCACCGACGTCTCTTTTTGGGAAGTTAAAATCAAAACACCGAACTATCGTTATTGGTGGTCATACTTTTTTGAGTAATGATCTATACTTCGAAAATAAGCTGTCAAAAAATTGACAACTTATTTTTGGTAGACTTGATGCACTTTCATTTGAATCGCTGATGGCTTGGCTTGACCGGTTAATGAATGCGTACAATCAAGCGGAATGAGATCAGGATATTATCAAGTCCATACAATATGGATAGCATATCACATTTTGCAGAAAAATCAATAAATGTTTAAGTAACCACTCACTGTTATTGCGAGTGCGGTTTGCGAAGCAATCTATCATGAAAGTTGTAAAGATTGCCGCGTCGCAAGCACACTCCTCGCAGTTACATATAGGTTCAATAAAAAAGTAGCACTAGAAGTTCTTTTTATAATAACTTTCTCGTTTTTTAAACATTTTCTCCAGATAG
Organism: uncultured Candidatus Saccharibacteria bacterium; assembly: GCA_964363695.1. GTDB lineage: Bacteria > Patescibacteriota > UBA1384 > XYA2-FULL-43-10 > 1-14-0-10-43-13 > JAMCZZ01. The sequence continues at coordinate 11,478 of CAYIJI010000029.1, forward strand.
ATAATTTTTGAATCCCGATAGTCATAAATCTTTTTTGACTGTTCGTTTTCCAGTTCTCTTGTTAGTCGCCCGATATATTGGGTTAGCTTGCCGTGAAATGAGAACGGGAAGACCAAGAAAAGACAGTCGAGATTGTGGAAATCCGTACCTTCGCCGAGAAGCTGGCCTGTGGCTATAATAATTTGAAAGTTGCCAGTTTCAACTTGAGCGATCTTTTCTCTTTTATGCTTATCGGTAAGATCACCAGTCAAAACAATCGTTTCAAAATTCTGGTTGAGGTATAAATTTAAAACCTCAGCGTGTTCCTTGCGCTCAGTCAGAACAAGACACTTATGACCGTTGTTGACTTCAATTTCGATATCTTTGGATATTTGACGATTTCTATTTGAGTCAAAGACTAGTATTTTGGAAATCGGCTGAAAATTCGCTATTCCACTTTTGAATGGTAATTCCAATTCGGTTTCTCTAATTACTAAGTTAATCTTATTCTCAGGTTGCAAAATTTCGGATTGAATTGTAAGGTCGGATCGCGAAATTGTATGCAAAGTATCGCCAATAAAGATAAATATTAAGCGCTCATCTTTATATTTTCGTTCTGGCGTTGCAGTCAAGCCATAGAGAAAATAAGGATTGAATTTTGTAATGACAGATCGAAACATTTTGGCAGGAACATGGTGACATTCATCTACAATAATTAGACCAAATTTATTTTGTGCTTCTTGGGCAATATCAGATTTATTTAGAGTCTGAATCATAGCAACTGTGACGAGCTCTCCAAACTTTTTTTTGCTTGATCCAATTTGGCCAATATTTTTCTTTGGAATATTTAAAAAACTTTCAATTCTCTCTACCCATTGATCAAATATTTGCTTTTTGTGTACCAAAATTAGTGTCGGTTGTTTCAGCCTGGCTATTAATTCAATTCCAATAATAGTTTTGCCTGAACCGGGAGGAGATACAAGCACTCCATTGTCTGAAAGAAGCAGATTTTTAATCGCTTCTTCTTGATAGGAAAATAATTTAAGATTTGATTTATATTTCAATGATTTAGTTTTCAATCTTTGATCATTAATTTCATACTTTATATGATGTTCGTCGAGAAAGTTTATCAATTCTACAAAAAATCCTCTTGGTATCCCGGTTTTATTCCCCATGGAATTTATAAGGTTAAAGAATTTTTCAACATTATAGACACCAATGCCCATTTTCTTTTTTATCAGATACTCCGGATTAATAAAATTTAATTGCTCTTTCAAAAAAGAAACCAAAACGCTAGAGACGCTCTTTGTATCTAGATATATCTGATCCGAAAGCACAATTCTGAGCAACTTTTTACTGCTCGGTTCGCAAATGTCAGCAGAGTTGTTGAATCTAGCAAAAATTTGGTCGAGTTGGACTATGCTGATTTTCTTAATTTGACTTAAATAGTTCCATTGATCATCGACAGGCCGATAACTGTTCTTATCAAGAAAAACAGTGTTTTGGCTTTGTCTGGATTGACCCTGTAATGGCAAAACGATTTGATTACCGATCTCATTATCTCCGATATAGTCTTGGCTTGGGAAAATACGATCGAAACTCTCATCCCTGGAAAACCTATCAATTATTTTTGCGTCCCGCAGAAGGTTTATGCAAATATTTCTACTCTTGCTGGCTAAGTATTTATCTTCAAAAAAGAACCAAGTGTGAGCGCCATCGCCCGAACGTGACCGTTCAAGGTGCGGTTCCAAATTATGTTTTTCGCATTCAGCAATAAAAGCGCGGGTATCTTTAACCCAGCTTTTGCCATCAAAGTCGATAGCCACAAAATACGAGCAATTATCGGGCAGCAGAGGATAAATTCCATAGGTCTTATGTCCATATAGGTGCTTCTGTAAGTAAAAGTTGCTCCATTCGGCATAGTTTTTGTAGTCGCAATCTTTGCATTTGCCGCGGCCAAGCTTATTGCAAAGTCCTACCTTCCACTCATTAATACAAACCGGAGTGTAGCCGCTTTTTGTGCCGTCGGCTTTTTCCCAGCGAACAGCAAAAACGTCACTTCTACCCCTGAAAAGATTATTGAATATATTTAGTTTCTCGTGATCGATAATTTCTTGCATAATAATTCTCAATATTGTATATCTGATTAGAGCATTTTTAGCTAGAAAATACAATGTTTTAGATAAGAAAATGGATTCCTTGTTCTGTTTGTGATAATCTAAAAGCAGACGAAAGTAAAAAAGAGGCGCTATGAAGTTTGCGAGGACAAAAAAGCTTATATTTTGCAACAATAAAGGCGGAGTCGGAAAAACGACGCTTGCCTTTAACTGTGCTGTTGAGTTTGCAAAAAAGGGATACAAAACGGTTA
>CAYIJI010000030.1:0-11016 GCA_964363695.1 uncultured Candidatus Saccharibacteria bacterium
CCAATGACGCCTTAGAGTTTCTCATTTACAATTATCTTTCCCATGTTTGAGCGTAGAAAGCACTAATTATGATAAAAATCTAGCGATCGCTAGATTTTTATCATTTTGTATATTATATCTTTCAATTAATTAAATATTCGGGGTGAGGTCGTTCGTCTTGCTCGTAATGGCGTGATTAAATGTGGGGTGTAGGCCGTCAAGTTGACGGCCTACGTGCGGTGCGAGGACACAGCCTTTCTGATTTCTAAAGCTGCGTTGATGATTTTTCTGCGCTGGTCAGCCGGCAATTCTTTAACCTGGCAAAAGATATAGCCAACCAATCGGATGGTGTTGGGGAATTGCTGAAATGCAAGTAGAACTGTGCTTACATAAGTTCTTTCTTCTGCGGTCAAGCCGCGGGCTCTGCAGATCTCTTCAACACGGCTATCCTCGAAATCGGGGCTTAAAGCTGAAGGCCAAAGGGCGAGCGGTTTTGTCCATAAACAGCGGAAACGAAGTTTGGAAGTTCTCTTGATGCCTACAGGACTTCCGTATTCCGCCTTGAGCGCTGCAAGAGCGACATTGGCGTCATAAGCGGTTTTGGCCCTGATCGTTACCTCTGTGATTGTTCCTAATTCGGGATTAAAGATCTGAGAGGCGCTGATTTTGGCGCTATTGCAGTTCGCTTCGCAATCCAACTTAGCTTCAGAAGGACTTAGCTTCTCGTTTACCCAATTCATACGCTTCACCTCCTTTCCTCTGACTAGAGCGCGATTGGATATCTTATATATACTAATAAATGATCCACAAATCAAATCGGTTTGCGGCGGCGGGGCATTTTCAGATATAATTAAAATATCTATAAAAGAAGCCGATTTTGTTGTCAAAGAGGGCTGTGTGTTATACTGAAAATGAATAATAATTCGGTGGTTTACCTATGGATAATACTAAAATGATAATTGAAGATGCCGAAAAGGAGCTTGCGGAATTGAAGGTTATTTTTGAGCCTATCCAAGATAAAATGAGAGAGACAGGCGGGCCAAAGTGCCAGTCATGGCTTTTTTATACAAGGCACAAGATTTATAAGCTTGAAGAAAAGATTAAAGACCTAAAAGCTAATATAAAAAGGACGGATAAAATACCGGTTAAGGGAACAGAGCTTGAAAAGCGGATATCGAATTTAGAGGCTTCATTGGGAAAACTAGCAAAGAAGGGGAAATAATGTGGCTTTAACTAAAGAAGATTTACAATCAATCAAAGGGATTGTGGTTGATGTTGTGGATAAGAAGATTGATGATTTGGCGACATCGATTCAAAAAGAATTTGCGTTTATGCATAGTGAGTTTGCATTTATGCATAAAAAATTTAGCGATATTGATGAGGAACTAAAAAATGTGAATTTAAAGCTTCAATTAATTAGAGCTGATATCGCACGAATTAGTTTTGAAATTGACCAACTTAAATTGGAATTGAAGCAAAAGATAAAAAGAACAGTCAAAGATGTGGATTTGTCTTTGGAAAAAATTGCAGTTATGGAAAAAGATATAAGTTTCTTAAAGTCGGAGTTGAATCAACTTAAAAAGCTTAAAACAGCGTAACATATTATACGCCCATTCGACTCGCCATATTATGACGGCTCGCTCAGGGCAAAAATCTTTAGATTTTTGGAGGGTAAATGGCTAAGATTTCTATATCAAGGGTATTGGCAAGAAGAAAGTGGACTAAAATAGGCTCGGCTGTCGCGGTGCTCGTTTTGGGCTTTTTTATGGTCCAGCTCCTAATCATCAAAAACCCGTGGGGGGCAAGAGCAGCTTGGAGTTCTGCTGGAACTACTTGTACTCTGGACGGCGGTCCCAAAACCTTGCCATCTGGCGATACTACTTGCGATGACAAGGATGTAGTTATTAGCGGAAGCACTTCCATTCTCACTGTTGAAGGCACTCACAATTTTAAAAGCGTAGCCACTAGCAACGGCGGCCAGCTGATTTCTGCTGCTAATGCCGTTACTACTACTTCAGGGGCTTCAATTAAGAAAACTCTAATACCCTATAAAAGAGAAGGGGCGCCTGGACCAGCCACGTGCCAAGATAATTATCTAGGTGAGCCAATCGTTAATTGTTTTAATCCATACGCTTTGCAATTGAATGATATAATTAAAGTAAATATTGATATATCCAATGCTCCAATAGCTAACCATCTTTTAGTTGACGATTATTTGCGTGTGCCGGGTGGTAATTATGTATGCTCAGCTAATGTTTTGCCAAATCCAATCGAGGCAGGAGGACCCGGTAAATACAACAACACTCCCTCTTTGAATGCTTTATATATTAGTGTTAATTTGATTAATTCGAATAATAATTTCTACTATTATTGCAAGGTAATTCAACAATAGGTTATGGCTGTTTTAAAAAATTATTTTCTAAAAACTATTTGCATTATTCTTCTAACTCTTTTTGCGACTCCGGCTGGAGCTGTTGATCAACTGCCAGAAGTGATGGTAGGGCAGAGTAGAATAGAAGAATCAAGCAATACCACTTATGGCGGGTTTACCGGCAATGAGGCGGTTTTAAATTTTAACCAAAGCGGCAAGGAGGTTGGAAAAAACCTAGCTCCAAGCGTTAAATTTTCTGGCATAAATAGCAGCATTGATCTTGGTAATCCTGATAAAATTAAAGATATATCTGGTTCGATGACTGTTGAGTTTTGGTATAAATATGATGGACCAGGGAGTGATCCTAATAATTACGGGTGGTATGGAGTTCTAAACAAAAATCAAGGTGGAGTAGGGTATTATGATCCATTTCTATTTTATGTTGGTCATGGAACCGGTACACATAGTATGAATTTAAGGACTGCAGCTGGAACGGCGGGGAGCGAGAGACAACTAAGTGTGCTCAATATTTCAAATAATAATTTTCACCAAGTCACTTATGTATTTGATCAGACTACTCTAACAGTAAAGCTTTTTATTGACGGTGCTTTAGGTGCTTCAGCGAATGTTCCTTTAGGCTGGAAGCCTTGGATGAATGATCCCAACAATATATATACATATAATTTAGGTATAGGATATTGGTATACAGCATACTTTAATGGAAAATTTGATGAACTAAGAATTTATGATCGAGCTTTAGATTCTAACGAAGTGGGTCAACATTATGCTGGCGCCTACTCTAATGATCCAAATGATCCGTTTCTCAAAGGCCATTGGAGTTTTGATTACAATCTTGTTGATTCTTCGGCCAATCCGGCTCCGGAGGGACATCATTACGGTTCACTCTTTGTCGAAGGTGGTCCGTTGATTGCTGAATCCAATAACAATGAACTTCTTGGCTTTGAAAAAGACTTGTTAAAAAAATGCGCTGACAGCGGTATGCTGGCGAATCCGGTACGATGTTTTACTTTAAATGCTAGCACGTCCGGCATCAAAGTCATGACCGGGAGGACATCTATAAACAGTGTTCCAATTACAGAAGTGGCAGCCATAATGTATCCGCCAAAAATAATTGCAGGGGACGCTTATGGCTCATTCGATAACTTTGCTTTCTGGGGGAGGAGCTTGCATCAAAATGATCTGACTCCAGCTTCTGATGCGGCGTATAAGATCGGGTACGCAATCAATCCAAACGCCCAAGCTAGTTGGACGGGTACCGAACTTGCTAAAAATGATGCAAAGATAGCGACTCTGAAAAATGAAGCACCATCATTAAATGCTGAGGATATTGGCAGTGGCGGTATGTGGTATATGCAATCATCCACAGCTAATCTGGATCAAGTTTCACAAGGAGATATCAATAAAACACCAGAGGGTAAAGTTTGGTATGTAAACGATAATTTAACGATAAGCGATAATGTGACATATTATGGCGAAGGAACAATCATTGTTAATGGTAACTTGATAATAAATAACGGGGTAAGTATTCAACCTTATCCATCTGGACAAAATCGCTTAGGGTTTATTGTGCTTAGCGATGCTGCGAATCCTCATACAGTAACAACAGGGGGAAACAATAAGATAAGAGCTGCAATTTATGCTCAGGATCAAAGTTTATTTAATGTCAATGGCGACAATAGTGACTTCACCGGATCATTTGTTGCTTACCAATTCGGAGGTCTTGGAGGAAGCAATATTCGTTTTTACTATGATTATGATTTAGACAATGCTTGGCCTCCCGGGTTTAGATATCTCAACATGCCGCATGCCAGTTCGAAATGATCAAACTAAAGATACAAGATAACAAGAAACAAAACGATAATTCCAAAATTCTAATTACAAATTCCAAACCCGCCTACCGGCGAGGCAGGTAAAAATCCAAATGTCCAACGAAGAAGCAAATGATAAAAAATTTGACCTTGAAAAGAGAATAGCTGAATTAATTTGTCATCCCAAACTTGATTTGGGATCCAGTAAAATGAATTATTATGTTTACATATTAGCTAGCAAGAGAAATGGCACATTATACATAGGAGTTACATCTGATTTGATTAAAAGAGTTTGGGAGCATAAGCAGAAACTGGCTGACGGTTTTACAAAGAAATATGATGTGTCAGTTCTTGTTTACTTTGAAAAAACTTCCGATGTTAAAGAGGCAATAAAAAGAGAAAAACAACTGAAGGCTTGGAAAAGGGATTGGAAATTAAAACTTATAGAAAAAGATAATCCAATTTGGAAAGATTTATATGACGGATTATTATAACACCTGCTGTCATCCCAGACTTGATCTGGGATCCAGTTGTACGAGAAGCATAGCAACTTCTGGATTCCAGCCTTCGCTGGAATGACGAAAGAGGAAGCTGGAATGACAAAAGAAGAACCCTGGAATGTATAACTTATATGATCAGATAAGTAATTTGTAGATTTCTCCCCTTGGGCGCTCCACCAATGGGTCGAAATGACGGCCGTCCTAAATTTAATCTTGAAAAGTGTGCCTTTATTAGAAATTAGGATTTAGAAATTTGAAAGGTAGTTGTTTTAATTTAAGTATTGTTTTAAAATAAAGTAGATCAGTTAAATGGTTGGGCGGTTAGATTGTTAAGTTGTTAGGCTTGTGTATTCATTGAATATCGGTTGCCAATAACTATTTAACGATTTTACAATCTAACTGATTAACAGACTATATTTGGAGGGAATATGGATCCAGAAATGGGCCAAGGAGGGGGAAGTCCGCAAAGTCCACAGCCTGCAGCAGCGCCGGAAGGCCAGGCAGCGCCAAGGAGTACTTTTGGAGTAAGTCCAAAAGTGACAGACAACAGTTTCGCTCAATTCAAAGAACATTCTGCTTTCAATGTTCCGGTTTTTCTAACTTGGGTGGTGGCAGTTTTTGCCGTAGTCGCTACCATGTTTTTTTGGTGGATGAACATGAACTTAACCGATTCCCTTAAAGCAAAAGTTACTGAGAAAGATACTATTAGGCAGCAAATTCTCAGTCAAGGCGATACTGAGAAAAAGGCTAATGAGTTTAAACAATCTGTAAACCAACTTAAGGCTGCGTATGCCGGGAAGTACGATTTTACGCTTTTCACAAAAGAATTTTATAAGAAGATAACGAATGACGTTAAGCTAACGAATATGGCGGTCTCGACCGATGGAACGTTGAGCATAGCAGGTAAAACCAAATCTTACCGTTTTGTGGCAGACTTAATGGTCGCAATGAAGAGTTGGGACACACTCACAGATGTAGATCTACTATCATCAGCTATGAATGAAACAGAAGGTGGAGCTGTTGAGGCTATATTCTCCATATCAGCAAAAATAGATAAGACGAAGCAAAAAGCTGCTTCAAATAGTTTGAGCGGTTTATATTTTGATGATGCAAAAACGGAAGGAGGAAGCGATGCAAAAATCTAATTCCGGTTTTTACGCTGCAGCTGCTGTAATGCTTGCTCTTGCTTCATTGTTTTATGCTTGGAAATTCATTTTGCCGGAGTATCAAAAAACGCAAGGGCAAATTGCGCAGGCTGACAATGATATAAGCTCTGCAAAAATAAAGCTGGATTCTTTGGATTTGACAAAAAACAGTCTTGATCAGTTAGGCGATTTAGTTAGTAAATTATTTATTGCCGTCCCAGAAGATAAGGACGCGCCAAATCTTATTACCGAGCTGGAAGCAATAGGAGCGAAGCACAAACTTCTTATACCGGCAATTCAAATATCAGACAGTGCTGCCGCCTCTTCAACTACAGCTGCTGCAAGCACTGCTAATGGAACTACCCCTGTCGCGGCCAATTCAAGCCTTAATCCAATCGGCGTTTCATTTTCCGTAACAGGAGAGTTCACTCAGCTCAACCAATTTTTAGCGGCGCTTGAAAAAGACATCCGTTTCACGAACGTTAAAAGCCTTACTATTTCAGAGGGGAAAGAGGGAGAACTCGTTTTGGCGGTCCAGCTCGAAGTTTATAAGAGGGGCGTAGTTGCTCCTGCGCCATCGATGATTCCAGAGACTGGCAACTTAAGTACGACGGAGGCAAGCCAATGAATTCAAAATTAATCAATACAGTTGCAAGCATTGTTTTTGCCGCGGTAGTGGCGGGCGGGTTTTTTGTTATCTGGACAATGTCAAAAAGTTATCCACAGGATTTGCCTGTATCGGATGACTTAAAAGCAATTGAAATAGACAGCGTTAAAAAAGACGCGGAAAATATTCTTTCCGGCTTGGAAAAAGTAGGCGCCATTCCTATTCCTGTTCCAACCGGCAAAATGGGCAAAGAGAAACCATTCTCATAAATTTAGAAGATACAAGAGACAACCCGTCTCGCCTTTGGCGAAGCCGAGGCGGATTACCAAACTGGCATAGGTTTCTTTAATCGGCTGCGAAGTCTGTTACTTAAAATTTGAAATCCGAAGCACGAAATCCGAAACAAATTCTAAATATCTAATATCCAATAATCAAGCATTTAAAGTAATCACTCATTATATCGTCATTCTGAAGCCGACTTTAGGCTGAAGAATCTAGAAGCAACGCTTCGCTAGATCCTTCGCAAGCCCCACTCAGGATGACGGTGAGCGGTACCATTCAAATGTTTGAGTGTTTGGAATTTGAGTGATTGAAATTTATTTGTATCTTGTTTCTTGTATCATGGTGATTATTTCATCAAATTTGGAAAATATTGTAATCTTAAATTTTAACGATGCTTAAAAAACCAAATAACCTTCCTCTTGGGATTCCGTCCAAGGCTTTATTTAATCAATCAATAGTTGATGTTTTTGTTTTGCAGGGAATTCTGGATTTAGAAGATGCGGAAAAATTGAAAAAGCACTTTAGAACGAACAGGGAAGTAGAGAATTTTTTAATAAAAAATCACCTTGTAACAAGAGAAACTATCAACAAGGCCTACAGCATTATTTTGAAGCTGCCCTTTATAGAATTAAAAAACATTGAGATTTCGAGAGAATCGTTGGAGGTAGTGCCGGAAAAAATCGCAAGTAGATTGGGAGTAATACCCTTTGATTTCTCAAATAAATTACTGAAAATCGCCGTTACAAATCCGGCCGATCTGCCGTTGGGCTTTTCTTCAGCTTTATCAAGGCTTTTAAAAAACAAGAAAATTACAATAGAACTATTCATTACCCTTCCGGAGGATTTAAGGGAGGCGCTAAAGCAGTACAAAAGTTATAAAAGAAAAACTTTATTAATTAAAAAAGGCAGCTTACCGGTTGTATATTTAAGAAACAGGCAGATCGAAAGAGCATACCTAAATAAAATACCGAAGGATTTTATAGAAAAATACCGGCTTTTGGTCTTCGACGAAAATATTTCAGGCGACTATCTGGTAGCCTGCGAAAAGCCCGACGCGCCGATCACTAAAAAAATCCTAAATTATCTAAGAAAAGAAAACAAAGTAACGCTGGACATTTTTGCTACTTCAAAAGACGATATTGATTATGTTTTAGAAAACTATGACCACAATTCCTCTTTCCAAGTGGAGCCTCTCCATGAAGACGAGCCTAAAATTGAGGACGCCGCATCTACTGAAAGCAGAGCGGAAGATGGCGACGAATATTATTCCGGCGGGACATCAATTTTTTCCAGTCTGTCAGACCTACTTTTTAAGACAGATATGCCGAGCTTAACAGTCGATTCAATTGTGCCCAAGGGGAGTTTATCTTTCCGTGGGGATCGGACCGAATTTCAAAATAATCAGGAAAAGCATATAATGGTAGAGAAGCCGGATCAAAATAAATCCAATAGAAAAGAGGTTAGTTTAATAGGGAAAATCCAAAAGGATTGTCTGGCTAAATTACCCAAAGAATTTATCCAAAAGTACAGAATTGTAGTGTTTGGGGAAAATGACTCCGGGAATCTAATGTTGGCTACCGATGATATTGATTCAGACCTTACTAAGCAAGCAATAGAGTTCATAAAAAAGCAGCATTCCGTTGAATTGTTCAGCACATCGACCAATGATATAGAGTATGCGTTGAATATTTATTAGGAGTCATGCGTGTTCATTTATTCTTCGAGCGGTGTGGCATGAAGTCGAGAAGTTCTCAATTCCAAGCTGCATCATTCGAACAATAAGTTGGGCGATAGCAATAAAAACAAATATGGATAACTTAAATACTACTTTAGTAAAAAATGATGCTCAATCTGGAGGGAAAAATATCTCTCTTAGCGGATTTTTTGATCCTGCATTCAATGGTCAGACGACATCTGCTCCGGTTGTCCCTCCTGCAAGCCAGCAAAATAACAATGCAAAAGTCCTGCCAGTCTCGGAGAAAGTAAACCTGCAGCAGGGAAATGGTTATGCTCAGGCTGCTAATTCTTTGCAGCCTGCGGCTCCACAGGGGAATGCCCAAAATACCGGCCAGGCAGTAGAGGTAAAAGCAGCGGAGGAGAAAGAGACTGTGAGTGATCAATCATCAAAGGAGCCTTCGCCGCTAGAAAGCGAGCCGGCTCAAAATAATATTTTTGGTTCAAAAGATAAGCAAGCTGCCAACAATAATGCGATAACTTCTGCGTCTGGAAACCTGGAAAATGACGATTTGGGGTCTCTAATTCAGCAGGACATTTTGGATGAGAAAGCTTTGGATGAGGTTGTTAAAGAGGGATACATCCCCAAAGTAGTGGCAGCGGTAATTAATTATGCTCTAAATAAGAAAGTTTCCGATGTTCATATCGAACCACAGGCAAAAACACTCAGAATAAGGTGCAGGGTTGACGGCGTCTTGATTGATGTGGCAAAAACAAGCCTAGCTTTGCACCCCCCGATTATTTCGCGCATTAAAATTCTATCCAAACTAAAAATAGATGAAACTCGCATTCCTCAAGACGGAAGGTTCGAGGTGTCTTTTAAAAATAGAGCGGTTGATGTTCGTGTTTCAAGCTTGCCTACTGTTCATGGTGAGAAAATGGTGCTTCGTATTTTAGACAAGAGCCAGAAAATTTTGTCGCTTGAAGATTTGGGAATGCAGGGGAGCGCTTTGGAAAAAACTATGCAGTCGATGACGAGGCCATGGGGCATTATTTTATCAACAGGGCCGACCGGTTCGGGTAAGTCGACTACATTAAACGCAATTATTAATAGGTTAAATCTTCCGGGTAAAAATATTGTAACCCTTGAGGATCCGGTAGAGTATGAAACCCCGGGGGTTAACCAATGCCAGGTCAAGCCGGATATTGGCTTTACTTTTGCCTCGGGCTTAAGAAGTGTTCTAAGGCAAGACCCAAATATTATTATGGTTGGAGAAATCCGAGACGCAGAAACCGCAGGTATGGCAACCCATGCTGCTTTAACCGGTCACTTGGTTTTATCAACTTTGCATACAAACGACACTGCCGGAAGTCTGCCCCGCTTAATTAATATGGGGGTTGAACCGTTTTTAATCACATCGGCAGTGGATTTGATTATAGCCCAAAGATTAATAAGATTAGTTTGCCCGAAATGCAAAGAAGAAACAAAACTTCCTCCAAAAATGGTGGAAGAAATAAAAGCAGAGCTGGAGAAAATTTCCCCAAGCAATCAGAAAGATAAAGCGTTAATTCCTAAGGAAATACGGTTTTATCACGGTAGAGGATGTCCTGAATGCACCGCCGGGTTTAAGGGAAGAATCGGTATTTTTGAGGTAATGTCAATGACTCCGGAAATAGAGGATTTAGCTATCGCCAAGCGTCCGGCCAATGAACTGAAAGTGGCGGCGCTTAAGGGCGGAATGATAACAATGAAGCAAGACGGCATCATTAAGGCTTTGCAAGGGTTAACAACTATTGATGAAGTCTATCAGGCGACGATGGAAAACTGATTATTAGATAACAGTAGACAGAATACAGATAACAGCTGTTATCTGTATAACTGTAATCTGTATACTTTGTTCTGTTGCTTGTTGCCGTAACTTAACATATAATATAAACATAAGTTTACGGTGACATTTTAGGAGGGAATTGTGGAGGAAAACAAACCAAATACGGAGATGGTTAAGCATCTTGATTATGCTATCGAGAAAAATGCTTCTGATTTGCACTTGACTGTGGGGATATCTCCAACGGTTAGAATAGACGGCAAGCTTTTGAGTGTGCCCGATTCTCCTGTTTGCGACAGCAAAAAAATCGCCGAGTTTATTTCCAGCTTTACTCCCTCGGAGCTGATTGATAAATTTAAGCTTAAAAAAGAGCTTGACTTCTCTTTTGGCTACAAAGATATGCGTTTTAGGGTAAACATTTACTACCAAAAGGGTTGCGAAGCTGTATCCCTCCGTTTAATCCCAAAGCAAATTCAGTCGATGAAAGAGCTTGGTCTTCCTCCAATTTTGGAAAAGTTCACAGAACACAGCCAAGGATTTGTCGTTTTGACTGGACCGACCGGTTCGGGAAAATCAACGACTCTAGCAGCTCTCATAAATAACATAAACGAGAACCAAAGGAAACACATTATTACAGTTGAAGATCCGATTGAATACGTATTTGAGCATCAAAAAAGTATTGTTTCTCAACGGGAGATCGGTCCTGATACCGACTCTTTTGGCTTGGCTTTAAGGTCTGCTTTGCGTGAGGACCCCGATGTGGTTTTGGTTGGAGAAATGCGCGATCTGGAAACGATTGAAGC
>CAYIJI010000030.1:11026-13682 GCA_964363695.1 uncultured Candidatus Saccharibacteria bacterium
TTTCGCAACGCTGCACACGAACTCGGCTGCGCAGACTGCGGATAGAATAATCAGTGTTTTTCCTTCTCACCTAAGGCAGCAAGTTTCAAGCCAGTTAGCTTCAGTTTTATTGGGGGTTGTTTCCCAAAGGTTAATCCCTCGGGTTAATGGAGGCAGAGTGATGGCCGCGGAAATAATGCTGGCCAATTCAGCCATAAAAAGCTTAATCAGAGAAGGAAAAACATATCAAATACCGAACGTTATTCAGACTTCGGCTGCAGAAGGTATGATTAGTCTGGATAAAGTTTTGGCTGAGTATGTTTCGAGGGGAGACATTACGCTCGAAGATGCATTAGCCTGGGCCCAAGATCCAAAGAGCTTTAAAATGATGGTGTATTGATACAGAAATGGACCACGAACAAAACGAACCACGAAAAATATATGAAGGATCTGCTTTACAAAGAATTAAGTTATAAATTGAACGGTATAGCTTTCGAAATAATGCATTTATTGAGTTCGGGCCACAGAGAGAAAGTTTATTCCGATGCCTTTGAAGAGTGTCTAAAGAGAGATAAAATCCCTTATCAAAGAGAATTATATTACCCCATAAAGATTAATGAAAAAATTATCGCTCAAAAATACTTTGATTTCTTGGTTGATAATAAAATAGTAGTTGAAATGAAGGCAGGCGATAAAAATTACAGAGATGCATGTTACCAGTTGTTTGATTATTTAAAATTTGCCAATTTAAAATTAGGATTAATCATAAGGTTTACCAATAATGGAGCAAGGATTAAACGAATACCAAATTTACGATAGGGTTTTAGCTGTTCGTTTTGTTAGTGGTCCATTTCTGGAATTATGAAAACTTTTTTATATAAAGCAAAAAACAGCAGGGGTGAGATAATTACAGGAACAGTAAAGGCTGCCAACGAGATTGAGGCGGAGGGTCTTCTTGTTAAGCACAATTTAATCGCTCTTGAAATTGCTTCAGAAAAAGGTAAAGCTGCCTTTTCAATTAATATACACAGAAAGATTTCAGCCAAAGATAAAGCAATATTTGCCCGACAGCTTTCCACGATGATTTCCGCCGGATTGCCTTTGGCAAAGGCAATTAAGGTTACAAGCGCTCAAGCGAGTAATCCACAGTTAAAAACGATTTATCAAAGCATCTATAAGGATCTCGAAGAAGGCTTAAGTTTTTCAAACGCTTTGGCCCGCCATCCGCAGACCTTCGACAAGGTTTTTGTCAGCGTAGTCAACGCCGGGGAGAACACCGGAAAACTTGATGTTGTTTTAAAACAGCTTGCCGACCAGTTAGAGAATGACAACAATTTTATCGGCAAGGTTAGAGGAGCAATGTATTATCCGGGCTTTATTTTAGTAGCCTTAGTCGGCATCGGAGCCTATATGCTGATGGTTGTAATCCCTCAATTAAAATCAATCTTCGATCAAGCCGGCGCCAAGCTACCGATCGCTACCAGAATGCTTCTTGCGATGTCGGATTTTTTAAGGACTAAATGGTGGATGGTTCTAGTCATCCTTATATTTTTGGGTGTAATTTTCAAATACTGGGCAAGTTCAAGCTCCGGCAAAAAAACCAAAGACCAGCTGCAATTAAAAGTTCCGGGCATAGGCAAGCTTTTTGACGGCATATATATGTACCGGTTTAGCAAGATTATGTCAATGCTGATCGGCGCCGGTGTTCCTCTTCTGGATGCGCTCAAAATCGGCGGAAGCGTAATGAACAACAGCTTATATGAGAAGAGTATTACAAAGGCGGCGAGCCAAGTGGAAAGGGGAGTTCCTTTATCGGTACAACTTTCAAAGGATTCTGTATTTCCGCCTTTTATCGGTCAAATGGTTGCTGTCGGCGAAGAAACGGGCCAGCTTGACGGTGTTTTAAGCAAGGTTGCGGATTATTATGAAGAGGCGACGGATCAAGCCATAAGGACAATATCCACTTTGATTGAACCGGCTGTTTTGCTTTTGATGGGCGTCGGTGTTGCTTTTCTCGTCTTTGCCGTACTTGTCCCCATCTACAACATCGCGCAATTACAGTAAAATGGTTATAAGCAAGTAAGCAAGTAAGCTAGTAAGCAAGTAAGCAAGTAAGCTAGTAAGCAAGTAAGCAAGTAAGCTAGTCGAACCTTTAAAAATAGTTGTCTTTTCGAGCCATTGGGCGGCTCAAGGCGAGAAATCTACAAGTTATTGCGGCTAAGTTATCCGCTTTCAGTCTATTCTGGCTCCATTAATTTGTATATCTCCCTGCCTGCCGGCAGGCAGGTCGTCCCGATAAGTCACATCGGGATGTCGAGATGACCATAATTTATAGTTTTGGATAAGGTTAGGGTTTCGAATTTAAAAGTGTGTTTAGTTATTTAATAAAAAAAACGCCTTGTTCGGTCGATCATGGCAGAGAAAATATTGTTCGAGGAGGACGCTTTAGAGCAGACGACGAGAACTATAAACGTGAATAGTTCTCACCCCGAAATGTTGGGGATTCGAACAATATATTATTAAAAGGAGAAAATATGAAGAAAGAGTTTACCCTGAGCAAGTCGAAGGGTTTTACATTAATAGAGTTGCCTGTAGTGAGGAAGCGTGCTTTTACGCTTATCGAACTGCTTGTTGTTATTGCGATCATCGGTATCTTGGCAACGGTTGTTATTTTAAA
>CAYIJI010000031.1:0-13573 GCA_964363695.1 uncultured Candidatus Saccharibacteria bacterium
AGAGTCTAGCCTCAAAAAGAGCTAATCTGTGAATATCAGCGTAAAAGATCAGCGTCGGAAATACATTGGATAATAATTATGGCTGAAAAAGAAACAAAAACTTCAAAATATTGGTTTGGCACCGGCAGACGAAAAACCGCAGTAGCATCTGTGCGTATTTTTGAGAATAGCGAAGAGCTCAAAATTAATAAAAAAGACGCTAAGTTAGAAGAAAATATTATTTTGCCATTTGAACTAGTAGGCAAAAAAGGCTCTTTCGGAATGACCGTAAAGGTTTTTGGCGGCGGTAAGATGAGCCAGATGGAAGCAATCCGGCATGGGATTTCAAGAGCATTGGAGCGATATAATCCTGAATTCCGTTCAACCCTTAAAAAGGCAGGCTTCTTAACTCGCGATCCAAGAGAGAAAGAAAGAAAGAAACCAGGTCTTAGAGGCGCAAGACGAGCACCACAATGGGCTAAACGTTAGGTTTAGCACAATGAGGTAAAAAGGAGGTCGGGAAAAATATAACTCATGTATTGATATATACAAAAAATCGAGAGCACTCTCGATTTTTTGTTATAACAGCATTAGCGAACCGATTGTTGTTTATTTTTAGATCATATTCTGCTAAATTCTAACTACTGGAAGGGGGTGAGACACATGAAAGGTGAGATCCTAGAAGTAAAGCGATTCAAGACTTCAGATCCTTATTTTCTGGCAAGGATATCGGGTATAGAGAATATGGTCCGCATCGAAGACGAACAGATGGGCTTTCTTGTGGATCCGGACTCGAAGTCGCTCGAAATTGAAACAGACTCGGTTGTTGTGGGTCGCCCAGCACAACTCTTCAATCCGACCATTATTGGAACGGAGTCGGTAATCGGGGGGCTTATGGTTTCTTTGGGATTCTCTCCCGTGCCCATGTGTTCCAAAGACTAGCTGCCATCAGCGGCGCCTACATGCTTCTACCTCGATCCGAATACTCGGGGTAGAAGCAAAAAACAGAGCAATTAAATTATTAACGGCTCTAGTTTTTTTTATCCTATTTCCACTGAGTTATACTAATACGATGCAGCTGCATCGTATTAGTATAACGGCTTGTTACTTTTTTAATCGCTCCACGATCGATTGATCGATATTTGTTTCACTTGAAACGATGTAAACCACGTATTCTGCAACACCGTACTCAATGGCGGCCATCTCTACTAAATCACTGATGTTCTTATTTATCACCCATAAACTGTTTTGAATTTTTAGAAAACCGAGCTTCTTAATCACTCGCCGAAATGAATTACGTCCAGAGTTTAATTTTTCCGGTATGTCAAATGAAACAAACAAAAAGATATCTCCCGGCTTAATCCTCTCGGAAATGTGACCGATCATTTTAAGTTTGCCCCGATTTGTGTATTGAATCGACTGATTGCCGTTGATATTTACGATTTCAATGTAACCGCGTTGCTTTAAAGAATGGATCGTCCGGCAAATATTCTGGACAGTCCATTCATGTTCAGAGCCTTCCCTCGCAACTCGGTATAGCTCGCTTCTGCTTGCTCCGATCAGAGTTGTAGACTCAGCAATTCTTAGAATAAAGTTAAGCATTTCAACAGTCGCCGTCATAGTAAACTTGCCGATTTTAGATAAACGATCTTTCTTTTTCATAATCAATCCCTCCCAAAGTTATACTAATTTGATGCAGCTGCATCTATATAATATAACGATACAAGGAATAATCACATACATAGCCTGCGAATATAAATCTAAACCAAACACAATCATTGCATTTTAAAACAAATATGTTATAATTTATTAGTCTAGCACTTTAAAAACATAGTAATGAGTGAAATGTAGCCTTTGTCGGTGGTGGGTATGCTCGTCCCAAAATGGGATCAGCATTCTGCCACCGAAGCCATCGAAATTTGATGAAGCTACCTGGTGAGCAAAGAGAGGGTTTGAGAATAATGAGACTAACAGTATTAGCAATGCTTCTCATCACTCTGCTGGCCGTGCCGGCATTCGCTGTCGACTATGTAATGACTGATTTAGGGCGGGGTGAAGCATTCGGGATTAACGATCTCGGACAGATCACCGGATGGCGTCCTGATCCAAGCGGCGGTCCTACGACAGCGTTTCTATGGGATCGTAGTTCAGGGTTTATTAATATTGGTCCGAGTACCGGCAGATCGATCAACAACTACGGCACAGTCGCCGGCGATGGTTGGGTCTGGAGCAGTGACAAAGGATTGACTCCCTTGTCTCTACCTGCAGATTCTGTAGGTGTAGCTTCGTCGGCCATCAACAACCTTGGACAAATCGCCGGCTGGGCAAAGTCTAGCACTGGCAGGTATCAGGCAATCCTTTGGGATAGTCAGAGTGAGTATATTGTCCTCAACGCACCGAGCGGCTGGAGCGGCTGGGCATATGATATCAATGATACCGGCACCGTTGTAGGCGAGTTCACAAACGAACCTGAGAATCATGCCTTTATCTGGGGTGAGGCGACCGGCTTCATTGATATTGGCGATTTCGGCACACGTTTTGCAAGAGCCGATGGTGTGAACGAAACAGGTCAGATCGTTGGGCAATACCATCCTGGTGACTTTCGTCATGCGTTCCTTCTTGATCCGGCCGATGGCTTGGTTGATTTAGGCACGCTGAGCGGCGGGCATCACAGCTACTCAAGCAAGATCAATTCGAGCGGCACTGTTGTCGGTGCATCAATGTATATTCCAGGCAATCCAGATCCCCATGCCTTTGTCTGGAATAAAGCTACGGGTATGGTTGATCTTGGATTGCTGGGTGGAGTTATAAGTGGAGCAACCGACATCAACAGTAAAGGTGAGATTGTTGGGGTGTTCCGTAATAGCGATGGCCTCGAGCATATTGCTTTATGGCAACCTGTTCCAGAACCCTCGAGTCTACTAGTGCTCGGCGGAGGGGTGATCGGACTGATTGGGATACACAAGCGAAGACGGAGGTGAGATCAGGATGGCTGGTAAAGAAGCGGAGATTTCCAGAATCCGAGAGAGGCGGGAGGGGCAACGGCGAAATGCTAGGCAATACCCAGAAATCATAGAGTTTCGGGAAATAGTCGCCAAGATGACGCTGTACATAGGGTTACAGCGACATAATAAGATAGATGGGCGCGAGGGTCAGGAAGAGTCTATCAGGCAGGCGGAACTTCCTCTCCTGATGGATTCTTACAGCAAAGATTTCAAGTAGATGAAAGGTTTACGACATTCTGAGCCCCGGGCACAATCGCCCGGGGCTCTTTTCTTTTATTAAATTATTTTTATTGGTCGTTATACTAATACGATGCAGCTGCATCGTATTAGTATAATAGATTGCCGTGTCGCGAGCTGCGCTTCTTACAATGACTGCTGCATTACTGAGATTCGAGAATGATTATAGCTTTTTGCGGGGTTTTTTGTTAAAATGTTCGTATGCCGGTTGATAGAATGGAAAAAATTGATGAATTGGTTCGCAATGAACTGTCTCTTCTTATTAGAGAGCTTTTTCCTGATCAATTTGCCTCTATTACGCAAGTAAAGGTTTCCAAGGATTTGAGCTATGCCAAAGTTTGGGTTTCCGGCATTCCTGATCCTCTGGAAATAGTAAAACTCTGCAAGGAGAACAGCAAAAAAATTAGAAATGAATTGGCGGGCAAAATCGAGCTTCGAAGAGTGCCTCAATTTCATTTCGTAGCCGATAACACGGAAGTAGAGGCGGATAAGATAGAAAAGCTGATAAAAGAAATTAAAGAATAGCTGGAGCAATGAAACACGCTAAAACGTGGTCTACGGAGGAATGAGCATTTCAAATAGAATAAGCTGCAACAGGCTAAAGCCTGAGCTACGGAGAGTGCGTAAATCGTTACGAATTTAAAGATTGTAGTAGCTGCCAAAGTGGTCTCGAACTGAAGGCTCCCCTTAGAGGCAATGACAATAATAATAAACTGCTCGCCGTCCGTCATTCCAGCCTTGAGCTGGAATCCAGAAATTATGCAGGCAAATTAACTTCCTGGATCCCAGATCTCGAGCTTACAGTCTGGGATGACGAGAGGCCCAATTTAAGGATTAACATGTTGATCAGGAATTTATTTTTCTTGTTTTCAATTACACTGTTTGCAGTTGCTTCAGTCGTTCTTGATATTTTTAATTACAATCCTTATAAATCCAATGTTTCGGTCTTTATTAATTTCTACATATCCTTTCTAATCGCGCTTACCGGTATCTTGAGTATTGTAGTGTATTACCTTAAACTAAAGATAGGAAAAGACAAATCCATCTATTCGTATTTTTGGCCGTCTGTCAGACAATCCGTCCTGATTTCTTCAAGTGTTACACTACTACTGGTATTAAAAGGGCTAAAACTCTTGGACTGGTGGGTCGGAGTGCCTCTAGTGATAGCAATAGTTCTTCTAGAACTCTTCTTTCAAACCACTTCGCGAAATATTAAAAAGCAAAAAAGTATTTAAAGCATCAAAAGTTGTATAGTTCTCGACTCGCCATCCGCCAACTGGCGGAGGCGGGCTCGAACAATGATCACAGGAGTATTTAAGGAAATTTATGCGTAAAGGAAATTTACATCCGATTACACAATATACAAGAATGGCGGTACAGATCTTCGAATCGCTTGGTTTTGATGTTTTTGAAGGCCCTGAAGTTGATACAGAATGGTACAATTTTGACGCGCTAAATGTTCCCTCAGATCACCCTTCCAGAGATGTTCAAGACACTTTTTGGCTGAAAGACGGAAGACTATTACGAACTCATACTTCCAATTCTCAAGTAAGGTACACGGAGGGCAAGAAGCCGCCTATTAAGATGATTGTTCCCGGCAGATGCTATCGTAATGAAGCAACGGATGCAAGACACGAGACTACTTTTATGCAGCTAGAAGGGCTCTATATTGATAAAGATGTAAAGATAGGACACTTATTCTGGACACTCGAACATTTTCTTAAAAAAATATATGGGGACAAAATTGAAGTGAGGTTCCGGCCCCATCATTATCCATTTGTTGAGCCGGGAATGGATGTTGATATAAAGTATCAAGGCAAGTGGCTTGAAATATTAGGTTCGGGCATGGTTCACCCAAAAGTATTACGAAATATGAAAATCGATCCTGAAAAATACTCCGGGTTTGCCTTTGGTTTGGGAATCGACCGTCTCGTTATGCTTAAGTATGGAATCGAAGATATTAGACAGCTTTATTCATCTGACTTAAGATTTTTAAAACAATTCTAATAAAACAACAGATTGCGAATTAGACAGATAATACGAATTATTAATAATTTAACAGACATGAAGATTTTAAAAAGCTGGCTGAAAGATCACATCGATCTCTGCCTTAGCGACAAAGAACTTATTGAGAAGTTAAATATCTCCGGCACTGAGGTGGAGTCTTTTTGCAGTACGCTAGATGAGAAGGTTGTGGTAGGGGAGATAAAAGAAGTTGAAAAACATCCAAATGCCGATCGGCTCAGAATTGCAAAAGTGTTTAACGGAAAGAATGAGCTAACTATAGTATGCGGTGCTCCTAACATTGAGGTTGGACAAAAAGTGCCTCTTGCTAAAGTAGGAGCAAAGCTTGGGGGGATTGAAATAAAAGAAACTGAAATTAGAGGAGCTCTTTCAGAAGGAATGCTCTGCTCGGAAGACGAACTCGGATCGGGTGAGGATCATGAGGGTATTAAAATATTGCCAAATGAATATGAAGTTGGAAAACCATTGAACCACTATGTAGAATCAGACACGGTGTTTGAATTAGAAATCACACCAAATCGAGGTGATTGCCTTTCACACATTGGCATCGCAAGAGAGATTGCAGCTTTGACAAACAGCTCAGTTTCAAAAACCCCTATCGCGCTGGATATGAATTCAGCCAACATAAAAGAACATTTATCGGTAAAAATAAATGACAAAAAAATATGTCCCAGCTATATGGCCAGAATGGTTCAAGGGGTTAAGGTGGGGCCGTCTCCTTCGTGGCTGAAGGAAAGATTGGTAAAACTGGGAATAAAACCAATAAATAACATTGTCGATATTACAAACTTTATTATGCTTGATCTTGGCCAGCCTCTGCATGCATTTGACGCCGGAAAAATTGAAGGCAAAGAAATTATTGTAAGAAAAAGTAACCCTAATGAAAAAATAAAGACTCTTGATGGCATTCTAAGACCGGTAAAAGACGCAATATTAATTGCAGATAAAAAGAAAGCGATTGCAGTTGCGGGCGTAATGGGAGGCCAGAATTCTGAAATATCGGAAAATACCACTTCCATCATTCTTGAATCAGCAGAGTTTAACAGGAAAAATATTAGAAAAACAGTCAAAGACCTCGGATTAGTAACCGAAGCCAGCTATCGCTTCGAGCGAGGAATAGACTCCGGCGGTGTGGAATATGCCTTAAATAAGGCTGCCAAAATGATCCAAGAAGCAGCGGAAGGAAGAATACTTTCGGGCATAGCTAAAGCAGGGGAAAAAACTGGGAATCAAAAACTCAAGATTGAATATAATAAGATCAAAAACATGATCGGGTTAGATTTGGCTGAATCAGAAATTAACCATATCCTAAAGAGCCTAGGCTTTGAGATAAAAGGAAACGAATGCATAGTTCCAGCGTGGAGGCACGATATTGAAATATGGCAGGATTTAGCGGAAGAGGTGGCTAGGGTTTACGGATATAGCAAGATTAAGCAGATACCGCTGCAAGAAGCCAAGCCGGCAAAAAAATCACCCTATTACTATAAAGAAGCGCTGAAAGACATTTTGAAAGACGCAGGATTCACGGAAACTATTAACTACCCTTATTTGTCAGAAGCAGAGGTTAAATCAGCTAACTTAAAGGTGAAAGACCTTTTAGAGATCGTAAACCCAATCCAGCCTGAGAATAAATATCTCCGGAACTCTCTTGCCCCTGGCTTGTTAAAGTCTATTGCTAAGAATTCTTCAGTCGATCCTGTACTTCTCTTTGAATTAGGCAAAACATTCTTTAAAAAAACAGAGTCCAGTAATATTGCTATTGCAGCTTCGGGAAAAGGATCGAAAGAGGCTATTGGCGATGCTGTGGATAGGATTGAAGATAAACTCAAAATCAACAGAAGGTATTTGAGCGTTAGAGAAGTCCCACTAGAAGACCTTAAAAAATTCAAAATCAGAAAGCCATCTGCTCATATGCTTGAAATAATGGTTGACGAATTGCTTCCTAAAATGAAATTTAAACCGGAAGATCTTATCCTGAAATCAAATAAGAAGCAGGTAAGCTACAAAACAGTTTCTAAGTTTCCGTCCGTAACAAGAGATTTGGCTTTCATAGTGGATCGAGAAATCAATTCAATAGAAGTTGAGGATGCAATTGTAAGTACATCCGGCTTAATAAGTCGTGTAGAATTGTTTGATGAATTTGCTTCTAATAAATTCGGAGCCAATAAAAAAAATATTGCATATCATATTTATCTGCAACACCCTGAAAAGACAATGACCGACAAGGAAGCAGACGGAATTATTAAAGATATTGTTAGCAAGATTGAAGAGAAGTATAAGGCTGAGTTAAGAAAATAGAACTATTTAAGGAGAGTTTATGAAAAGATCATATGTATCGGAAACTGTTGATAAGATTGGCGAGCAGGTTGTCGTGAAAGGTTGGGTTCATACCCGACGTGATCACGGCAAGATTGTTTTTATTGACTTAAGAGACAAATCAGGGCTTCTTCAAGTTGTGTTTGTGCCGGGAAGCAAGGCGTATGACAAAGTAAGCGAAGTCAGACCTGAGTGGGTCATATCAATTACAGGCCTCGTTAAAGCCCGCCCTGAGAAATTGGTTAACCCGAATCTTGTGACTGGAACGGTTGAAATGGAGGCAAAAGACCTCGAGATCCTTAATGAAGCCAAAACTCCTCCATTTGAAATTGACAAGGATACAAAGGGAATTGATGAAGAACTAAGGCTTAAATACAGGTATTTAGATTTGCGGTCAAGTCGAATGGTAAAAAATATTACCCTAAGGCATGACATTGTCCGCTTTATTAGAGAGTATTTGTGGGGTAAGGGTTTTAGGGAAATTGAAACTCCATTTTTAACCAAATCCACTCCTGAAGGTGCAAGAGAATACATAGTTCCATCCCGCCTATATCCCGGCGAATTCTACGTATTGCCTCAAAGCCCCCAGCAATTTAAGCAATTGCTGATGGTGGGCGGAATAGAGAAATATTTTCAAATTGTTCGTTGTTTTAGAGATGAAGACCAAAGAGGGGATAGGCAACCTGAATTTACGCAGCTTGATTTAGAAATGAGTTTTGTTAAGCAAGAAGATATCTGGGAACTAATTGAACCGATGATGATAGATATTGTCGAAAAATTAGTACCTGATGGAAAAATCACAACAAAACCATTCCCCAAAATTACTTATGCGGAAGCAATAGAGAAATATAAGACAGATAAACCAGACTTGAGAAAAAATAATGAAGATAGAAAAGAATTCGCGTTTTGCTGGATTATTGATGCGCCGATTTTCAAATATTCAAAAACAGATAAGAAGTTAGTATCATCACACCATCCATTTACAATGCCTCAAGAAGAGGATTTGGATAAATTAGACAACGAACCAGACAAAGTTAGGGCATATGCATATGATCTAGCGTTAAACGGAAATGAAATTTTTGGCGGTTCGATAAGAATTCATAAAAGGGATATCCAAGAAAAAGTATTCAAGATTCTTGGAGTTTCTAAAGAAGAGGAAAAAAGAAGATTTGGTCATATGTTGGAAGCTTTTGAATATGGTGCGCCTCCACATGGTGGTATTGCTGCCGGCATTGATAGAATTTCAGCAATACTAGCTGGTGAGGATGCTATTAGGGAAGTGATGGCTTTTCCGAAAACTGGTGACGCGAGAGACGCTATGATGGGAGCTCCTTCTCAAGTCTCCGAAAAACAATTGCAAGATGTCCATATAAGTTTGCGAAAAGAAGCCGAAGGTAAAGAGTTAAAGGATGCCGAGACAAAGATTGGCGATTAACATATCCAAATGGTATTGATTCGACTTAATAAATTTCTCTCAGATCGAGGAATATGCTCGCGGCGGGCTGCCGATGAGCATATTTTGGCTGGAAAAGTTTTAGTTGATGGAAAAAAAGCATCTTTGGGGCAGAAGATCGACCCGGAAAAACAAAAAATTGTCCTCGACGGCAGTGAGATTAAACCAAAAAAAGCGAAATTTGTTTACTACGCTGTCAATAAACCAAGGGGAGTGGTTTCAACGGCAAGCGACGAAATGAACCGGCGGTCAGTCGTTGATTTAGTGCCAAAGGAGCCGAGAGTTTATCCTGTCGGAAGGCTTGATAGAGATTCGGAAGGCTTGATAATTTTGACGAATGACGGAGAGTTGACCAATCTACTGACCCACCCTTCTCATTTAACAACCAAAGAATACAAAGTAGAAATTAGAAGCACTAAATCCGAAATTCTAAACAAATCAGAAATTCAAAAAATCAAAACTGGTTTTATTAATGGGGTGAAAATAGAAGATAAATTCATGAAAGCAGACAGTGTTGATATACACAAAGATCCAAGGTCTAAGCTCTACGTTCTAAACGTAGTTCTCCACACCGGTTACAATCGACAGATTAGAAAAATGTGTGCTAAAATTGGACTAGAAGTCCTAAGGCTTAAAAGGATTAGAATCTCAAATTTATCGCTCGATAAACTAAATATTAAATCAGGAGAATATAAAATAATTACAAGAAAAGATGTTCTCTAGGGGTCCATTGACGCTTGACACTAGATGCTAGAGACTAGAATTTGAAATTAGAAGCTGGATATTCGAATTTCAAATCCTCCAGCCTCAAAATCAAACTTCCAGTTTCAAGTGTCTAGCCTCAATAAGAAATAGATCTGTGAATATCTGACTACTGTGTTCTATATACTAAGTATTATGATAATTAAATCTCTTATCCTTGCATCGATGCTTTTAAATTCGCTCGGCTGGCACAGCGCAGCTGACAAGTTTGATGATGCTGTTATCCGAGATAGGTCAAGCTCCCAAAAAGAAGTTTTGGCTGTAAACACAACCTTTACTCTTCCTGACATTTTGCCCCGTCCAAAGGTTAAGCCAAACAGTTACAAGACGCCGATTCATGCTAAGCATTATCTGTTGGCCGATCCAGATTCAGGGGTTATCCTGTCAAAGCAAGCGTATAAAGATCATGTCCCAATTGCCTCAACAACAAAAATTATGACAGCTGTGGTCGCTTTGGAGAACTATGAACTAGAAGAAGTTGTAACAGTTTCAGAAATGGCTTCAAACCAAATTGGCGCCGAGGTGCATCTGCGTTCCGGAGAAAGAATCGATGTGAAGAACTTGTTAAAAAGCTTACTTATCAACTCAGGCAACGATGCCGCTTATGCATTGGCAGAGCGTATGAACAATGAAGGGGAATCTGGCATTGAAAAGTTTGTCGAAAAGATGAACGAGAAAGCAAAAGCACTCGGAATGGACGACACTAAATATGAGGATCCGGCCGGTTTGAATATCGATGGTTACTCGTCGGCATTTGATTTGTTTTTAGTTACTAAGTATGCCTTAAAAAATCCTATATTTGCAGGAATTGTTAAGAGCGAGAGGGATTCAGCCAGAAATGAGGATGGCACAATTTGGCATGAACTTAAAAACTCCAACCGCCTCGTTTCTGAGTATCATTATCCTGGAGCAATCGGGGTTAAAACCGGTTATATGCCGGAAGCCGGCCATTGTTTAGTTGGAGCTGTAAAACGGGAAGGCCGCACTCTAATTGCAATTGTATTAAATACTTATGCAGACACTCCTTCAGCTTCTGCTGATGAGTCCAGGAAACTTCTTGATTGGGGGTTTGACAATACTGTGTGGAGCGATTAGTTTACATTAGAATTCTCTGCCAGAGAGCTCTTCCCATTTTTCAAGTGCATTTTTGGCGGCATCTAACTGGGCTCTCTGCTTTGAGAAACCTTCTCCTTCGCTTATTTTTTCTCTTCCTAAATAAGCGCCGACGACAAAAGTTTTTGCATGATCGGGGCCGGTTTCAGAAAGGCAATCATAAGATGGAGTTATGCCAAATTTTTCCTGGGCCAGTTCTTGGAAACGACTTTTGGCGTCATAATATAGTTCGTGCTTAATGATCTCTTCGATTTTATAACAGACGTTTTTGACGATGAAATCGCTAGCCTTATCAAAACCTTGGTCGAGATAGATTGCTCCAATCAAGGCCTCAAAAGCATTGGCAAGAATTAGATCTCTCGCCTTTCCAACATTCTTTGCCTCTCCTCGTGAAGTCTTCATTAGGGGATCCATTCCAAGCCGCTTAGCTTCAAACGAAAGGGATTCTCCCTTAACTAAAGCGCTTCTCCAGTTTGTCATTTCGCCTTCAGGCTTATGATAGTTATTGTACAAAAACCTTGTTACGGCTAGTTCAAGCACTGCATCGCCAAGAAACTCAAGTCGTTCGTTGTGCTCAAGTTTTAAACTTTTGTGCTCATTGAGATACGATCTGTGAATAAATACTCTTTCGATCAAGGATTTATCCTTAAATTGTATCCCAAGTTTTTCTTCTAATTCTTCAATGCTGCTCATTTACATTCCTTTCTTCTTTCTTTAGTATTAATTTTTGCTTATCTAAATCATTATTGTCATAGACAGTGCCAAGTACTCCGTTTATAAATTTTGAGGAATTTTCCCCGCCAAATTGTTTTGAAAGCTCCACAGCTTCATTTATTGCAACTTTGGGCGGAACATTTTCAGAGTAAAGAAGCTCAAATATTGCAATTCGCAATATTGTCTTATCGATCAAGGAGATTTGCTCAAGAGGCCATTCGGGGGCAGACTCCAGTATTTTTTGATCCAGTTTGCTAAGTTTTTCTGAAACACTGTTTACTAGAAAATTAACAAAATTAGCGTCGGCATCTTCTTTGTATTCGTCGATATTCCGCTGTTTGATTGAATCTAGATTGGTTTGATTGCGAAAATCCCACTCATAAAGCGTTTGCATTGCGATCATTCTTGAGAGATGGCGATTCATTTGGTTAGAATTATGAATGATGAATTAAGAATCACGAATGGTTTTCAAGCCCATGCTTCATGATTCAAGATTCATTATTCAATCATTGATATCAAAAACTTATTTCTCAATAGGGGATTTTTCTTTTTTTAAATCAATCACTTGCACACCTTTGTAGGTGCCGCAATTGTAGCAAACTTTATGGAGCTCTTTTGGTTCATGGCATTTTTCACAAAATGCGATTTTTCCACCAAAAACTTTATCATGCATTCTGCGCATGCCCTGCTTTGAATTATTCGTTCTTTTCTTTGGTTCAGCCATTGTATTCCTTATTTACTTACATGCTTATCCGCTTGATAGCTTGTCATCTTATAATATATTATTGCATAAATTGGTGAATAAATCAACTTGACTTTATAACTGCTCACTCGCAGCTGTGTCATCCCGACCAACGTGGAGGGATCTTCTAATAGTATTCAATCTATTTTTAAGATTTCTCCGCCCTCAGACAAGGCTGAGGAGTCGAAATGACAGCTGAGTGAGTGGTCGCACTACTTTATCACAATACTTACAAGTTTTTTTGGAACCACAATTACTTTAACAATCTCCTTGCCTTGCAAAAATGGTTTTATTTTATCCAGCCCCAAGGCTGTTTGCTTCAGTTCTTCATCTTCAACATTACTGTCGGCCATAAATCTGTCGCGGACTTTGCCGTTTACTTGAACAACAATCTCAATTTCATCGGCTACCAAATATTTATCGTCTGCCACTGGCCAAGCATTGTCTTCAATTAAACCCTTTTCTCCAAGCTGTTGCCAAAGTTCCTCGGATATATGTGGGGCAACGGGGAATAAAAGTTTTAAGAATATTTTATAAGAATCAGTGGAGATATTGTCGGCTTTTTCAATAGCGTTGTTTAATTCCATAAGCTTGGAAACTACGGTATTCATCCGAAATGCTTCCAGATCCTCTGAAATACCGGCTATGGATTGATTTAATTTTACTAAGAAATCCTTTTCGTCTTCTACGCCGTCTTTTACTTTATTAAAATTATTCCACACTCTATTTAAGAATCTACTTACGCCTTGCACGCTGGCTGTGCTCCATGCTGATTCTTGGTCGTAAGGGCCGATAAACATAATATATGCCCGCAACGTGTCGGCTCCATATTGCTTTATAATATCATCAGGATTAACAACATTGCCTCGAGATTTACTCATCTTTTGCCCATCGGGACCCAAAATAATGCCATGAGCGATTCTTTTTTGGTATGGCTCAAGGGTAGGAACTTTTTTTAGATCATACAGAAATTTATGCCAAAATCTGGAATAAAGAAGATGCAATGTAGTATGTTCCATTCCACCGTTATATATGTCCACAGGGAACCAATATTCTAGTTCCTTCTTACTTTCGCTAAAAATATTCTTCGAGCTTGTCGAGAAGTCTTTCTTGATTCTAGATTCTGCATTCATGGCGTAAGCCAAGAAGTACCAAGATGATCCTGCCCAGTTCGGCATCGTGTCTGTTTCACGCCTAGCATCCCCGCCGCATTTTGGACATTTAACA
>CAYIJI010000032.1:0-12749 GCA_964363695.1 uncultured Candidatus Saccharibacteria bacterium
GCATCAAGTGCGGGATAAACTTCGCGAGCGAGGCGGAACATTAAAACTGCTCTGGAAAGTCAGGGCTTAATTTTGTCTAATTAAATTGTATTCAGGACTTTTCTTCAAAATATTTTCGTTCTTCGTTAAGTAAGTACCACCAAAAAAAACGCCAGTAAAAATACTGTCGTTTTTTTATATCTAAAATTATTTTACAGCGTTTCTTTTTTCAACAAAGAGACATAAAACTTACTCCCTTGATCCTTGACACTCTCGGCCCAAATGTTGCCGTGGTGGACACTTACAATTAACTTTGCCAAATAAAGTCCCAGGCCTGCCCCTTCTTTGTTATATATAGCAGAGCTTGGAGCGCGATAAAATTTTTGAAATAACTTCTTAACTTCGCTTGAAACCATTCCTACTCCTTGGTCCTCAACTTCGATTATATAGGAATTACCTTTTTCTTGAATCCCGACTCTTACGGTGCTTTCTTTTTTATTTGAATACTGTATCGCGTTATCAACAAGATTGAGAAGCAGCTGCTTTAACTTCATATAGTCGCCCAAAACAATTGCATTTTGTTTTAGCTCTGATTTTAGCTTAATATTTTTCATTTCAGCTGAATGTTTAAGCTCCGAAAACACATCTTCTGCAAGTTTAGCTAAATTAACCGGAATAAAGACATTGCCCGTTTTTTCGTTTCTAAGTGCTTGAATTCCAATCAAATCCTCACTTAAAAGAAAAAGTTTCTTTCCACTTATATTAATATCTTGAATTAGTTCATATTCTTTTTTACTTAATTTTTTTTCCACATTCTTTAAAAGATAGGCCACGTCATACTTCAGATGGTTGAGAGGAACTTTAAAGTTGTGGGCGGCAATATCTATAAACTCATCTTTTAATTTATCCAATTCTTTAAGATCTATAATGTCTTGCTCTAATTTCCTCGCCATCTTATTGGTTGAATTTGCCAAATCTTCAATTTCATCATTGGTTTTAATTTTAATTCTTTCACCGTATTTACCTTGGCTTATTCTCTGAGCTAGTTTGCTCACTTTAGTGATCGGAGATAAAATCAAGCGATTAACCGAGCTTGTAATCGCCACCACCACAAAGATAAAGGAGAGAATAAAAAGTAAAATTGTCTGCTTTACAATTACTACTATATTAGCCCTAATCTCATCATAAGAAACGAAATAACGAAGCGTATAAGGATGACTTCCCCAGTCTGAAAAATAGGGATAAAAGATGTCGGTTAATTCCGAGGAATTTCTTGTATTATAGATATATTCCGGTTCAGAACTAATCACTTTTTCTAACAACGGTTGGTCAACATAGTCATTTTCACTTCCTTCGTAACTGCTATCTCCGATTTTATCCGAGTTAAAAAGTATCTTGCCATTAACATCTATTATCTGTACTTTTTTAATACTAGGATCGAGTTTTTTGATATCCTGAAAAACTTCTTTAAATTTAAAATAGCCAGAGTCGAAATATAAATCCTTTGCCTCGGCAATCGGTTTTGTCGAAAGCTTTGCGAAAGCCACTGCCTCTTCAGTTAAATTTTTCCTTGTTTTCTTTATACTGTCCTGGCATACCAGGTAACCGCTTACAGCGAAAATAACAAGCAAAATTGCCGTGACTAAAACAATAAACTTTTTTCTTAGACTATTTAATTTAAACACTTTTTAGGTTAATGGCCGCAGGACCACGTGGCTATTCTGACTTTCCCGCCATTTCATAAAAACGAACCATTCCATCCAGACGAGGCTCCCAGTTGATTTTTGAAGATAAAGCATAGTTTGACGAATATTGAAAAAGCGGAATTTTAGCATAATCATCCATCGCCGTTTTCATTGCTGCTTGTACTTTTTGCTGGCGAACTTGTTGATTTAAAGTCTTAGAAGCGTCTTCGATTTCCTTATCTAAAACCGGATTGCTATACCCCAAATTGTATTGACCATACACTTCAGATGGAGTATGAATCAAGCCCTCTAAAACTTCGCTTGCGTCTTGGGTATCAGGAGAAAAACTAATAAAATAAGCTGAAGTTTCCTTGCTCATAATTACAGGGAAAAACTCTTCCTGGGTAAAACCATTTAAAGTAACTTTAATGTTTATGTCAGAGAGATTTGTTGCAAATTTAGAATACATTTCTTTTGCAGTCGATGTATCTGGGAAATCGATCGACATAGTAAAACCATTTTCATATCCCGCTTCTTTCAGCAGGGCCTTTGCTTTTGTAACATCACGCTTTGTACGAGAGATTTTTGGATTATATCCAAACACACTTTGAGAGACTAACTGGTTAGAAGGAACGGTGTCAGGAACATTTTTAACAAAGTCGTCAATATCAAGACCCATGGCTATTGCCTCCCTTACTCTCTTGTCTTTTAAGGGGTTAACTGGCAGATCTATTGATGGTGTTTTATCCCTCATGGAGTCGAGTTCAAGGAAATTTATCGCGGTCATAGCTACTTTCCTGAGATCAACTTTACCTTGTTTTGATGCTTCTATTAATTTTGCTTCATTTTGATCAGTGGTTAGGTAGCCAATCAAATCTACACTGCCATTTATTAAAGAGGTAATTTTATCTTCCTGTTTAACTACCGTATAAGTTACGTTTTTAATTTTTGGTTTTTCTCTCCAGTAGTTTTCGTTTGTTATCAATTTCACAGATTGATCAGTAACCTCGGACAAAATATATGGTCCGCTACCAATATTTTTATTACTCAAACCATTTGCCTCAACATCTTTTTTAGAGAGAATAAGCAACGACCAAGCTATCTTATTTAGAAGAAGCGGATCAGGATTTTTTGTAGTGAACAGAACAGTATTGTCATCACCAACTTTTGCTTCTGCATCAGGCAACGAAACGCTGAATGGCAGATCCTTATTGGATCTTATGTAGTCAAAGGTAAATTTCACATCTTCTGCCGTAACTGGATCGCCATTGCTGAATTTTGCCTTTGGAGAGAGATAAAACCTCCATGTTAGATCGTTAGGATTATCCCATTTGGACGCAATGACTGGAACTAGAATATTTTTCTGATTAAAGGTCGCTAGAGATTCAAAAAGATTATAATTAAAAGCAAGCTCAGTGCTTTCTACGGCACACTTCGGGTAGGTGTTTTGAGTGAAGGGAAACATCCCAACTTTGATGCTTTCCAGCTCAATTTTATCTTCCTTCGCACTTTCTTTAACTGTGCTCTCGGGATTGATTATATTGAGCTTCAGAAAGCCGTAAACTATCCCCCCCAAGACAATTAAAATAACTAACGACCAGATCAAAACTTTACTAACTTTATTAGTTTCCATCATTCCCTCCTATTTAATTTGTTATTTACATAATACAACTTTTACAAATAAGTAGCAAATCGGTTATAATTTATATAGATATGGGAATACTATAAGGAGGAATTACGAAAAAAAATAAAGTGGTGTTGATAATATTAGACGGTTGGGGATTGGCGGAAACTTGGGGCGGAAATGCAATCGCCTTGGCAAATACCCCAATCATGGACTCTCTGGTTAAGAAATACCCGTCTATCCAATTAGTTGCTTCCGGCGAAGAAGTAGGTTTGCCTTTTGGCGAGCCTGGAAATTCAGAGGTTGGCCATCTTAATATTGGATCCGGCCAGCCTGTGAGCCAAGGTTTGACCGCAATAAACGAATCTATAAAAAACAAATCATTCTTTTCTAATGATATTTTAAAGAAATCCTATGAAAAAGCGATCGCAAATCATAAAAATATTCATCTCTTGGGCTTAGCAAGCGATGGAGGAATTCACTCTCATATTTCCCATCTGCAGGCATTGCTGGAAATGGCGAAGGAAACCGGCGCCAAAAACGTCTTCATCCATTTTATTTCCGACGGCAGAGACACAGCTACAACCGCAAGCGTTAAATTTTTAGAACAAGTAGAAGGGAAGATTAAAGAACTAAAAATAGGCAAAATTGCCAGCGTAGGAGGTCGATTTTATGCTATGGACCGGGACAAAAACTGGCAAAGAATTGAGCAGGCTTATGATGTAATGGTTGGGGGAGATACTGACGAAGTAAAAGTACATCCTTCTGCCAGTAAAGTAATTCTTGATTCTTATGCCAACGGAGTGACAGACGAATTTATCGTGCCAGCCAAAATTGCCGATACGCCATATATAGAAGACGGCGACTGTGTCGTATTCTTTAATTATAGAAGCGATAGAGCAAGGCAGTTGACCTCTGCATTGGTCCAAGAAAAGTTTGATGGATTTCAAAGAAAGAAAATTCTTAGGAATTTAGATTTTATTACTTTTGGATCTTACCAAGAGGGCTTGCCTGTTAAAATTGCTTTTGGAGATAATAAAATAAGTTGCTATATTGCCTCGGAATTATCAAAAAATAAATTAACCCACTTGCATCTTGCCGAAACAGAAAAATACGCCCATGTTACATATTTCTTTAATGGAGGCAATGAAGCGGAAAGCAAAGGAGAGGAAAGAATATTAGTTCCTTCTATAAAAATAGACAGTTATGCCAAGAAACCGGAGATGCAGGCGGCCAAAATCACAGAGGAAGCGGTTAAATCGATTGAAAAGTTTGATTTTTCGGTAATAAATTATGCCAATCCCGACATGGTTGGCCACACTGGGGATATGGACGCCACAATCAAAGCCGCTGAGAAAGTAGACTCTTGTCTTGGAAAATTAATTAAAAAAATTCTTGACATAGATGGAATAGCCCTAATAATAGCGGATCATGGAAACGCCGAGGAAATCATTAACCCCGTAAATGGATTGCCCGACACCGAGCATACAAGCAATCCTGTTCCATTTATTGTCGTCAGTCATAAAGATTTAAAATTAAAACAGAAACATGGTCGGCTAATGGATATTGCTCCGACGGTACTTAATTTATTCGATCTCCCCATCCCCAAGGAGATGAAAGGTAATATTTTAGTAGAATAATCACTTAAATTAAATATTACTAGAGATTTTGCTAGAGATCTTATTTTAATATTTTCTTGATTAATGTAAAATCGCCAGCCCCGAGGGGCTGGCGATGTTCTTGTGAGCTTGGACAGATTCCAAGTCTCTATGCGAGTTGATCGATGTCAGGCAATCTGAAGCAGGTCGTCCCAGTTGTTCTTTGGCTTCCAGACGACATTGCCGGCCTCAACGTCGGCCGCGACATACGGATCATCTTGCCGATACTCCGGTGTCGGAATGAGCACTGCTTGGACTATCGGGATCGGTCGACCCTCATGATTCCAGATAGTCAGACCTTCAGGTGAACGGTTGATCATGCAGATGATCACCGTTACGATCCCGCCATGCTCCTCGACCAGTCTTATCGCCTTGTCTGTGGTCGAGAAGTTATTGCCCAAATCCTCGACCAGGCTGCTGCGCCAGTCTTTCTCGACAGTGTGTCGACCAAGTGTCAGACGCGACTTCTCTCTCGATGTTGCTGTCTTGAGCTCCAGCACCTCTTTGTCGGCGCAGGAGTAGTTACATCCGTATAGACGAGCAATCTCGAAAGCAGGGATAAGACCGCCTTGCGGAAGACCGAAAGCGCAGTCTATGTCTTCATCCATACCCCGAAGCTGGTTGACAACAGTCTGAACGAAAGCAGACATAACCAGCGGATTGCGTTCCGCACCACGAGGGAAATTCCAGTACCGTTCTCCCACATAATGCTTGTACTCTCCTGACCCTTCGGCTGTTTCGTACTCGCCGGCATAGCCGACTAGATTGCCGATTCGTCTTCCGGTATCATCTTTCGGACAATCATAATAGCCCTGATTCCCCGGAAGCATCGCGAGAAGAGTCTTTTCGTGTCCTGTTAGTTCTCGAATAATCATAGTTTCACCTCCTTCCATCCCTGCGTATATACGCAGTTGGTCTCCATGGATATCGGAGAAAGATTGACCCGAAGCCAATTGCACTAGCTCCAATAATCCTCAGTGTCTCAATGTCACCATAATCCCAAACACTGGGACCGATGACCGGAAGATGGGTCAACTTAGCCAGTGTGTCCACAAGTCTCCAGGTGAATGGCTGAGCAATTTTGCCTGACACTCCGCCTCCGCCAAGGTGCGCAAGCGGGCTCTTCCTATTTGGAAAAGCTATTGACCATGGCACGCTATTGATGGCTAACGCCTCAACAATGCCCTCGACTTTAGGGACAATGGCCTTAACATCATGCACAACCGAGAGCTTGAGAATAATTGGGAAACGACTGATCTTCCGAACTATCTCGCAACTTTCGATCACTTTAGAAGTATTTGTCAGAATGTCTTCCTTTGTGTTTGGGCACGATGCATTAATTTCAAGTCCCACCAGATCGAACTCGTTGAGCATTTTGGCCATTCTCACAAGGTCCCAGACCTCGCCGAGAATCGAGCCAACAAGCGGTCTCTTAGCAGAATTGACAGTGGGGCCAATCTCTCGGCACCACCAATCTATTCCTGGGTTAGTCAGTCCGACAGCGTTGAGAGTGCCGCCAGGCAAGAAACGAATACATCCGAGCGGATTATACCACCGGAGGTTGCCTTCTCGAGGTTCGAACGTTAGGGTCTTGATCACCGTTGTAAAAACCGAAGGATCAAGAAGCCCCGTCCACAGAAGCGGCCTTTCCCAAGGCCACCCTAAACCGTCAAAGCCCAACGCACCGCTGGCAGCCATATACTCGAAGGTGTGGCCATTAGAAAGCCTGATCACTCCCGTTGCCTCCTTTAGGCCGCTTCGGCAATCTCATCGATAATACGCAGGACTGCATCCAGCGGTGTACCAATTATCACCGGCGGCTTCGTGATCGGACGGCCGATTACAAGCGCTGATGCGCCTGCCTTAATTGCCTCTCCCGGGGTCATGACCCGCTTCTGATCTCCCACGGCTGCCCACTCCGATCGCACACCGGGTGTGATTTTCATCAGATCGTCGAGCTCATTCTGCTTACTAAGCAGCGGGAGCTCCTGTGGCGAACAGATGATGCCGTCACAACCAGCGATCTTCGCATCGCGTGCCAATTGTAAGACCTTGGCCTTGCTTGGAGCACCGAAAATCAGATGGGCGTTGTTCTCCTCAAGTGAGGTAAGAACAGTAACCGCGAGAACAAGCGACTGTCCCTTGTTGGCAACAGCAGCCATCATAGCTTCAACTCCCGCCGAAGCATGAACATTGAACATCTTGACGTTCATGTCTGCGACTGCTTTGCTTGCAGCGCCAACCGTGTTGGGGATGTCGTCGAACTTTCCATCGTAGAAGACTTCCCCTCCGAGTCCGTGGATGAAATCCACCGCCTGCGGTCCTCCAACCGACGTGATCAGCTCAAGACCAATCTTGAAGCAACCGACATGGGGAGCAAGTTGCTCCACAAGTGATTTCGCAGAATCAAGGTCTCTTACATCAAGAGCAACGATGATCTGCTCGCCTGCCTTACCCATTACTCAAATACCTGCCTTTCCTAAGTTTTTCAGGCCCAAATTGGGCCTGTTACATAAGAAGCCGATCCATATAGGACCAGCCTCCTTCTTGTACTTTATACAGGAATAGCTCAAAAAGCAACCAAAAAAATACGAATCATTCACTGCCCCCTGTGTCATCCCGACCAACGTGGAGGGATCTTCTAATAGTAATTCAATCTATTTTTAAGATTTCTCCACCCTTTGAACAAGGCTGAGGAGTCGAAATGACAGTGAACAACCAAAAAATACCCTTGCAATAAGAGTATTTCATTTTACCTACGTTATTTTTGGATGTTTTCGTTACAGTTCTATTAGTTCAAAAGCATTACCATTTTTATCTTTTAGAAAAACATATCTTTTTACAGTTACTCCATGTCTAACCGGAATGGCTACTGTGAAACCGTTTTGCTCAAATATTTTTATATCACTTTCTAGGTCATCGCTTATTAAGCCAGTATGATTTGATATGATTTTTGCTTTAGGATCTTCGGGGTTTGTAAATTCAAATATTTCCAGCCCCATCCCCTCTTTGCCTAAAAAGGCTGCTTTTAGTTGTGGATCGGATTCTTCAAACCTTTTTACTTCTGAAAATCCAAGACTCTTATAAAAATCAATTCCCTTTTCAAGATTTTCTACTGTTATTCCGATATGTGCAATTTTTTTAATCATATGTCTATTAATTAAATTCTAAATATTAAATGTTTTTTGGAAATATCCCTCTTTATAATCTTCAAAGCTAAATACTTTATTTGACTCATTATCTAGTTTTTTAATATAGTCATAAAACTCTTGATCTGTGAAAATCTTTAAGCCTAAACTTGAACAGACCTTTTCAATCTCTTGGTGAATTTTTCCAAAATCTGATTCATGACTCACCATTTTTTCTGCTTCAAAATAGTAACTATGGCCAGGCACTTCGACAAGTGAAAATTCTATGTTCATATAATCATAAATTTTTCCTTTGCGTATGCAAATATAACCCTCGGTTAGCCCGACAAATCCGAAGATTTGCACCATTTTATCAAAATCCCCCTGGTTAATCATGACTGACAATTCTTTCCGATTTTCAGCACCTCCCCACTTCCCTAACTTTGTGATAATTTCAGGCATTCCATTAGTTGCCCTCAAACGTATATCAATACTTTTATTTTCAATCTCTTTATGTTTTGGATCATGATAGCAAAGTAAAACCCTGTCTTTTTCTCTGATAAATTTACCGTCCTGGTCAAACTTCTTGATCAGATCGTTGTATTTATTCTTTGTGAGCAATCCGCGGACTTCAACTTCAATGTTTTTCATTGCGATCCTAATATATGTAAATTTCTTAATAAATGGTATTAACCCCAGGGCAAGCCCTGGACCCTTCCGAACAGGAACCATGGGCCCGCGGCCAAGCCGTCGGGGAAATCTTCTCTATTATAATTCTTTC
The DNA here is from genome assembly GCA_964363695.1 of uncultured Candidatus Saccharibacteria bacterium. Classification (GTDB taxonomy): domain Bacteria; phylum Patescibacteriota; class UBA1384; order XYA2-FULL-43-10; family 1-14-0-10-43-13; genus JAMCZZ01. The sequence continues at coordinate 8,856 of CAYIJI010000032.1, forward strand.
ACTTCTGATTCCTTAATCGCCTTCCAAACATAATCAACCCTCATTTCCTCCTTTTTGTCCAAGATTTCTTGAAAAGTGAACCATTTTGCATCCAAAATTTCATTTTCCGGTACGGAAAGTTCCCCACCAATAATTTTCGCCTCGAAAGCATGCTTAACTGGTTCATCAACTTTGTCTTGATAAACCCCAATTTTGCGAATAAGTTCAACCTCATATCCCGTCTCTTCTTTTGCTTCTTTTATTGCCGTCTCTTCAATCGAATAGCCCTCATCTACTTTTCCGGCGGGTAAATTCCATTTTCCATAGCACTGAGGCTTCTTCTCCTGCACAAGTAAATATTTGCCATCTTTAAAAATAACGACTCCCGCTACTATAAACGTATAAGCTAGTCCGTCATCTTTTTTCATTATTCAACCCCTAAATTCTTTAATATTTCCTCAGCCCTGCCTTCTATGAAAACCCATTTGGTTTTCTTAAGCCCTATTCGGTTATACCATCCCATCGGAAAATCTATTGCGGAATTGGCGATACTGTTTACTTCTGAAACATTATATTTTTTAACAGCCTCTTTAACAACATATTCAACTAATTTCTTAGCAATTCCAAGTTTATGATATTTAGGAGATACAAAAAGCACGATTTCAGTAAGAACAGTTTTATCTTTAAATGGCTTAATATCTCCAACCATACCACCCACTATTTCTTTGTTCTTTATTGCAACAAAAAACATATCTAATCTACGATCTAACCAATATTTTATATATTTAGTAGCAGTTTCTTTCGTCCAGCCTTCTTCTCTATCTGCAAAATTAAACGCCTTAGCAAAAACTATCGCCGTCTCTACAATATCTTTTTCTTCAATTTTTCTTATTAAAATATTTTCCATAACTACATTTTTTATACCATATTTATAGCCCAAGAGCTATATTCTGCTCAAAATATTAAGGCAGGATATTAAACATATCTTAGATTCTGCAACGGCCGTATTAAATCCTAAGATAGTTCTGCATGCAATGTTTTCTTAATATGTAGATCAATATTTGATTTCTCTGAAACAATGTATGCGACATAATCTTCAACTCCATATTCCTTGGCTGCAATTTCGACCATTTCGCCTATATTTTTATCAGTAACCCAAAGGCTTTGTTGAATTTGCCTAAACCCCATTCTTTTAATTGTTTGTCGAAACTTGTCGCGCCTATGATGCAATCGTTCAGGAATATCGAAAGAAACAAAACGATATTTATTGTCCTCAGGCTTTTTTTCAATAATTTTTTCAACCAATTTTATTTTTGCCTTATTAGTCAATTTAATTGATTTCTCACCATCCTTATCATAAACTTCAATATACTTACTGTTCTTCAATTGATAAATCATATTTGAAACTTGGCGAGGTGAGAGCTGATGATCGCTAATATTATTTAGTTCTTTGTAAAGCGCTCTGCTGTCAGTTGTTTTATAAATGTAATTCTTCCCCAATTTAAAAAGATATCCCAGTGCAACTTCTAGCCCCCAAGTAAACGGATTTTCAAACATATCCCCATAACTTTTTGAATATCTCACCATATCTATATTCTACCAGTGTTGCGTAATTCTTCTCAATCTGTCATTCCGTACTTGATACGGAATCTATATAAATAATTTCTGGATCCCAGATCAAGTCTGGGATGACAATTGCGCAACACTGGTATATTCTACATAATCTATCTTAGGTTTTGCAACGGCCGTATGTGAATCTAAGATAAATAGGAAGTAATGTTTTCATATTTAACAAAAAAAAATAGCCTATTTCTAGACATATTTACAAACAAAAAAAGCACTCTTTTGAGCGACATTTTTTAGAATCGATAAATTTTCCTACAACATTCGTAATATTTGTATATTCGTAATCTGTATTGAATATTCTTTTCCAACTAAATAGTGATAAAGTACGCACCTATGCTAAGGTTTAGCATAGGATTTGCGTCTCATCTCTCAAGAACGAGAGATAGACGATCGACCGTATCGAACCCCGATTAATCGGGGACGATTCTCCTTAGAAAGGAGGTGATCCATCCCCACCTTCCGATAGGGATACCTTGTTCATGATGTTCCTCGTATTTCTAGAGGCATGGACTATATCTTCATCCAGCCTTTTTTTAAAAGGACTGGAGACAGCGTGTAGTCTCTACGGGGTCAAGTTATTTTGATGCTGGACGCTAGAAACTAGAAATTAGATCTTGAAATTGGAGGATTGAAATTAGAATGTTTTCCAGTTCCTTTCAAGCTTCTAGTTATCGAACTTCAAATTCCAGCTTCTAGACTCTAGTGTCTAGCATCAATTTAACCGACTTCCCTCGGTATTACCTTATCCATATTTTTTTAGACTTAGGCTTCACCGATACAGCTGTATTTTTCTACTCGATTACTCAAGTAGGTCGCAACAATTTTACGACTTAGTCCTGATCACCGATCCCACCGTGGTGCCCTGTTGGGCCCTTCGGGCGTTACCGGCTTTCCTGACTTGACGGGCGGTGATTGCGATTAGTTAGTCTCTATCGCTCCCCAAGCCGACGATTCTATCGGCTCCCCGACTTTTTGCGTCGGGGCTGGACGTGCGCGTCTAACGCATCCAGCGAGTCTTTATGTCTTAGTTTCTCAATCCTTTCTATCTCCATCAACAAATCCAACGATATAGAATGGATTTAACATAAAGTTTGCTCCTTCCTCGCCTAAATATTTAATTTTGGCGAGTACTATGAACGCAGCTGACTTCCTGATAAAAATGACGACTAATCTAATTATCAGGATCTCCCTGGGTCACGCAAAAGGCTATTTCTGACATTCCTGCACTGGTTTTTTTTATAGAATCTTCCTCTATGTACACGCTAGAGTCGAAACACCATATATGTGCAAGACTATCGTTTGTATATTGGACCCTTCAGGCTTTTCCTTACGGAAGAAGCCCTGTCCTCAACTACTAGAATGGATTTACACCATTTAGTCTTTTGCGCTGCCAGGCGCATTTATTTTGTACAAGACCCGAGAACGTATTCACCGTAGTATGGCTGACCTACGGTTACTAGCGATTCCGACTTCATGAGGGCGAGTTTCAGCCCTCAATCCGAACTGGGGGTAAGTTTGATGGGATTAGCTCCACCTTGCGGTTTGGCGACCCTTTGTTATTACCCATTGTAACACGTGTGTAGCCCAGGACGTAAGAGCCACGCTGATCTGACGTCATCCCCACCTTCCTCCGATTTAACACCGGCGGTCTCGCATGAGAAATACAACATGCAATAGGGGTTGCGCTCGTTGACCGACTTAACGGGACACTTCACAGCACGAGCTGACGACGACCGTGCAGCACCTGTCATCTAGTTCCCGAAGGCACTCTCCTGTTTCCAAGAGATTCTAGAGATGTCAAGCCCTGGTAAGGTTCCTCGCTTACTGTCGAATTAAACCACATGTTCCACCGCTTGTGCGGGTCCCCGTCAATTCCTTTGAGTTTTAGCCTTGCGGCCGTACTTCCCAGGCGGCAAACTTAACGCGTTAGCTTCGGCACAGAGAGGGTCGATACTCTCGATGCCTAGTTTGCATCGTTTACGGCGTGGACTACCGGGGTATCTAATCCCGTTCGCTCCCCACGCTTTCGCTCCTCAGTGTCAGGTAATGTCCAGAGGACTGTCTTCACCATTGGCGTTCCTTACAATATCTACGCATTTCACTGCTACACTGTAAGTTCCATCCTCCCCTACATACCTCAAGTTATGCAGTTTTAGATACATTTCTTTGGTTGAGCCAAAGTATTTAATATCTAACTTACAAAACCACCTACGAGCTCTTTACGCCCAATAAATCCGGATAACGTTTGCCACCTACGTATTACCGCGGCTGCTGGCACGTAGTTAGCCG
>CAYIJI010000033.1:0-12696 GCA_964363695.1 uncultured Candidatus Saccharibacteria bacterium
TGAAGATGTGCCCTGGGCCAGGTCCTCCGCGGGAATGCCCATAGCCTCAATATTCTCACGGCTTTTTATGTTTGACTGCGCAATAGCCCGAGGATCATCATTCGTATTTTGTGTATTAGTTGTGTCTGTCATAAATTCCTAAATAATTTTCAATTTAAAATTTAAATTCAATTCTTAATTTAAAATGCGTAACGATCATTTTTACTTGTCATTCCCGTTTCCTCGTTTGTCATTCCTGCCCGCTCACTTGTCATTCCCGCGAAGGCGGGAATCCAGAAGTTGTGATGCTATTTTGTGTAACTGGATCCCAGATCCCATTCGACGGTGCTCAGGGTCTGAGTGGAATCGAAGACAAGTCTGGGATGATAAATTGTGTATATATTTTAGCTCCCAAACCCATTTCCGGCTTGATTGTTTTGCGCTGGAGGGGTCGCTGGATTGGTTTGGACAGCGTTGGCTGTCGATGCTTCTGTATTCGGAACTGGTCCGCCAGCCGGTGGATTATTACTTACTGCCTGCCCATTACTGTTATCTGTATTCTGTCCACTGTTATCTACTTGCGTCTCGCCTTTGGCGATGTCCTGCCTATGGGCGATTTGTGAATCTTGCTTCTGTTTCTCTTGAACGATAGCTGTATTGTCAATTACTGCCTCTTCAACGGGTTTTCGATCATCGGTTCCGAGGCCGGTTTTTTCGTGAACATCTGCGATGAAAGAAGAAGTCAGCTGTTCAGCGTCTTCAATTCTTTCTTTTCCGGAAATTTCGGGATTATAAATCTTGTAAAATAATTCAATAATTTCTTCGGTGTTTAACTGGACGCATTGTATTCCCATGCCGCCAATCCCCAATGCGACTGTGTTCGCCCTTTGAACCAGCTCTTCCCTGTGTCTTTTAAGCTCATCTTCAGTTACCCTTAGCGGTCCCGCAGCGGGCTTCTTGAATATTTTTTCAAAGACTGTTCCTTTGCTTAAAGAGGCGGGCAGATAGGGAATGACCACATAAAAATTCTTTTTCATAATGTTGGCGACATTGATCAAATTGCCGACGAAATCAATGTAATCCGTCGCCTGCATTTTGATTAATTCGTTGGTTTGCTTGTCTTTTAAATCACTCACTTTTTTGAGGTAAGGGGTTAGGTCTAGCTTTTTTGACTGCATTACGATTTGAATTGGAAAATGAAGCGAATTCAAAAAACTTTGGTATTGGAAAACCAGTGAATTCTGCTCCTGCTCGCTCTTTAAGGCAAAGTTAATAGTGGAGCAGGACATAATGAAGCGATAACCGCCGTCGTCTAGAAAAACAATACCGTCTTTTATACCGGCGATTTTAATATTCTGTTGGGTGGAAGCTGCGTTCATTGAAACACCAAATTTTAAATTACAAGTTATTAAATCTTTGGATGCTGTTATCTGTATTCTGTCAAACTGTCTACTTGCTCTGGTCGATTTTTTCTGCGTAACTATGTATTTGTTCATGCGTAAACTGCTTTGTGGGTGTTATGTTTTGCTGTGTAATCTTGGGCTGGTAAATTTCTACGCTTAGGCTAGAGTTTGCATCATGATGCCAGATCCTGCTTTTGGGCATTGTCGTGAAGTAGAAAAGTGAAATTAAAAAATCAAGAAAAGGCCGTTCATTAACTTTCAGAAAGATCATCGCCAGCACAAAAAGCGCTATTGGGAGAACTAAAATATAGGAGAAGGGCTTGGGGATTGTGCTGTAAATCGCATAGCAAACTCCGCCTCCGATGACAGCATAAATAAACTGAACCATCGTGAGAGGACCTAAAATCCTATCCTGCATATCTATATTTTGCGGAACCTTAAATTGCAACAATCCCTCCTAGTTTTATTCTTCAGTTAAAAATATTATAGCATAAATAAATAGAAAAAAAGAAAATCAACTAACAATTACTGTCATTTCGAGGAGTACCATCACAAGGGGTAGTTAGGCAATCATCCATCCTTTAGTAGCTCCATTAAAGTTCCGTGAAAACGCACGATCGTGTATATTTGCGGAACTATTGAAAATACGATAATATCAAGATATGGATAAAAAACAAAAAATTGGCAATTTAACAATTGAGATTTTAGATTTTGTCTTAGGGATTCCCGAGGCGATAGCTTCTGGGTTTGATCGCAAAGGATTTTATCGAATTATGCAGGGAATGCCCGCAGAAAAGTCTTTAACCGTATCAAACATTTGTAAAATATTTCATTCGTTCAAAAAAAGCGGCTATATAGAAATCGTGAGTGCTAATCAAAATGAATCGATTCGGTTTACAAACAAAGCTCGGTTGGCAATCATAGACAAATTAGCAGAGAGGCATAAAGCTGATAATAAATATTGCTTGATCTCATTTGATATTCCAGAAAAATTTAGATCGAGTCGGGATAAATTTCGTCGTGTCATCAAAAGGATGGGCTTTTGTCAAATTCAAAAAAGTTTATGGGTTTGTGATCGTAGTGTCGGTGAATTGGTTGAACTGGCTGCCAAAGAATACAGAGTGAGCGATTACGTGGTTTATATAATTTCAGAGAGAACAAACATTGATCAAACTATTCCTCAATTATTGGCTAAAAGAGTCAGAAAATAATAATCGAGCTGAGTGTATAAGTTCTTAATTCGGCAGAAACGCACGATCGTGCGTTTTCACGGAAGAAGAATACGGAAAAGGTATAAATAGAATAATTTAGAGCGTAATTAGAGCGTAAGATATTTTGCCACACAAAATAAATCTTTACAAGAAGATAAAAAACTAGAGGCCGTCCTTTACTTCAAATCTTTTTGATCTGTTTTTTAATTCCGCGATTTTTTCGTGTTTTTTTAGTTGTCGACAAAATGTCGACAACTAAACTTCATCATTCTTACTACATACCAGCGCAATTTATTTTTCCAACGGTGCAAGAATGTCTACTTCTTTGCCGACACTCTATTCTTCGAGTGATTTTCTTGGAATCGAGAAGTTTTACAATAGTTCGCTTGTACCTTTTCCTGTTACTGGACCAAGAATATCAAGCTCTTCCCCCATTGCTTTCCCAACTTCTCCGCCTGTCTTGATGAATCCTTCGCCATTGGGTGTGCTTGGATGCGTAAGCGGTTTTGGCGCTGCAAGAGGCGTTGGTTTTTTAGCTGATTCCATTTGCGATGGTGAACTAGTGCTTTCTCCACCCAAACTGCCTGTTCCACCTCCACTAACGGGAATTTCGGTTGGAACGCCTTGTTCTCCTTGTGATGTGGTTTCAGCTCCAGTTTGTTCACTTCCTACACCCATATCTTCAGGGTCCATTGGTATTTCTCCTGACATAAATACTCCTTTCACAAATAATATAATTTTTTTTAGATACTAGACATGACCAATTCTTGTTGGTATTGACATAGATTTGGGGATCCGTTAAAATATAATTGAAATATCGGGTGGGTTGCCGACCTGCAAGACTGCACATTGCACTTAAGTAATCCCCGATTTTTTTTGTGGCTACAAAGTCGTTAGAAGGAAATCTTTAAAAAATATTCTTCTATCTGCACGATTGGCTCGATACGATTTAATCGCTTTATCATGGGCTCTTGATTTCCTCCCTATCTGACCAAAAGAAATAGAAGATTCCAATACTCTACCATTTTTGAGAAAAATCTCGGAGATGTACTGTTTTATCATTTTTTCATAGCCGATGTACTCGCGATCGATCATTATTTGATCGATATTTTTTACATAATTTTCAATTAAAATATATATAAGAACTGCAAAAGTCTTAAAGATGTATATCCTCGGAGCGCCAATGTCCCTGAAAAGCTTCTGGATGCGCTTCTTATCACGAGAAGAAATAATGATTGAATGGTTAGTAGAGTTAGAAAAAGCTAATACTGTTGGCTTATTTGTGTTTTCCAATTTTCCGCTCTGATCAATCTCAATCTTCATACAGCTATTATCTCATCTTGTACATCGGAGATCAAACCAACGCAACCAGAGATCACGCTTCTTCTAATCCGTCTTTGCGGAAGAATGTTTCTTGTGAGATAATTTTGAAAAAGCCTAAAACTGAGATCAAAAGAGAACCGTCCCCTAAGTTGGCCGTCCCCTAAGTTGGTCCCCTAAGTTGCATTGTAGCCATAAAACCATTGCGGGATAATCTTCTTTTCTCCGGTTTCTTTATTTTTAACTTCTTTATCTCCTTTGCTGCCCCATTTGGCGTCAGGATCTCTTGGCGGTTTGGGATCTTTATGGCCGCCTTTTTTATCTTTATCGCTCTGTCTGCCGGCATCTTTGGCGGTATTAACATTGGCGATGGTATGGGTGGCATCAATTGCTTGGACTGTGCCAAATTGAATGCCCTTATCTAGGGCTTGGCGCAAGATTTCACGAAGCAGTTCATCAAAGGCCTCTTTTTCTCCTCCGATAATTAATCTGTCTTTGAACCGAGAAAGTGTCGAGTGATCCGGCGCTTTCTTGTCTACTCCGAGACCGACAAAATATTTAAAGGTAAGATCAAAATTAACTCTTTCAACAATTTGACGCTCTGACATATCGAAGAGATAAGAGAGAAAAAGGATTCGCAGTATTAATGCCGGATCATATGGAGCAGCACCATCATCGCCTGACCAGTGATACCATTTCAAACAAATATCGCTAAACTTATCCCAGTCTACGAGTTCTTTGAGCTTGACCAGAAAATGATCCTTGGGGATGATCTGACCATAAAGAAAACTACCAAAGAAGCTGTCTTCTGAGGTTTTTTTAAACTTAGTACTTTGACCCATTTTTACCCTCCATTTTTGCTAATTCATTAGTTCTAGTATAGCAAAAATTGGTGATTATTGGAAGAAAATGATGTTAGTTTTTCAACGGGCTCATAATACTCCTTTTAATTTACAACTTTTTTGTCTATTAGTTCTAAATACTTATGTTCTCTTTTTAATTCCTCTAGGCTTACGAAATTATCAAATACTTTTTTTGCATAATAATTTAATAAATAATTCTCTGCGGCTGAAATATTTGAGATAGAAGTTTTTTTACTAATCAAGTACAACTGAACCTCACCAACCAATCTCGTAATTGTAATAAATTTTGCTAAGTTTTCGAAGCTGTGCTCTTCCTTGATCTTGTCGATATCTAGCTCTAATCTTCCTGTGCTTTTAAAAAATAGTTCTATCTTATTGCAAATCTCGGGCCGAGCTATGGGAGATTCTAATAAATTCTTACCAATCTCTGCTAAAATTTCTTCGGCTAAGATTACCATGGCCTTTATCTGGTTAGTGTCCTTTTGTTTGTAATTTTTATAATATACCAAAGCCTCGTCAACAATGTCTTGGACCGAAAGAAAGCAATGGTTTTTGTACCCTTGCTTAATTTCAGCTGCACGTTTTACAAATATCTCCCAACTCATTTCTTTCCCGCCATAGTTATAAGATTCAAAAATTTTAAAAGCCGGTCCGAATTCTTTAGAAAATTTCAAATTGATCAATTCAAGTGTTGCGTTTTTATATTCTGCCAGTAAAAAAACGATCCTTTTGTCATCTTCAGGGAGGGCAACAACATTGCTCTTCATGACTAATAATTGTGCAAGTTTCATCTTGTGGTCCGCGATTTTTGAAAGATATTGCCAATCGAAAAACCAAAAGTAAAAGTTGTACAAGTCTCTTTTATTTGTATTAAATAAAACGTTAATAAACTTCCTTACTTCAGAATAAGGATTCTTTTCAAGAAAAAACGTATAATCTTTAACTTTTTCTTCTTCTTCGATGCTTAATATCATATATCTGTATCCTTCATTAATTCAGCTTGAATAAGAGGGGAGGTTCCTCTGGATATCGCCTCGGCTTGTAATTTATCAGCTTTGCCGGTTTGTATTCTCGATACTTGATCAAAGAGCGCAAATCCTTTTTGGGCGCCTTGTTGAAAAGCGGCAGTCTCTTTGCTTCCTCTTGGCGGAAAACCATTTGATCGCTGTCTTATTAAAGCGGCAACTCTCGCTTGTTCTTGTAGCGTAGTTATTGAAGAATTTTCATTTATATTTTTCAACATATCAGACACGATATCACCTCTTGTATTCCTTCCAAGCGAAATATATTTGAGCTGTTCATCTTCCAGAGAGAAGACGTCGCGTATTTTATGTTTAATATCTTCAAATATTTGTTTATTGATGCCTGAATCAGGTATTTTTTTCTGGTCTTCTATATGCTTTTCGGCCTTTTTAGTAGCAGCACTATCAACAAGCTTTTTAAGTTCCTCCGCTGTTACTCCCGGGTTTTGTGCTTCGACTTCTACTTTAATTTCTGCGGTAAATTGTTCTTTGAGTGACGATGCTATTTTTGTTTCTATTGCATTTATAAGATCGGACTGATTGGCACCCAAGTCTATTGAAGATTGCGCAATGTTTGTAATTTCTTCTCTGGCAGTTTTTCCTACATGATATCCAAGGCCAGCCGCCTCTTCTTTGCGAGCTGTAAACTCGTTATGAACTGCAATATACTCCGCATTTAAGGGATTTGTCCCCGCTTTTTTTACCGCATTATTATACTCCGCAGACATTTTTCTTAATGCTTCTCCATTTATTGCCTGGTAATTTCCTGCAAAAAAATCCCTTACAGCCTGTTCTCCGTATTGTTTTCTCAACGCGTTGAATTCATCAATCGCTGAAGCTGTAGCAGACCTCTTTTCTGCAACCTTGCCAACTTCCTCATCGATTCGCTGACTCAAATCCTTCACAATTCTTGAATTAAACATCGAAATATTGTTGCTAGTTGTACCAAAAACAGTATTCATCGATTTTACTTTGCTAATATCTCTGATTAAGTCCCCGTTTTGATCTGCGATCATTTTTTTCACAAGAGCTGCTCTGCCAGTCACTTTGTTTGTTTTCCTGTCTATTAGTCCGTCAACATACATTTGGTCAATCTGCTTCAAATAATTTGAAGCATGAAGCTTGGCTGCTTCCATAAGCCGTCTTTTGTTTCCCTCGTCCAGTTTTGCTTTTACTCTATTTCCGCTTGCATCACGTGCATATTCGCCCTTATCATCTAGAGTATAATAGAAATCACTATCAAGTTGTTTCTGAACTTCTTCGTGCTCAATAATAGTTTTATGTATATGAGAAGCATTGGTTTTGTCGTTAGTAAGCGCGTCTGATTCGTCCTTCTTTGCGGTTCTTTCAGCCATTATTAATCCAATCGAAGAAGCCCTTTCCTCCTCCCACATTTCAGTGAAGTGGTGGCTGCCTTTGTAACCATAAGAAGTGTCATCGTGGTATCTATTAGCAACACCTGGAACGAAGTTCTCTGCAAGAGCCAAAGAATCCATTTCGACTATTTTTGTCTTATTCTCTTCAGTTTTCATTCTCTTTACATATTGAAGTGAACGATCAGAGGCCTTCCTTCCTTCGTCGGTTTCTAGAAAAAGCCGTTCCATGTGTTGTTCAATATATTCTTTTTCGCCAAAATCAGCCTTTATAGTATTTTCTCTTTTCCCCCATGCTATCTGTTTTTCTTTGCTCCAAAATTGATCGAATTTTCCACCATGAGCTTCCCTGTATGCCGTATTCATTTTTCCTTCCACTGCCATTTCGGCCTGTTCTCTACGTCGCTTAACGCGGATACCGTGTCGGACAAGTTCGCCCAGTGGATTTGCGTTGCTTGCCTGTCCAAGATACCGCTCCATAATATTGTCTTTCTTCTCCTTTATCCATGGATCAACCCATTTCTCTTTGGCTTTGCCCCAAGCCCAGCCCGTAGCCTTGTTGTTATATAGCCCTTTGCCGAATTTACCCCAAGCCTGCATTACTACGCCACCCATCTTGAAAGGGGTGGAGATTGCTAAGTAATAGCAAATGCCAGCGAAGACATAGGTCATAACAAAATCATTAGAAATATTCTGAAGCCATTGGTTTCCAAGCCAGAGCCAAAAAATTGAAACCACAGGTAGAAAAACCCACTTAGCAAAGTTGCTCCACCATTGTGTGAAAATGCTTTTTGTTGCAGGCAGAACAGTGGCCATGAAGGCGAGAGGAGCCAATGCTACTAAAAAATAAATAAGCCAAACTCGTATAAAGAAAAGATAGGACAATATTAACACTACAATAGCACCAGCGATAACAAATAGTTGAGTAACCATAAACCATAGAATTCGCCCGACATCGGAATCCTTAAGAGCGGGGGTCCACGAGCTAGGCTCTGCCCATGTGCCCCAGAATTTATTTGCCAAAACATCTGAGTCTGGACTATGAACAAAGAAATCAATCAAAATATTAGCTAGATCGATAAGCAATCGGCAAAATAGAAAGCTAAAGTTTGCCGCAATGACTGCTAAAAGGAGAGCGGGAAGGATTTTCTTTATACCGTATGTATTTATATTGATTCGAAGTATTTGAGCGAAAGCGACAAATATAAGCAATCCAATGACAAGGTAATTCAGATAATCTTTTATAGTCTCCCATACTTCTTTTACTTGTCCACCAGTAGTGCCGCTTGAGGTATTGCTTAGCACGGAATAAACTGGCTCAAACTCAATAATTGCATAGGCTCTAGGCGCTCGTAAAAAGAAGCTTCCCATTATCAGGATCAAAAATGAAATAGCAAAAGAATACTTGATAAACAATCTGTTTTTTTTGGAATTAAACATAAAATTCCTAATATCCTCGTGTATATTTAGTCCCCAGTACTACGGCTAACTGAGCCATAGCAAAAGTCATCAGACTTTTTCCTCCTCTCCATAATGCGACTCCAAGTCCGCATAGACTTGCCCTAAACCAACTAGTTGGAGCGTTCCATTTTGATTCCGGGCAAAGATTATCTTCAAAAATTATACCCATCGCTTCTTTCGCCTCTTTGTCTGTTTCTACTTTTATTAGAGATATTTTTGCATAAGTTCCCTGCTGGCTGGAATATTTTTCATCCGTCCAAGACCCTGTGCATTCCTGATAAGCTTTATTCATCTGGGCGTAGTACCATGCCATGGCTATCATAAACAGCGACTTGAAGTATTCATCCACGCTTCTATTTAGTTCCCACGCTTTCCAAAGAACCCAGATTAAAAAAGCCGCTACTACTACAATAACTGCTATTACAAGCGGCGTCATAACAGATGCTGCAAAAGCTCCAATTCCACCAGCTACTCCTCCTCCTGTTGTGGCTGTAGTCACCAACGCTGCATCTATCACTCCCGCTTGCACTCCGGCTGTTGATGCTACTACCGAACCTGTTGCGACGGCTGCTTCTGCCACACCAGCTGTTGCCGCAGCACTTCCGGCTAGTGCTGTTGAGAGGTAGGAAGAAGCTCTAATTGCTCCTTGCTTGATTGCTGATCCAGCAATAGTAGCTCCTCCTATCGTTGCTGCCGTGTCTGCATGTTCTATGACAATTTTATGCTTAGCATAGTATTTGGCGATAACTTTATCGATTTCTGCTTTAGTGTATAGGTCTTGAAAATTCAGAGCATATCCGGCATCCATTAATTGATCTGGAAAATCATGGCTGGGGTCTGACCTATAGTATTGTTCGAAAAGTTTCTTGTCATCGTCGGCTGTGTAGTTTAGGTTCTCAACTCTTCTGCCAATCTCTCCTTTAACTTTAGAATCATCCGAATATTCTTTAAGTGCCTCCCGAATTTTTAAGATTTTTTCATCATGAACGCCATCTTTGCCATAAGCAGTCAATGGTTTGGTCAAATAAAATTCATTTGCGCTTTTGTTACATTTTTTCTTCTGCTCTGCGGTTGGATTTAATTTGACAAAGGTTTCGCTACTTTCAATTTGCCCTAGTATGGGAGCGTTTTGTTTGATATATGAGTTTAGGTGAAAAATATAGAAGAAGGGATCTTGGGCATCTTTAGGTTCCGGAAATGGATCCTTGCGGATTCGATCGGGGCCAAAAGCACATAATCCCTTTGAAACAGAATCTCCCTCAACATCACCATTCCACTTCGTTCCTAGATCGACTACGCTAACAGGGAGATCTTTTATGTGCTCAATGAGCCTTCGGTCTTTACCTAAGCATCTCTTATTAAGAGTATCTTTGTTCTCATCAATGTAAAACATTCCCACAACAAACTGAGTGTTATCGTCAACATTTTCCACTAAAAGACCAAATTTTTTTGCAAAACTTGAGGTTTTCTGATCAGAGAACCTAAACACTCTGAGCTTTACTTTGTCTAGATCGTTTTCTTTATTATAAAACTTTACTTCTCCCGGATCATGGCTGAAAGTTCTATTGTAATCTTCAGAAGTTAGAGTGTAATCCTGATTGTACTTGTAATTTTTACTCCCATTTTTTACCTCAACTCCCCATTGGTGAGTAATTTTCATTTCCTGACCTTGTCTAGTAATTGAGAACTTGCTATTCTCAAAGTTAAGCCAATCTGCTGGTTTGTTTGGCGCTTTGTCCCCATTGTAGTCATAGCTAGTTATAGCGAGTACATCTTTAGGGAGATAGTAGGTAACAATTGCTACTATCAAAAGCCAAGAGATAAATTTAATATATTTTTTCACTACCCCTCCCTATTTTAAGTATACAGAATACAGTTAAACAGATAACAGTGGAGCATTATGCGGTTCTAAGAACTTTTTTTACCTTCTTAAAAACTTGCTCAACAAAATCTAAATATTCGCTGCTTTCTTTATCGCTTATAAAAACAATGCCGTCGTATAAATTTAAATTTCGTTCTTTGCGCATTCTATTTCCGAGTATTAAAATTGTTTCGTCATTCAATATTTGGCTTGTCTTCTCGATTATTTTAATATGATGACCGGTATTACTGCGGACTCTGTAATTATAGCTGGCAATTAGAGTAATGCCTATCTTTACAAAAGAATCATAGCTAAACTTAAAAACCACGTCGGGAATATCTGATTGTTTGGCAATGCTTAAATCGTGTTTTGCAGAATCAAGATAATTCTGAATTTGATTCGGCGTAAATTCTATTTTTTGAAAAAACTGCCTTTCGAATTTCATTTTATCTTTATTATTTTATCTGAAAAGATTTGTTGGATAAACGGATTTTTCTTTACCTTTTTATTTTTGAATTCTTTCTCACTCATACTAATAAAGTTAAACTCTCGCCCAAATCTTTTTCTCAGCGTCATAGCAATTTTCTCCAGTTCTAAAATTGGAAAATCTCCAATCACTAGAATGTCAATATCACTTTCAGCATCCATGGTATTCCTTGCATATGACCCAAAAATATAAACCTCCTTGGATTGCTTTTTTTGCAAAAAGATTTCCAGTAATATTTGTTCGATGCCGATAGTTTTTTGAAATATCTCCTTATACGGACCAAGAAGGGGAAATTGCTTGTTTAGAAAAAAATATCTTTCTTTACCGACAAATTCGCTTTTCAAAATGCCGTCTTTTTCAAGTTCTTTCAGTCTTTTGTTGACATTGGCTGGATACATACCAAACATTTCTGCTACTTCATTAATATAATGCCGCGCCTCCGGATTAGTGAGGTAATACCCGAGTATAGTATTTTTTTCTTTAGATTTTGAAATCATAGTCATAATTTACTATAATCATAGTCTAAATTGACTATAAAGTCAATTTAGAATAGAGCTGCGCTTTAAATTAGGAAAAGATGGATTGATAATAGCTTTTTTCCAGTCAAAATAATCAGTGCTATCATGAGTAGCCCAGAATTCTCTTTCTTCATCTTCCTTCTTAAATTTTGGTAGTTTCTTTTTCATGTTATTTTTCTTTGACTTTTGTAAATTTGCCCTGACAAGGGTACACTTTGCTTTTGATCTCAAATATTAAGTCATCTCGACCCACTGGTGGGGCTTACAGGGCGAGAGATATACAAATTATTGTTTGAACAATGGCCACATTAATTTGTAGATTTCTCGTCATTCGACTTCGCTCATGATGTCGAAATGACAACTATTTTTAAGCTTAATTTTGAAAGTGTACCCCCGTCAGTAAGTTTGCCCTATTGACATTGTTTGTCTCATCGGGCATACTACAGTCAAATAACAACTGAACACTGCCCCTATGGGCGGGTGCCCGAAAGGGATAGGTTGCTCCCTCCTCTGCCCTCGCTGAAATGCGATACGGCAAGAGGGTTTTTTTATTTAAGTTTCTTTTTCATAGTTGCTTTCATTCACTTTTGTAAGTTCGCTCTATTGACAGAAAATAATTATTTATGATACATTTATCTTGTAATCACGATAAGAGGCCACACCTAAGGTTTTGTCCGAAGGTTAATGCCTCTTTTTTTGTACTCAAGCTTGTCTTTCAATCTATTCAAAAAAACTAAGTGAGGCATAAATTTCCTTAGCAGGGCTGAAAATTTAAAGAAATTGGGGACAATTACACATTCGAGCTTTCTTTCTTTCAGTAAATATTCAATCAGGCAATGAAAGTCGCCGTCACCGGAAATTATTACTGCCTTATTGTAGTTTCCATATTCAATCATAGCATGTAAAACTAATTCAGCGTCAACATTGCCTTTTGTATGATTGATTTTATTTTTTCTATACGGGAGAGTGGGCTTAAAAACAAGTTTGTAGCCGAATTTTTTTAGACTTTCATACAATTTTTCGTTTCCTTTAATAAAACCAATAAACAAGAAAGCTGTTTTTACATCAAATTTATCTGCCAGGAAAATGCGGAATCTTTTGTAGTCTAATTTCCAACCAAGATCGTTAACTGCAAGATTAAGATTTTGGCTGTCTATAAAGGCATAATTTTTATACTCTTTTTTCACTACCTCTCCAA
>CAYIJI010000034.1:0-12558 GCA_964363695.1 uncultured Candidatus Saccharibacteria bacterium
TGCTCGAGGACGCGAGTTGTGGTAGTTCCTACGGCGATGATTCTGCGTCCTTCTTTTTTAGCTTCGATAATCTTTTTTAGTTCTTCTCCCTTAACAGTGTAATATTCAGAATGAATTTTATGATCCTCTACTTTTTCCGTTTTCACCGGAGCAAAAGTACCTAACCCAACATGCAAAGTTACCTCGACGATTTCTACTCCCTTAGCTTTTATTTGGCTCAATAAATTTTTAGTAAAATGCAGGCCAGCCGTTGGCGCTGCTACGCTGCCGACTGGCTTAGCATAAACAGTTTGATAATTAACTTTGTCGCTTTGATCATCGATTTTTTTTATGTAAGGAGGCAGCGGAGTATGCCCAATTTTCTCAATCTCTTTAAAGAATTCTTCTCCTTTGAGATTAAATTCAATGGTGGAAATTTTTTCTTTTTTATTGATTACCTTGCCCCCCAATCTGGAATTTTCAAAATTGACTTTTGTGCCGGTTTTTAAGTTTTTGCCAATGACTTCCCAAATGGAAGATTTGCTATCGTGGATCCCCGCCTTCGCGGGGATGACAGAAGGGGAGGCGGGGATGACAGAGGAGGCGGTGGGGGTGACAAAATGAGAAGACTCTGAAATATCTTTATTTAGTAAAATCTCAATTTTTCCGCCAGTATCTTTTCTTAATCCAAACAGTCTAGCCGGGAAAACTTTTGAATTATTTGCAACCAACACATCTCCGGCTTTTAAATAATCAAAAACATCATAAAAAGTATGATGTTTAATTTTTCCTATTTCTTTATCAAGCACAAGAAGCCGCGAGTGATCTCTAATATCTGCAGGAAATTGAGCAATTAGTTCTGTAGGAAGCATATAATCAAAATCGGATAATTTCATACTATTTAATATTTATCTGCTTTCCTTCTTCTAAAGTTCCTTCTATTTTAATAACTTCATCGGACTTATCGAGATTTATTATTTTATTTTTCGCGGAATTTAATAACTCTTTTACCTCTTCTTCTTTATGTTTTTCTATAAATTCTTCAGGTTTAATCTTTTCTTCGCCATTAATCTTTTGTTCTTGGTTAATGTCTTTATTATCAACAGAATAACCTCGTAATTCTAAAACTTCATTGTCTTTTGGATCATTTATTGTGGTCAATCTTTTTTGTCTGCTGCTTCTGCCGACGTTACCTTCATGCAAGTCCATAATCATTTTAGAAACCGCATAAGGGTGAGGAATCGAATCGAATGTAAAATTTTCAATTTTTCCTGCTGTCTGAATAATAACTTGTCCAAAATGAAGCATTGTCGGGAAAAAACCATAAACTTTCGCCTTGACGTCCTGTACTTCCCGAAGATAAAGTTCTGAGATTTGGCGGTGAAAAAAACCGTTTTGTTCTATATCAACGATTCTGCGGTCGGTAACTATGTAAATGTCTAAATAATAGTCAACAAACCCATAGAGTAAAAGCGCTAGGACAGAAAGGCTGTAAACACTTTCACCTAAAATAATTATATTTCCAATCAATGCGGGAAGATCAGGATTAGAAAACCAAAAAACTAGAACGCCGATCGCCGGAATTGACATAAAAATGCCTACAAACCAAAAAATCACATAAGCAAACCAGTGCTTTCTAATTAGTAGAAAGATTTTTTCTGATTCCTCCTGAGCTGGAAAAAGTTTTTTATATGGCATAGCTAAAGGTTAAAATCCACAGGCCAATTTCCTGCGGCAATAAAGACTAAGGAAAAGATAATTATTACAAGCGATAAAAAAGAATATAGTATTATTATCGGCTGCGTTAAATCTCCCGTATATCCAAATCTCCAGAGGTGGTAGATGCCTGCTGCGCTGTAAATAACGAAAGCTAGTAGAAAAATAAAATATAGTGCTAGTAAATAAATCATAAAAAAATTAAACCAATTATTCCAGCCTGCCTTCTTCCAAAGAGTCGTTGCATCCGCAATATTTGGGTATCATTATGTAATGGGATCTAGCATAATTTCGGCCGGTCCAATATCCTTTCCTAAAGTCCTTATAATACAAATTAAGACTTTTGTCAATAGATCCCTCCAGCGACATGTTCCATATTTCATCATGATCTTTATAGGGAGAGCATAACATAGTGGTAGTAAAGTATTTAAAATGGAGCTGCCTGGTTTTATTTATCATTTCCCTTACTAAGAGAGAAAGACAAAGTTGGCATCTTTTTCTTTTGTATCTTTTTTTGTCCGAAATAAATTTAATAGAATTTTTATCCTGATAAGGAAGAAGTGGCGCAAAAAAATCTTGAATATTATATTCTGGAACAATTAATTTGATGTTTTTTTCTTCACACAAAGTCATAACATCAGAAAGGCGTCTTTCATATTCGGCTTTTCCGTGAATTTCGGGATTATAGAAAAAAGCGGTAATTTGAAAATTTTCTTTTTCTAATTCAGAAAAAACATAACTCGCACAAGCAGCGCAACAGACATGAACCAGAATTTTATGTTTATTATTAGACATCTCAGCAATTTATCATTTTTCAATTCTCATTTTTCATTTATTTCATCATTTATTATTTGAAAACCAAGTGATCGGTATTGGTTTTTTAGATATTGGGATATTGGGATTTGTTTAGAATGATTAGGTCAATTAGTAATTAGAAATTTTAAAGTAATTTCTGCGCTGAATTATTATTCTTGATCTTTAGATGCTCATATGCCTTATCGGTTGCTACCCGGCCTTTCGGCGTTCTATTTATAAATCCGAGCTGGAGCAGGTAGGGCTCAATCACATCTTCGATTGTATCTTTATCTTCAGACATAGCAGCGGATATAGTTTCTAGTCCAACCGGACCGCCGTTGAATTTTTCTATAATGGTTTTTAAATATTCCCTGTCATTTTGATCGAGGCCGATTTCATCCACATCTATTTTTTTGAGTGCTTCATCGGCAATTTTTTTATCTACAGAACCGTTATGCTTCACCTCGGCATAATCCCTTACTCTTTTTAGAATACGGTTAGCGATTCTGGGAGTACGACGCGACCTTTTGGCAATTTCTGCCACCCCAAATTTATCAATTTTTACATTAAGAATTTGTGAAGATCGCTTGATAATATCTGAGAGTTCTTCCTCTGAATAAAACTCCAACCGATGAATCGCTCCAAACCGGTCTCGGAGCGGAGAAGATAACGCCCCTATCTTTGTCGTAGCACCGATCAAGGAGAATTTCGGCAAGTCGATTCTCATCGTCTTGGCAGAAGGCCCTTTTCCTAAAATCAAATCGATAGCGAAATCTTCCATCGCTGGATACAGAACCTCTTCCACATTTCGATTAAGCCGATGAATCTCGTCGATAAAAAGGACGTCGCCTTCTGATAGGTTTGTTAAAATTGAAGCCAGATCTCCCGCCCTCTCGATGGCCGGGCCAGAGGTAACTCGAATATTAACCCCCATTTCGTTGGCAATGATATTTGAAAGAGTTGTTTTGCCTAATCCCGGAGGACCATATAACATTATATGTTCAATCGGCTCGCCCCGCTTTTTGGCAGCTTGAATGAAAATAATTAAATTATCTTTAATCTTCTTCTGACCGATGTACTCGTTAAATCTTTTCGGCCTCAAAGTAAACTCGAACTCTTCTTCTTCAAGAATGGAATCGGCAGTCAAATCCGTTTCTAAATTTTCTAGCTCTTGATTATCCATACAAGAAAATTAGCCTTATTATTAAAAGCAATTGTAATAAATGGTATTAACCCCAGGGCAAGCCCTGGACCCTTCCGAACAGGAACCATGGGCCCGCGGCCAAGCCGTCGGGGAAATC
Source organism: uncultured Candidatus Saccharibacteria bacterium (assembly GCA_964363695.1). GTDB lineage: Bacteria > Patescibacteriota > UBA1384 > XYA2-FULL-43-10 > 1-14-0-10-43-13 > JAMCZZ01. Next base: position 3,792 of record CAYIJI010000034.1, read on the forward strand.
TTCTCTATTATAGAGCAAAAAGAGTTGGTCGGCAACTTATCGCACGGTAACTGCTCACTCGTCGTCATTCCCGTCGTTCGACTCTGCCTTCGATTTCCACTCTCTTCGAGTCTGAGCGACGAGGTCACAGACCTCAGAGTCGATGACAGGCCCTGAGCTTGTCGAATGGGAGGCCTGAGCCTCATCGCTCACCTCAGAGTCGAATGACCGGTCCCGAGAGCTTGTCCTGAACTTGATTCAGGAATGACAAAGGAAGGGCGAGAGAGAGCAGTTACATCGCGCGTTGGCAAGACTTATACTAATACGATGCAGCTGCATCGTATTAGTATAACGAGGCATTATTTACTTATATTTCGAAGGAGCCATCTAACTTTATCTTCAGTTGTTAAACACTCAGCTGGTATTTTAGGAAAAAGTTTTATAATCTCAGTGTTTTTATACCCGAGCGATTGCAATGCATCCAAAACTTCGTTGTTACTATCGTTCAAATTCCCAAATATGCTTTCGCTGTCTATGCCGGTTATTTTTGATTTCAAATCAAGAATTATTCGGGCGGCCACTTTTTTTCCAATCCCCGAAATTGATTGAAAAAAAGTCAGATCTTCATTTAAGATAGCTCTAACAATTTTATTGGCTTCAGTCGAAGCTATAATAAGCATGCCGACTTTCGGACCGACGCCATTTACCGATATTAACTGCTTAAAAAGGCTTAATTCCTCATAAGAACCAAAACCATAAAGATCGCTAGAATCTTCTCTCAAATGTTGATGGATAAAATAACTTGCCGACTCTCCATCTTTCAGTTCCTTCTTACTCGCAATGCTGATCTTGTATCCAACGCCACCAATATCAAGAATGACAAACCCATCTTTATGAAATAAAATTTTACCGGACAAATGTGCGATCATTGCGCAGACCTCTTAAGAATTATATTTCAGAGATATTTTCACGGACTTCGGCAATATTTCGATTTTCCAGCACTGATCTCATTGCCTCAGTAGAGCCTTTTTTTACGACTTCAAAATCTTCTTCCTTCTCAAAACCGGTGGCAATCCTGACTACATTTTTTTCTAGACTATAGTTTGAGATCCATGTTTTAAAATGGCCAAAACTTGATCCGATGCCAATTTTTTCTTCCGCCTCTTTTTTGAATCTATCTATGAAGTCGTCCCCATCAATACCTTCTGGAAACTCGACATAAAAAAGTGTTACTAGTCCCCCCGGCGCTATTTCCGAAGCCATTTCATATTGCGGATGATTGGATAAATTTGGATGATGGACTCTTATACCCAAATGACTGTAATTATTAAGTAATTCGGCCAAAGCCAACGCATGCTCAGCGTGAATTTTGAGTAAGTCCGGCATTTTTTCAAAAATATCAGCTGGAATTCTTTTCTCGTCATTGGGCTGAAGATAGGTACCATCTATTATTCTTACACTTTTAATCTCTTGCATCTTATCCACATCATTAGAATAAGCTAGGCCTGCTGTAATCTCATTTTTACCTTCTTGATAATGCTTAGTTGCACTTTCCACAACAACAAAATCTTTTCGATCGCCGAATGTTTTTAATGGATTCAAGAGGACCGGCGAGGGCAAAGTGTTATCAACTACAACTGAAAGTTTTTCATGGATATTATCCTTTGCTTTTTTAAGAAAATCCTTAAAATCATTTAGATTAAATTCTCTGCCGGTACTATTAACGTGAGCTCTTAAATCTTTAAGAACTTTACGGAATACAAAAGGATTGTTGCCCTCAAGAAATTCCCCAACCGAATCGACAATTTCTTTTCGCAATTCAGGACTGACATCTCTCAGTTCTGGTTTTAATCTTAAAAATTTATCAATACTGGCATTAAGATTGTAGTTTTGAGCATAGTCTTCTCTTGTCTTATCAACAATTTCAACGAGATCTTCAGGATTGGTTATTCCCATTTTTGGAGAGTTAGCGACCGTCTCGGCGATTATTAGACTGGGTTTATGTTTTTTAACCTCTTTTGATAATTTTTCTTTATCAGTAGTGTCTGTAAACACAACTTTTATCCTACTTCTTTTTTCAAGACGTCGAGCCAAATCCTTAGTAACGCCATAAATATTATCTCCGCATAGAACAGTATCACCTGGATGAAGTTCTTCCGCTTCAATCACTGTGTGGATAGCAGCCATGCCAGCATTGAAAAGAGCTGCGTCTTTAGCACCTACCATTTCTGCAAATTCTTGTTCTCTTTCACCCAATTTCTCAAATCCGTATCTACCATACATACTATTAGGATCACCTTGATCAACTGCTTTTTTATCTTCCTTCCATTCGTCGATATTTGGATATTCTTCGGCAATATGAGGGGAAATTTCGCTTTGAGCGTCCACTTCTTGGGAATCAGTCTGCCCCTCCTGTTCATTCAGAGACATGCTTCCTCCTATTTTGTTAATTTAATTATTGGCATATTGCTGCAGATATCTTCGTCCATTACAATCCACTCGACATTCTTAAATCCAGTTTGAGCAATTAGAGGATCAAGTTCTTCTTTTGTTGCACTTCTAAACAAGCTATCGTCCGGCATAGAAATTAAAATGCGGGCAAGTTTATAATCTTCCTCAGAAATTTTGCCGTTCTCATGCCAGTCATTGATCACTTTTCTCGCCTTTGGATAATCAACATATCCATTTTCCTTAGCGCAATGCATATAAAGCTCTACTTCAAGGTAGCTAAATAACGGATACTGGCGATCTTCCTTAAAAGCCCATTTTTCACGAATTTCTTCTAGACGATTTTCTTCTCCTTTAAATCGAACATTGCCTTTGCAAAAATACGTTCCGCCCGGTTTTAAAGCATCATGCATTATCTTAAACATATCGCCGACCCTATTATGTGGGACACAATTAAATATTCGATGTCCTAAAATAAAATCGTATTTTTCTTTTTCATTGATTTTGAGCCAATCAACTTCCATAAAATGCTCGTCTGGAAACTTTTCTTTAGAGTATTGGCTTAGAATGTCATAATTTTCTTTCACATAATCAGTCACATTTGGGACTATTCTCAGCCTTTTACAAAGAAAGCGATATTCAATAGTTGAACCAAGAATCAGCAACTCTGCCTTACTAGGATCGGACATTTTATCTCTAATTTCCTTTTCCAAATATTCGATCTCTTTCTTCGTCGGCCGAGCAGGAACTGGAAATTTATCCCAAACTTGCGCGTAATTCCAACTAGTTATATCCTCTGTTTCATCCAAATTTTTTTCTTGGTCCATAATTTCTCCTTATAAATTGTCATACTTAAGCGAATAATCATATAATAAATCCTATTCTAATGAATCAAGATTTACGCCAAAGCTCCAATCCATTTCCGGAGCATTGTGTAAAAAGTCTGCGACAATTTTTTTCATTTCTTCATATCGTTCTGGAGTTTTTGCTTCGAATTTTGGTCCTACATAAGGCCCATTTTGTGAGGCTCGAATAACAAACATTGCATCCAAAAAATCCACTCTAATCCCATCGATATCTGTGATTTTTTCTTCTTTAAATTTCTCTTTGGCCTCTTTTGTCATTCTCTCGATGACTTCAAACTTGACATCGTCGGGACAGCCAACTTTTATTTCCGGACTCGAAATATACTTTGGAAAACCGGCAATCACCTGATCAAAAGATTGATTTTTTCTTGATAAATATTCCAAAAGACGCAGCGCAGCATAAAAGCCATCGTCATGACCGTAAAATTTATCAACAAAGAAAAAATGGCCAGAAAGTTCACCGGCAAATTTTGCTTTCTCCTTGAATAACTTTTGTTTAATAAACGAGTGACCAGTTAACCACATTATTGGCTCGCCGCCTCGATCTTTGATTGTTTCCTCAACAATTTTCGAGCAAAGTACGTTGTAAACAATTTTTGCTCCCGGATTATTTTCAATCACATCGGCGGCAAAGATTGCCACCAGCATGTCATTCCAAATAATTGTTCCTTTGTTATCAGCTACACCCAATCTGTCTCCGTCTGCATCGAAAGTTATGCCGACATCCGCCTTATTCTCAAGAGTGAACTTCGCCAATCTTTCGATCAAATGTTTTTCAGTCGGATCGGGAGTACCACTCGGAAAATTACCGTCAATGTTGTCATTTTGCATGACTAGATCTGCCCCGATTTTTTCCGCCAACTTTGGAAAAAAATTGGAAGCAGTGGCGTTGACAAAATCAGCTGCGATCTTAAACTTCTTTGTTATTTTTACTTTTTCAAGCAGTTTTTCAAAATACGCTTCAGTAATGTCCTTTTTCTCTACCTTGCCTTCACCTTTGGCGAAATCGCCCTTCGAAGCCATTTCTTTTAGTTCTCTAATCTCCTCGGTGTCCATTGTTTTTGAAAAGTCAGCACCTAATTTAAATCCGTTGTATTCCGCCGGATTATGAGAAGCCGAAACCATAACACAGCCCTTGGTATTGAAATGATATTGGCCATAGTAAACTATTTGTACTAAAGTCATCCCAAGGTCAAAAACATCGATTCCCGTGCTAGTCAAACCTTTAATCACAGCCTCCCGATATTCATCGCTTGAAAGCCGGCAATCAGATCCGACAACTGCTGTTTTAACCCCATGCTCATTGAGCCATGTGCCATAAGCCTTACCGATTTGTTCAACGATGTCAGTATTTAAATCCTTTCCGGCTATCCCTCGAATGTCGTAACCCCTAAAAATGTATGGATTAATTTCCATCTTATTCTCCTTTTAAATTTTTCTGTTTTTTTAGAATACTAATAAAATTATCTACCACTTTTGAAAATTCGATTGATTGGCCTAATTCGTAAGATTTTTTTTGATAATCAAATATTTTGGACCGATTAAAACTTAAAGAATTAACTACTTTCGCGATAGAAGAAAAATCTTTGAAATCTACAAGTTTTCCCACTCCATGTTTCTCAATTAAGTCGCGTGCAAAGAAATAAGGAGTCGAGACAATACAGCATCCCGCCGCCAAAGCATAACTTAAAGTTCCAGAACTGGACTGTTCTTTCTTATAATATGGAGTTATGTAGATGTCGGTATTCGCTAAATATCGGAAGATTTCCTCAACCGTAAGGTACCGGTTGTCAAAAATTACGTTTTTCTCTAAATTTAATTTTTTTGTCAGTTGTTTTAAATATAAAAGATATTTCTCTGATTTGTTTGGCCTCATTTGGCCGGCAATTATGTATTTAATTGGAAGATTTGGGTTTTTAGAGATGATGCCGGGTAAAGCCTTGATCACATATTCCAATCCCTTTTTGGGAGAAATTAATCCAAAAGAAGTTAAAACAAAATCATCTTTATTCAGTCCAAGCGATTCCTTCTCTTTGCGATAACGCAAAAGGTCTTTTTCAAATAAAGCCGGCGCACCATGAGGTAAAACGAATACCTTGTCGCTTTCAAGGGAAAACTTTTTGCATAAATATTCTTTAGCCGAATCGGTCAGCACAACGACTGCACTAACGTAAAGAAAAATTTCTTTCAATAATTTGGTTCGGCTTTTAAACCGATCGGGAACAATTTTAAACGGCCTTTCCGAAGAAATCGGGACCGAATGAAGCGTTAAAACTACCGGTTTTTTAATATTTTTTAAAAGACTGAGAATTTTTTTGCCATTAAAACCACCGTAAATCCAAAATTCATGTTGAACGGAGACAACAGCTGCGTCAGATTCGTTTATGAATTTAGCGGCAGCAACATAACTTCTATCGTCTTCTTGTTCAATCGTTTTTTTAACAATTTTGGGATATTTAAGGTTTTTGCCGTTATTAATAGCGACGACTTCGCATTCAATATCAGTGTGATTCTTTCTTATTGAATCAATAATTGACTCTGTATAAGTCGCAATCCCGCATTCGCGCGGCGGGAAAGTCGAGACAAAGATTATTTTATTTTTGTTCATTGTTTTTCCTTGATTCTATCCAACCTGAAAATTTTTCTTCATCCCAAAGATTTACGATCTTATTTCGATCAATAAAATTCTGTATTTGATAGATTCTTCTGGCATATTTCATTAATATTGGTATTGAAAGCTGTTTTTTATCTATTTTTCTTGTCTCAACTTCGCCTCGATCATTTTTCACATCTACATATGATGGCTCAGATGCTGTTAGAGCAGAAAATATTTCAGCCAACTCTCTACCCTCTTCAATTTCCTGTAATCTAGCTCTGTTTTTTCGCAGTTCTGTTATTCTTTCCTCTTCCGGCAATGCCGTTTCTCCAGGTTTTAATCCCTTTAGTGTTTCCCCTTCATTAAAAGTAGCTCCTGCTATTTTTGCCTTTAGGTTCGCCGATTCCTCCAGAATTGATTGTTGTTCTAGCGTTAGGTCAACTTTGGAGAGATAATCTGTTAGACGATGAAAGTCCGGCGCCAGTGAAACAAGATTGTTATTTCTACTTAGCGCTTCGAAAAATTCTCTTGGCAAATTAGAAGGCGCTGAGTCACCGATTCCTACTTCAATTGCAACATTTTTAGCGGCCGCATGCTGACATAACTTATCCCAATCAACTTTACCCCATTCTTCTTTTGGCAATTCTCTAAGCGGATGACCAAGCATATTAATACTTGGGTTATTCTCCATCGCAGTTATCCAACGATTTACTGTAGACTCAGCAGTCATTTGATCTGGTCGATCAGTATTTTTATAATGAATTGATGCCACAACAATGTCTGATTGGTTTAAAATATCATCTGGAGCATCGATACTCCCATCCGGGAAGACATTAACTTCAATCCCTTTAAAAACCTTGGGAGCAGTATTTTCCTCATTGATTTTATCGATGTCTTGAAATTCTGTTCTAATCTTATCATACCAATATTCTTCTTTGGGCCAACCAACATGTTCTGCGAAACCGATATATTTTAAGCCGGTTTTTTTATTTATCGCCTCTCTAATGTCAGCAATCTGATCTTTACCGCAAGAACTTCCTTCCCATGAGTGGAAATGAATAAAGCCTTTAAAGTCTTTAATGCTCCATCGTTCGTTTTTTTCAGTTTCTTCTTCTAAATTTTGCTTTTCCGATTCAGGAGAAGATGAAAAAGCGGGATTAAAGGGACCTAATTGCTCATTCATAAATTAATTCTCCAATAAACTTGAAAAAAGACTTAGATATTTTTTAGCTGTTCTTGACCAGGTTTGCTGCCTTGCATATTTGTAGGATTCGTTTTCCATTCTATGCCTAACCTTAGGGTGTTTTATTAAATAAACAATTTTGTTTGCCAATTCCTTGCTATTGCGAGGCGGAACAAGTATTCCCCTTTTATCAGCCAAGGCTTCTTTTGCATAATCAAAAGGAGTCGAAATGCATGCTCTTCCGGCTGCCATTGCGTAGATTAAAGTTCCGCTTGAAACTTGTTCCTTAACTGTGAACGGCGCTACAAAAACGTTTGTCGCCATAAGATAGTTTAAGAGTTCTGAGTAATCTATAAATTTATTAACGAATATGACATTATTTCCCAGTTTTAATTCCTTAACTTTATCCTTTAAGAGTTTGTAATATTCGGGTGATCGCTGCGGATGCGCTCTTCCGGCAATCAAAAGTTTGATATTTGGATATTTCTTTCTAGATTCGGCAACAGCTTCAATTAAATACTCATAGCCTTTCTTCGGCCTAATCAAACCGAAAGAAGAAACGAGTATTTCCTCTTTATTTAAGCCGATCATCTCCTTAAAAAAGCCAGTGGAGTATTTTGGCACATTCGGAGCACCATGTTTTATGACCTCAATTTTTCTCGGCGCAATTTTATATTGATTAACCAATATTCTCTTTGCAATTTCGGCGAGCACAACTATTCTCAAAGACTTGTCGCAAATCTCCTGTACAACTTTTTTGTGGCTTGGCGGAGGATTTTTGTAAACCATATGCATGGTAGTGATTGCAGGCTTTTCTAGAGCATTGAGAAAAACTAAAAAGTTTTTTCCGTCATCCTGTCCCAAAGTATCAGGATTAACTTTAGATCCATAAAGGCCGAATTCATGTTGAATATCGACAATTTGTGCATCGCTTTGGTTAATAACCTCGGCAGCCTTTTTATAACCTTCAATATCTTTATCCCAAAAGTGATATTTAACCGAAGATCCGTATCGATAACCCTCTTTCGTATCGTCTATGGCGACCACAAAATCCTTAAAATCCGGATTGGCTGTGGCCATTGTTTTTCTAAGAGCAGCTGCATAAGTCGCAACACCGCAAGCTTTTGGCAAATATGATGTAAAGTGAGCAATGGAAGTTAAATTCTGTTTCATATAGTCCTTGTTATTATTTAGATATCTAAACCCTTTTAGATCAAACAGTCAATAAGCGAAACATATAACTTGATTATACAATAATCAACCGGTTTTTGTCTCAGGGAAAATAAGATTAATTGTTTCCTTTGTAACGTTGCGCAACTGCGCTTCAATTAGTGATTACAATGCTAAAATTATATGGAGCTTGTCTTAATGAAGATACAGCATATAGAAGACTTTTTAAAGAGTCTAGCGGCTCTTAATCATTCCATCAAAAAATTCCGAATCCATATTTATGGATTCGGAATTTTCTTGAAAAGTACAATTAAAAATACTATTGAGCTGAAGTTTCTTCTCCCTCTTCAGTGTTAGCATCATCGTCTTCTGCTTCCTCTTCAGTTTCTTCTTCAGGAGTTTCCCCCTCTACTTTTTCTTCTTCTTCGCCTTCTACGGCCGTTGTGTTTTCGTCGTCCATTGTGTCTCCCAATGAAACTCCCCGCGGCCAAGCCGTCGGGGTATCAAAGCTACAGATCGAACATA
>CAYIJI010000035.1:0-12101 GCA_964363695.1 uncultured Candidatus Saccharibacteria bacterium
GCGTTACTATTAGATCGTTTCACTAGATCCTTCGCAAGCTCCACTCAGGATGACAACGAGTGGTTACCGAATATCGAATGTTCGAAATCACCGCCTCTGGCGGGATCCCGTTCAGAATCCGAAACAAATAATAAATTCTAATTCTTTAATGTTTTAAACATTTAAATTTTTAGAAATTCGAATTTGTTTCGAATTTCGCCTATTCGACTGTCGCTCAGGGCGATCTGAGCTTGTCGAAGATCGATATTCGAATTTCGGATTTATATGTAAGTGAAGCCAATCATTCACTCTGGTTATTATGGCAAATGTTGTAATAAGCGCAGATGCCGTTGCTGTTTTTGCAAGCCTGTTCTTCTAAATGAAATTCTAAATTTATGATTTTATCATACACTTCCTCGACCGTTTTCTTAAATTCAAGATATTGTTTTTCATCAATTGGTAATGCAACACGTCGAAATTTATCTTTATCGGGCGAGATAAAATCAAATTCTATCTCCCCAACCCTCCATTGGAATAGCGGATCCGCTTCAGAAAGCATTTTATAGAAATAAGCCTGATACATTAATTTTGTATCATTTTCTTTAGTATTACCAAGTATGAAGTTTAGGGATTTCGGAGAAGATGTTTTGTAATCAACAATCTTAACTTTACTTGATATTTTATCTATTAAATCGATTCTATCGATTTTTCCGGTTATTGGAATATTATTAAAGAAAACATCGTGTTTTGAAAAATCGTATTCACAGGAGAGAGGAGCGCCCTTCCGTTCCCATTCTTCTATATAAAAATCATAATATTTTGTAAGAATCTCTTTTCCGTTTTCCATTGCTCTTTTCCGCTCTTCTGTTGTAAAGATTTCTTCTTCCAGCGCTTCTGTAAAATCTTTTAAGAACTCCTCTTTAGAAGGCAGCTTAAAGTCTCTTTTATATTTTTTAAAAAGTAGTTCCAGCGCCTTATGGACAGCTGTTCCATAGGATTGGGTGAAATTTTTAGTTTTGGGTACTCGGAGAATGTTGTCGTAGAAAAAACGCTGTGGACATTCTATGTAACTATTTAAAGCAGTCGGACTTAATTTAAAATCATGAATTAGTTGTTCTAGAAAGTGGCTTAGAGCTTCTGAGGGTTGCCATTTCTTTTTAGCGAAGGTTAATCTTAAGCGTTCATCAAACTCATCTTCATACTTTTTCATACTTTCTTTGGCGACTAAATTTGACGAAATTTCGGCTAGAAATATGGAAGGAACAGTTAAAGAGATGCTTTCGGCCTCGCCGTAGGTCGTGGCGTAGGTTAATGAAATGTGCTTTTTTGCTCTTGTTAATGCTACGTAAAATAGCCGGCGTTCTTCTTCGTTATCTGCTTCCTGCGATACTCCCTTACTCTTAGTCTTAAGAATGCTATGGGGCAGTTTAATTAATTCTTTTTTAGTTTTATTCCCCCAGTGTTTGTCTGTGCAATGGATTAAAAATATATATTCAAATTCCAACCCCTTCGATTTATGAGCAGTCATAAGATGAACGCCTTCATAATTTGCCGAGAGTTCTTTTTGTTTGATTGAGAGATTGTTTTCTTGAAGCAAAGAAATATATTCAAGAAAACCGCTTAACTTCAGCTGTTTGTCTTTGGTGTTAATTTTTTTGATTTCATCAAAAAGTGTTTGAAGGCGGTTTAAATGGTGAACCGATTCGTTTAGCGATAAAAGATAATTCAGGTATCCCGTCGCATTAATGATATGCTCAAAAGCATGGGCAAAAGCGGCAGAGTTAGCAATGTTTCGGCATTCGAGAAAAGTTTTTACAAATTCCTTAATGGCGTTTGGTTCATCTAATTCTAGTTTGTCGGCAATTCCCTTTGAAGTAATGACATCAAATAGATTCTTCCTGCTTTTATTTGCCTCTACAACAATTTTGTAAATATCTAAAGGAGAAATGCCGAAAAATGAGTAGTGCATTACTTCTAGAAGAAGCTTGTTATCTGTCTCCTTCACGCCGAATTGGAGTGATTTTATGTAGGTAATAATCTTGTCGATTTCCGGATCTTCCAAAATGTTGCCGCCGACTTCGATAACGTAAGGAATGTTTAGCTTCGACAAAAATTCTATAAGCTCCTCCGCGTCCCGATGTTCTTTATATAGAACCGCTATTTCGTTTGGTGAAACTTTTTTATTGTTCGAGGCTATGAGTCGAGAACTGTCATCTTTTAAACTTCTCGTTTCACTCGAAGAATATTTAATCAAGTTTTCTTTTCCGATTAACTCTTCGATTTTTTTAGCAACAAAATAGGATTCTACCGAGCCGTTCGAAAACTCTGCGACTTCAATGTTGCCGGCGGCCCCCTTTATTTGGCTTTTAAGATTTTTTGAAATGTTGAGTCGACTGAAGATCTGGTCGTTGTTATTCTGGATGAGAGCTCTTGAAGCATCAAGAATTTTTTGAACCGAGCGGTAGTTATTTTCAAGCACGATAATTTTGGCTTCAGGGTAAGACTCTTTGAAGAATAAAATATTTTCTAGAGACGCGCCCTGAAAACGGAAAACGGATTGTTCGTCATCTCCAACCACAAAAACATTCGGATTATCATAAAATGAACCCAAAAGCCGAATAATATCATTCTGCGCTGAATTTGTATCCTGATATTCATCTACTAATATATATTGGTATTTTTCCTGATAGTATGAGAGGATTTCCGGATCTGACTTAAAAGCATCCAAGACAAATAGAATCATATCGGAGTAATCATATTTACCTTTGCTTGTTAATTCGGTTTGGTATTTAGAATAAATCTCCGCCAGCTCTTTGTTTTTATTTAAATCATTTTCCAGCTTTATATATTTTGCCTTTCTGTTTCCTTTGTTGGCGCCTTTTTCATGATAGATGTCCTCGATTTGGGCAAAGTTGTCAAATTCACCCTTCACTATCTCTTGGAATTTTTCCGGTTTAATATTTTCTTGCTTCAAGCTACTGATTGCTTTCAAGATATCTCTCTGGTAATGAAAGGGTGATTTGAACGGTTTTATGTACTTATATTCACTCTCTTTAAGAATCTTTTGGATAAAAAAGATTTGTTCTAAGTCTGTGAGCTGGTTTATTTTTTTTGAGGTTAAAAAGCGTTCGGGGTAGCTGGCGATGACTTCGTTGCAGAATGAATGAAAAGTATGGATATGGATTTGATACGAGGCCGGGCCGATTATTTGCAGGAGCCGTTGCTTCATGGCTTGGACTCCTGAATTAGTAAAAGTAAGGCAAAGGATATTGGAGGGATTAACTTGAGTTTTTTGTAAAATATTGGCAATACGCATGGCAAGGATTTGAGTTTTGCCTGTACCAGGTCCGGCGATCACCATAACCGGACCTTCAAGCGCATTAACGGCTTCCAACTGCTTTTCATTCAGCTTATTATAATAATTTAAAAATTCTTGATTATTCATAAAGTCTATTATACCAAAACTTTCCGGCTAGCATGTTGTTTATCGGGTTTAATAAAAACAATGCCATTTCATTTAAGCCGATTCAGGATGGCATTGTTTAATTATCAATGATAGTAGTCGACTTATACTAATACAATGCAGCTGCATCGTATTAGTATAAGTGAATTACTTTATAAGTTCTTCAATTTTGGCTGATAAAATATCTTTAGCTACAGCGCCTACTATACTATCTACCATTTTGCCGTCTTTAAATAGTAAAAATGTTGGCACACTCATCACTGAATATTCAGAAGAGATGTCTGGGTTTTCATCAATATCTACTGTTAGTATTGCTACCTCGTCTTTTTTTTCATACTCTTTTTCAATCTCCTCAATTATTGGCGCCATCATCTGGCAAGGCCCGCACCAAGTAGCGAACATATCAACAAGAACTACCTTCTTCTCTTTAATTATTTTATCAAATTCTTTTTTATCCATTTTCTCTCCTTTACCTGTTAAATGCGGCGGCTATCTAACCGGGGTCTATTTTATTGTTCGAGTGTAGCGAGAACTAATAGAACATAACTTCTCACTTTGTTCGAAGAATAACCATTCTTCCAGCTTTATAACTTACAACTTATTTACTTACTACTTGTTCAGCTTTTCTGCTTCTTTTTGAAACTTTTTAGCGCTTCCAAAACTTTTATAAACAGAGAGAAACCTTAAGTATGCAACCTCATCTGTTTCTTTCAGTTTTTGGATTATAATATCCCCTATTTGCCGAGTGTGAACGAGTTTGCTTTTTAATCTTACTATTTGATGCTCAACATCGTCAATTACAGACTCAATATAATTCGCTCCAAAAGGCCTTTTTTCAAAGGCCAGGCGTATGCCTTTTTCTACTTTTGATCTTTGGTAATCTTCGTAGGCTCCATTTCTTTTTATTACCTGTATTTTTGGAGGATCGATCCTTTCGTAGGTTGTAAAACGGTGTTTACACTTCAGACACTGTCTTCGCCTTCTCACAAAACGAAGCTCATTTCGTGAGTCTAAAACTTCCGTTTGCTTGTTTTTACATTCCGGACAAAGCATATATTAACAATTTAAAATTTAGAATTTACAAATTTAAAAACAAAGAGGTATTTATAATATATCCTTCGACTTCGCTCAGGATAAAATAACCCTACGATTACTATTTTAGAATAGTGAATTAAGAATCAAGAAGCAAGTAATAAAAAATCATGACCTTATTCTGATTCATGATTTTTAAATATTTCTGGATCCGGAATTTATTTCAGGATGACAATTGTGATGTTAGATCTCTCGACTTCGCTCAGGATAAAATAGCCCTAAGATCCCTCGGTTTTGCTCGGGATGAAATGACGTTACACTTGTCATTTCAGCTTACGTCTGATGAAGGCTGGTACTTCTAGTTCGTCCTCTTCTTCCACAACTTCCTGTTTTGGCCTCATCATTTCTTCTGACTCGCTCCTTCGAAGCATTTGTGAGCTGGGGATTTCCTTGGAAGGCGTTTCCTGAACCATAAAGCTTTTCTTGGTCATTCTATTCTGCTCTGATTCAAAGCCTGTGGCAATTACGGTGATTTTGACTTCACCTTGCATTGCTTCGTCGATGATAGCGCCGAAAATAATATTTGCATCAGCGTCAGCTGCTTCAGTGATCGCCTTTGCAGCTTCATCTATTTCATACATACCTAAATCCGGCCCGCCGGTAATATTGAACAAAATGCCTTTTGCGCCATCGATTGATAGCTCAAGCAGCGGCGAATCAATCGCAGCTCTAGCAGCTTCGATTGCTCGGTTATCCCCTGTTCCATGGCCGATGCCCATTAGAGCGCTGCCAGCGTCGGACATAATTGCTTTCACGTCCGCAAAGTCGACGTTAATAATACCATGATAAACAATTAAGTCGGCAATACCCTGAACACCTTGGCGAAGGACATCATCGACAACACCAAAGGCATCAAATAAGGAAGTCTTTTTATCAATAACTTGTAATAATCGGTCATTCGGAATGGTGATTAAAGTATCAACGCGGTCTTTCATCTCTGCAATACCGAGTTCCGCGATTTTCTTCCTTCTTTGACCCTCAAATGAAAATGGTTTGGTTACAACCCCGACGGTCAGAGCGCCGAGCTCTTTTGCGATATCAGCTACGAAAGGCGCTGCTCCTGTGCCTGTGCCTCCGCCCATACCACAGGTAACAAAAACCATGTCTGATCCTTTGAGCGCCTCGTAAACCTCTTCTTTATTTTCCTCAACAGATTTGCGTCCTATTTCAGGATCAGCCCCCGCTCCTAATCCGCGTGTTGTTTCTTTTCCGATTTGTATTTTTATGGGAGCTTCATTGAACGCCAAAGCTTGCGCATCTGTATTTATAGATATAAAGTCAACTCCTCGAAGCTTCGAATTTATCATTCTAGTTATGGCGCTGCCGCCTGATCCGCCCACTCCGATAACCCTTATCACCGCAAAATTTTCAAGCTCCGATCCTTTTTTCTCAACCATTATAGTTCCTCTATATAAAATTAGTGGGCCAAGGGATTAATAAGCGGTTCATTGCTAATCTTATCAAAACATTAACTCGCTAATCTATTATTTGTCAACCTGTTTATTAGACAGGCTCTTAGGGAAGAAAATTCTTGAAGACAGATTTGATTTTCCCTAGTATGCCGTTAATGTTTTTAACATCAAAATCAAAGGAATTCCCTCCTCCATTTTTGTCTTTTCCCCATAACATCAAGCCTATACTGGTAGAATATACGGGATCATCTGTCTTGTCAACTAGTCCGGAAATTTCCATTATCGGTTTTCCAATTTGGGCTGGCAAACACATTGTAGCTTTAGCTAATTCGACAATGCCATCAATCTTTGTGCCGCCTCCGGTAAGCACAATACCGGCAGGAAGAGTGCCATCGCGCCCAATTTTACAGAGATCGTTTTTTATCATCAGAAAAATTTCATTCAGCCTTGCTTCTATGATTTCTGCTACATATTTAGTGTTAACAACACCGTCTTCACTCTTATCTAATTTACTTAAATCAATCTCATCTTTTTCTGCAACTTTGTCTGGAATGGCATAGCCGTATTTTATTTTAATCATTTCAGCGATATCAATATTGGTACGCAAGCCGATAGCAATATCGTTTGTAATGTGAGTTGAACCGATCGGAATCACTCCACAGTGGATAAGGTCGCCTTCTTCATAAACGGCAAAGGAGGTAGTAGAGGCTCCTAAGTCGATCAACATAACGCCGATATCCATTTGTCTCCTCGACAAAAGGACCTTCGTGGTGGCAATAGGGGAAAAAACTATTTCTTCAGCGTGAAGGCCAGCTTGATCGATTGAGCGAATTAAAGATTTCAATGCATTGGTGGAGGTAGAAATAATATTTGCATCGACTTCTAGCCGAATGCCCGTCATTCCAACCGGATCTTTTATTGCTTCTTGGCCATCAATTATAAATGTTTTAGGAATAACATGCAGGACTTCACGGTTCGGTTTGTTGGGAATCGCTTTGGCAGCGTCAATGGCTCTTTTAGCGTCTTCATCGGTAATTTCACTATCGGTGCGTAAAACGGCGATAACTCCTTTGCTCTCCTCTGCTTCGATGTGAGGGCCGGAAATTCCCACGATAGCACTTTGGATTGGAACTCCAGCCATCCTCTCTGCTTCCTCTAGGGAAGATGAGATTGCAGAAACAGTTTCTTCTATATCGACAATGACGCCTTTTCTGACTCCTTGGTTGCTGCTTTTCCCGAGTCCAATTATGTCAACGGTTCCATTTTCGAATTTGCCAACACAGGTTATTATCTTTGTGCTGCCAACGTCAATTCCGACTGAGATGTTATTTTGCGCCACATGCCCTCCAAAGAAAACGCTATACGAATTACGAATATACAAATAATTACCAATATTATAGCCGCCGATCATTCGTAACTATTTGTAAATATGTTATTGGTATTGTTATTCAGCTATATTTTCATATTACTAAATAATAATCCTTGTTGCAAATATTAAATGGTGAGCAGCTTCTTAATATAAGGAAGAAATATTAGAGCAGCAACGACGAAGGCTATTGTTGCTGAGATTAGTACGGCGCCGGCCATTGCATCCTTTACTCCCTTAATAACGGCATGATTTTCGGGGTGGAGCAAATCGAAAGTTTTTTCTATAGCCGTGTTAATGATCTCGATTGCAAAAACTAAGATCACGGCCATAAAAAGAATGGCCGCTTCAAGCCTCGATACTTCTAAAATGTAGGCCAGTGTGCCGACTAATATTGTAATAACGGCATGCACTCTTGCATTTTGCTCTGAAGCTAGTAAGAAAATAACTCCGTCAACTGCGTGCCTAAAACTTTTTAGAAATTTTTTACAGTCAAACGCATTATATGTCATTTAAACCTCCGTTTTAATAGTTACAGTTTATTTTTTCCGAGGCTTTTTCCCATTGGGGCTCGTCTGTTTCATGATCATAACCCAAGAGGTGGAGAATCCCGTGCTTAATTAACTCTTCGATTGGTATTTCTCTCTCTTTTGCGATATCCGGACAGATAACAATGCTTCCAAGAATATTGAGTTTACTCTCTTTAAAATGAGTTTGTGGAAACGATAGCACGTCCGTAGGCTTATCGACGCATCTGTATTTCTTATTATACTTCCTAATTTCTTCTTCGCCGGCAAAAATTACCTCTAGCACTAAATCATTCTCAATTCCAAGCTTAAGAAGGGCGTTTTTTACTACTTTTTTGATTCCGTTTTCGTCTAATTCCTTCCAGTTTGTTTGATTGCTGATTGAGATATTTATCATTTCTGCTTATATTCTATTCTTTGATGGTAGATCGATCTTAAATTTTCTTTCAGAACTTTTCCGATTGTTTCCAGCTCTTTTTCTGAAAGATCGGAGCTTTTAAATTGGTTTTCAATTTTGCGCTCCTCGATTGTTTTGTCTACAATATCATTTATTTGTTCGGAATTAATGTTTGACATTGATCTTGTAGTTGCCTCAACGCAATCTGATAACATTAGGATCGCAGATTCTTTGGATTGGGGAATGGGACCCGGATATTTAAAATCAGTTCTTTTAATTTTTAATCCTTTTTCTTTTGCCTTGCCATAGAAATACAGCGCCTTTGTTGTACCATGGTGTTCGGCGATCATATCAATGATTTCTTCAGGGAGATTATAAGCCTGTGCGATTTTAATGCCGTTTTCTACATGAGAAATAATTTCTTTCGCATTTTTCTTGATTGATTCTCCGTCTTCAGCAGTAGGAATTTCCATTCCTGATTGATTCTCGATATATAGAGTTGGGTTTTCGAGCTTTCCGATGTCATGGTAATATGCCGCGGTTCTAACCAAAAGTGAATCCGCGCCGATTGCCTTTGCTGCTTTTTGTGCGAGCGCAGATACATTTAGTGAATGATGATATGTTCCCGGAGCTTTGCCAGAGAGTTTCATGAGTAAGGGGTTAGACAGATTTTCGATCAGGAGCATTCTTCTCAGAGTGGCCATTGCCTCAGCAAGGACAGGATTGAATGCAGAAATGCCGACAGTTAATATAACTCCAATTAAAATTGCGGAACATAAAAAAATAAATAACCTGCTAAAAAAAGAAGGTTCAAAAAAAGTAATTAAAAAGTCGCTTATCAAGAAGATGATGAACGTGAAAAGTGCTATCAGAGAGGAGGAATAGAACATATATTTTTTTGAAAGTTTTTTCATTTTTATTTCAGGCGAAACGTATTCTAGTATTTTACAAGATAGACCATTGTCTGATATGGATTTATGCAAAGCAATCTGTGGGATATTCTTTGCTTTTACTTTTAGTCGTTATATCGAGCCATTGGAGGGGCTTCAAGGCGAGATATATACAAATTATTGTTCTCATTGCAGTTCAGGCAACAGATGCACTAATTTGTAGATTTCTCGTCCCGATATTCATCGTGATGTCGAAATAACATCTTTCGAGATTTATCATGGAAGCGTACCCCTATCCTAACCATTCACTGCCCCTGTTGTCATCCCCGTGAAGACGGGGATCCAGTGCCCAGATTTATTATATTATTTCTGGATTCCCGCCTGCGCGGGAATGACAGTGAGTGGTTACCCCCCATCCTCTTCGTTCAAACTTCCACTATTTTTGCAATACTTCTCTCGCTGTTTTTGAAACCAAGCCGCCGTCAATAGAGTTGCCGTATTTTGACATAATGGCGCCCATTAACTTACCTATCTGGGATTCATTTTCAATGCCAAGTTCTTTTATGGTTTTTATAACAATATCCCGTACTTCATTTTCGCTGAGCTGTTTAGGAAGGTAAAATTCAATTATTGATAGCTCTAATTCTTCGCGCTCAGCTGCCTCGGTTTTGTCGGCCCTTCTAAATTCAAATACCGATTCTTTTCTTTGTTTTGCTTCCCGTCTCAGCACAGCTGTTATGTCGTCTTCGGTCAGTGCTTCCCTTTTGCGAATTTCTTCGTTTTTGATTGCACTTTTAATAAGCCTCAGAACGGAAATTTTTAGTTCTTCCCTCTTCTTGTAGGCGTCAATATAATCTTTCTCAATCTTAGCTATCAGTTCATTTTCCATTTTTCATTTTCCATTTCACATTTATTTTTCATTTGTCATTTTTTTATAACCCGTCTTAATCGCTAAATTAATAAAGGTAAATGATAATTGAGAACTGATAAATGATAAATAAAATTAGCTAGCTAATTTTTAGTATCCCCTCTTCAACTTCCGAATAACATTTTTTCTTATAGCAGATTTTCTTTTCTGGGAGCGATTAATTTCTTTTTCAAAGAAACGTTTGGTTCTGGCGGTTGTTAAAATACCGCTCTGCTGAACTTCGCGGTTGAATCTTCGGAGGAGTATTTCAAATTTTTCTTCGCCTTTTCTTCTGACCTCGATCAACTAAATCACCACCTTCCGCTCGAAATATTATTAATGATGTATTATTTATACCAAAAAAACCGATAAATGACAAGCAAGGCTGATGTAAGACTGATGTAACTGCTCACTCGCCCCTGTGTCATCCCGACCAATAATTATGTCATCCCGACCATTTACTTTGTCATCCCGACCATTTACTTTGTCATCCCGACCGAAGTGGAGGGATCTTCTAATAGTAATTCAATCTATTTTTAAGATTTCTCCACCCTTTGGACAAGGCTGAGGAGTCGAAATGACAGCTGTGAGTGAGCAGTTACAGACTGATTTAAGTTATCTAAATTCTACATAAAAAGTTTAAAAAATTTATTTTCTGCCCATAATATGCAGATGCAAATGGTCAACTTCCTGCCCTCCGCCCTTACCGGTGTTGATGACGAGGCGATAGCCTTGATTTAATCCGTTTTCGTGTGCAATTTTTCGGGCTGTCAGAAGCATCGCTCCCAAAAGCGGGGCATCGTTTCTTTCAGCCTGATCGAGCGATTGGAAGTGCTTTTTTGTGATCAGGAGTATATGTATTTTGGCTTTCGGGTTAATGTCGTTGAATGCGAGAAAATCTTTGTCTTCAAATTTTAATTTTGCAGGCAATTCTTTTTTTACAATTTTGCAAAAAATACAATCCATAATTTCTCCTAGATATTTATAAATAATCTTGCTGTTTGTCATTCTGAAGCCGATTTTAGGCTGAAGAATCTAGCAGAGCGAACTATCCGTTTTACTAGATCCTTCGTAAGCTCCACTCTCTTCGAGTCTGCCTTCGATTACCACTCTCGTTCGAGTCTGAGCGACGAGGTCGCCCGTTCGACTGTGCTCAGGGCATGAGTAAAATCGAATGCTAGACCTCAGAGTCGATGACAGGATGACTATGTAGTATCGCTTTATCTCAATGGTAAGCGATTGGCTTAATCAGAAATTAGTAATTTAATAATAGATCGGGCACCGAGCTTTCTTTTTCTAATAATTCTTCGTCTTTTAGGCAATCCAACTATTGCCGGCCATTCTGTTTTAAGCCAAGCTTTTTGCTTTTTTATATTTTCACCAAATCCCCTTCCGTAAAGCTCTTTGTCGATTATTTTGCCTTCATGCGGATTCTTGTAGAGTTGAGGGTGGGGCGAACAAAAGCCGTGTGCATAATGGCACAACTCATGCGCTATTACTAAATCTATCACATATTCAGGCACTATTTCATCTGTAAAGTATCCAGTAATGGTTATAATGGAAGGATTCAGGACTTGGGGCCCAGGACCTAGGGAGTATTGGGAGTTGCGGGATTGCCTGATGCTTCCAAGTCGAGTTCTGGCATGTTGACCAAATCGTATTATCACAAAATTATTTTTCCTTACGTCGGAAAAATGGTTATTCCAAATATACTCTAGCCGATTCATCAGCCACAGATCGTTTCTCATGGGCTAATTATATCATCATTATTGTTTTTGGTAGAGGTATTTAGAGCAACTAATCTTATTTTACGCTTGACAAGTTGAAATATTCACGTATACTCCTTGATTGATTAGCATAAGCCAAAGAGCGTCTTGGGTAACCGTTCACTGTATCGTCATTCTGAAGCCGATTTTAGGCTGAAGAATCTAGCGAAGCGTTACTATTAGATCGTTTCACTAGATCCTTCGCAAGCTCCACTCAGGATGACAGTGAGTGGATACCGTCTTGGCTATGTTAATTAAAAGTTAAAAGTGCACCATTTAAAAGATAAAAGTGCAGTTCTAGT
>CAYIJI010000036.1:0-11647 GCA_964363695.1 uncultured Candidatus Saccharibacteria bacterium
CAAGCCCGCCCCCCCCGCCACCCCCGCCGCCAACCCCACCGCCTGGTCCGCCCGGCCCCGGGCCGGGCGGCGGACCAAATTTGCCGCCTGGCGGTAACGCTGTCCCGTAGAGCACCCCCTCTACGCGGACCACACGTGCGACGCTTCATGCGTCGCCCACTTCTCCAAGCTAACAATGCATTGTTTGCTTGGAAGAAGTTCATTAATTAAAATGAAAAAGCTAATTTACCCTGTTTTAAAAACAGGGGAAAGGAAAAAACTATGAAGTTAGGAAACTTCAAGTCAAAATTTTTACGACTGTTTGCTATAACAGGCGTGATTTTATCATTAACGAGTGCTTTTATTACTCCTTTGGAGATAAAAGCTTCCAGTGATGGGCCAAAGTTCAATTTTCAGTCGGCTGATCCTAAGACGCTAAGAGGCATCAATAGGACAAAAGCAGAAAATAACTGGCAGGCTTCTGTTACTGGAAACGCCGGTGATGAGTTTAGAGGGCTAATATATGTTCATAACGGTATGCAAAACACTGTTGCTCACAACACAAGAGTTAGGGTGACAATTCCAGCCGAAACAAGCGGTAATAAAGCTACAATTACAGCTACGATTACTGCTGATAATGCTCCGACAGTAACTGACACTATGACGGTTGATCTTTCGGCTGACGCGACATTGCAGTTTATGCCGGGAAAGACTGCCTTCTTTCCTAATGTTAACAATAGGGCAGATGTGCAATTTCCATTTCCAGGCGGACAGAGCGGAGACGAAATAGCTGCTTCTTCCGGAGTGGCAATAAGTAATCCTCCTTCTGGTCCAGTCGGGGATATTACAGGATGTTTTGATTTTATCAACTACATTTCTTTTGGTTTCAAAACTATTCCAAAGCAAGCCCCTCCAGTTCAAAATGCTAACTTTGAGATTGTAAAGAGTGTTCGAAACGCTTCGGCTAACGAAAAAGATTTTGTTAAAAGCAACTTTGTGCAGCCGGGTGATATCTTGGAATACAAAATTGACTTCCAAAATACCGGTAATGCAACAGCAGATGTGTTTGTACAAGATCAAATTCCTGCAAAGACCACTTTTGTTTCAGGATCGGCTTCGATCACTCGAACAGGGGATCCGAAACTAAGCAATACGCTTGTGGGTGAAGGGGTTTCTGTTCTATCAATAGCTCCCGGAGAAAAGGTCACAATCAAATTTAGAGTAAAGGTCAATGCTGACGCCAAAGATAATGAGGTGCTTGTTAACACAGTAACACTGTTTTTCAACAAGATTTCAATATCCGACACTGCCAAGACTACTGTAAAATTGGCTGTTATCCCAGCACCTCCTACTCCAGAGAAGCCTACACCGCTTCCTGTTACCGGTCCTGTTGAGACAGCCAGCGCGTTAGTTTCTTTGTCCGGTATGGGAATGTTCGGTTTTCTTAAGTACCGAAAGTATATGGCGCTTAAAGAAACCAAGATGATTGGTGAGCTGTTAAGTAAGTAAACAGAATACAGTTAGACAGATAACAGTACTTTAAGCAAAATTCCCTCGACGTAATGTCTAGGGAATTTTGTATATAGAATAACGAAGCGTATTTTGATATAATTGAGTAGAATTCATTAGTTATTTTCCGTTGTCATCCCAGACTGTAGTTTAAGATCTGGGATCCAGTAAATAATTAGTTCCTGGATTCCCGCCTGCGCGGGAATGACAGTGAAAATGGGAATGACAGTGAAAAAAGAGAGAACAATAGCGAACATTGCGATTAAGGAAAATATGGAAGCAAAACAACGATTAGTAGAGCTGAAGCAAGTTCTAAAAATTGACGAAAAAAAAGCAAAGACGAAGGAAATTGAAAAAGAGATGAACTCTCCGGAATTTTGGCTTGATGAAAAAGAGGCGCAGGGAAAATCAAGAGAATTGAAAACCTTAAAGGAAGAAATTAAAAAATTTGACGATGTCAATGAAATTGCTGAAATTGCCACCGAATCGGAAGAGGATTATTTAAAAAAAGAAATCGACAAGCTTGAAATTTATGCGCTTTTTAAAGAAAAGTATGATATTAAAAACGCAATTGTGAATTTTTATGCAGGGGCAGGCGGGGTTGATGCCCAAGACTGGACAGAAATGCTCCTAAAAATGTACTTGCGCTGGGCGGAGGCCAATGACGCAACCGCTATCATCTTAAACGAATCCCGGGGCGGAGAGGCTGGAATTAAGAGTGCAACAGTAGAAATAGCCGGTTCATACATCTTCGGCAAATTAAAAGGCGAGAATGGAGTTCACAGGCTAGTTAGACAATCCCCGTTCAATGCCAAAAACTTGCGCCAAACCTCTTTTGCTTTAGTTGAAGTGATGCCTGAGATCGAAACCGATACCGAAATTAACATTGATGGGAAAGACTTGCGGGTTGATACATTTCATTCTAGCGGCTCCGGCGGTCAGTCTGTTAATACGACAAATTCGGCCATTCGGATTACTCATATTCCAACAAACATTGTAGTTACCTGCCAGAACGAAAGAAGCCAGCTGCAAAATAAAGAAACGACGATGAAAATTTTAAGATCTAGATTGGCCCAGCTAATGCTAGAACAGCATAAGGAGAAGGTTGATGAAATTAGAGGAGATTTTTCTGCTCCTGAATGGGGAAATCAGATTCGTTCTTATGTGTTGCATCCATATAAACTAGTAAAAGATCATAGGACAAATTATGAGTCAAAAGATCCTAATAAAGTGCTTTTAGGGGATTTGAACGGTTTTATTGAGGCGGAATTGAAGCAAGCTAGTAAGCGTATAAGCTGATAAGCAAATAAGCGTGGAGGGGAAGTGAATCTAGATTGGGCTAGCAAATTGGATTATTTAAAAACGCTGGATTATGGGTCAATGCAGGCGAAATTTATGTTAATGCTTGCGTTCATTCTGTTTGCTTCGTTTTTGATCGATTTCTTTTTATCCAGATCAATTTTCGGCAGGGGATATCGAATTTTTGTTGCACCGGGTATTATCGTTCACGAGTTTTCTCACGCCTTAATGTGTCTCTTGACAGGCGCAAAAATTTCTAAAATATCACTCTTTGAAAAAGAGGGCGGAAAAGTCGTGCATTCGTCGCCGAAAATTCCGGTTTTAGGGCAGATTCTAATCTCTTTGGCACCAATCGCATTTGGAGCGGGGGCAATATATTTGCTTTCCAGAAAACTGGGAATTGGAGAGGTTGATTTTACAGCTATTCATTTAACAAAAGAAGGTCTTTGGGAATTTATCCGATCAACTTTCTCAAATCTCGATTTTCACAAAAGCACAACATGGATAATAGTTTATTTGGTATTATCAATCGCTGTAACTTTGACCCCGAGCTTTCAAGATTTGCGAAATGTTGCGCTCTCGATCGGATTAATCATAATCGGAATACTCTTGGTCTATAGGTATTCAGCATTTAGATTGAATTTCAACCTATTTGTTCCTGATCAAATTATCATTCTCCTGTCCACTGTATCTTTGTTGTTGATTTTGGGGCTATTATTAAGTATCATACTTTATATTACGTCTAAGCTAATAAGCAGGTAAAAAATAATTTAAAATTTAAAATTTAAATTGAATTTAAAACTCTTAATTTAAAATGTTTTAAAAATTTATCATTAAACATTAAAAATTGATTTTAAATTGAAAATTTTAAATTTTAAATTTGTAAGGAGTTGTATGGTAGATTTTTCAAAAGCAAAAGAATTATATGAGTTACAAAAAAAGGCTAGAAAGATACAAAAAGAGTTAAAAGATACGGAGATAGAAGCCAAGAGCAACGATGGTTGGGTCACTGTGGTTTTTAACGGTGAACAGCATTTAACCGATATCGATATTGCCGAAGAAGCATTGAAATCTGAAAATAAGAGAGAATTGGAAAAAGATCTAAAAAATACTATTTCTCAAGCGATTGCCCGCGCTCAAGCGCATGCAGTAGAGAAGATGAAAGAAATTGCTGGAAACTTGAATATTCCAGGTTTATAAAAACAACAGATTACAAATTGTACAGATAATACTAATTGCGAATACTATACATATGAAGAAGCGCCCCGACTAATCGGGGCGCTCGGCTACTATATGATTCTAGAGTAAGTGCTTGATTGCTTCGGCCTGAGCTAGGACAATGTCCAAGTGTGCCTTGATCGAAGCCGTGTTGTCATCGAACTGCTTCGGCAATGTGACCGTGTGAGCGAACCATGCGGGATCATCTTCGTTCTTCTTTCGATCGTTTTCGACCATTTCGACTTCAAAAATCGTCTTATCGGAGTCGATGGTTTCAAGAACGTAGTTCATGGCTCCTGTCACGATAACTACGCCGTCGCCAATCATTACATCTTTCTGGGTTGACAGGACGATCTGTCCTTTCAGAAAATTGAAGCTGCGATTCCCCCTGTTGCTGGGAACCTCAAATTTTGCGAAGTTCTTTGGAACATCTGAATCAATTAGTAATTGTGTCAATTCCTTCACCTCAACTAGAGTAATTCGGACTTTTTAATTATATCATATAATTAGTATTTGTCAATGGTTACTTTCTGAGTTTCTTTACTACAAATCTCAGCGATCGTTTAGAATTGTAGTAAAAAGACAGTCAAAACTTATATGATATGAATAGTAAGCGATCGCGTATTATTAATATAACTTTAGTGATTAGTTATTGTCTTCTAGACAATTTATGATTATTTTGACATATTTAAATCATGAAGATTATTGTCGGACTTGGAAATCCTGGCAGGGAATATGAAGGGACACGGCATAACACCGGGTTTATGTTTGCTGATGCATTTTCTAAATGCGAGGCTGTAAAATCGGTTGATAGCAAGGTGACTTTTAATTTGGATAAAAAATTTGAGGCGGAGATTGCTACCGTTAATTACAAGGCCGAGAAAATCATATTGGTAAAGCCTCAAACATTTATGAACTTATCAGGCAGATCGGTCTCTAAGATTCTTTCTTTTTATAAGGCATCGTCGGAAGATTTGATTGTGATAAGCGACGATATCGATTTGCCGATTGGCACGATTCGAATTAGAAAAGAGGGTTCCGGCGGAGGACAAAAAGGGCTTGAAAACATTATTGCTGAATTAAAAACCGATAATTTTACCAGAATAAGAATTGGTATCTCTAGTTCGGGCGAGAAAGTGAATCAAATTGAAACGGTTAATTATGTTTTAGGTAAGATCGATAAGAGAGAACTTCCAATAATTCAAAAAGCAATTTCACAGGGCATTAATTATATTTTAGAATTTATTAGCACTAATAATGATATCCCTTGCCATACGATTGAAGTTGTCGGTAAGGAAGAGGGACCGAGTAAAGTCTAGAACAACAGATTATCACCGCCTTTGGCGGGATCCCGTTCAGGATGCAGGACAGATAATACAGATTACAGATTTTATATGAAAATGTTATATTTTTTACGCATATGCGACAAAAACTTAACATTTTTGTTATATAACTTGTAATAGTAAGTCATCTCGACTTTGTGGCGTGGCTTCCACAACGAGAGATATTCAAATTAATGTTCCAACAAGGCCTCCATTAGTTTGTATATTTCTCCCCTCCCGCCCTTTTTGCAAAAGAGCTGAATGGGGCGAAATGACACCTATTTTAAGATTAATTTTGAAAATGTACCCCTATTAACCTTTTCTCACTCTTGAAAAAAGAAGGAAAAAGTAGTATGATACGATTTGTTAAATAAATTAAGTGGGACCCCGACATGTCGGGGGTTTGAACCACAACCCGTTCGACTCCCAAAGTCGTTCAGGGTAAAGGAGAAAAATGACAGCGAAAAAAGTTGTTGAGATGGCAAATGATCAGTCAGCTGACGGAGTCATCGACGAGAAGAAAATTTTGAAAGAGGCTGAGGAAAGAGAGAAAGAGCGAAAAGCCGAGGAAGAAGTTGCTAGAAAAGAGGAAAAAAAGGCTGAAAAGGAAGAGAAGAAAGCGGAAAAGGAAGAGAAGAAAATAGAACAGAAGAAAAGAAAGCCGCAACATGGCAAGAAGTATCGGGAATTGGCTAAGCAAATTGAGAAAGATAGGGAATATCCAATTGCAGAAGCAATTAATTTAGCGCTAACTACTTCTCCGGCAAAGTTCGACGCGACAGTTGAAGCACATATAAAAATCAATCCTAAAGAAAAGAATATCCGAGGTATGGTAACTTTGGCTGGGGGCCTCGTTAAAGAAAAGAAAATCAAAGAAGTTACTGAAGCCAACGCCGACGAAGTGATTGCAGATGTTAAAGCCGGCAAGTTGGATTTTGATGTAATGATTGCTGAGCTCAAGGTTATGCCTAAATTAGCTCAATTGGCAAAAGTATTAGGTCCTAAAGGCCTTATGCCATCTCCTAAGGCTGGAACTGCGGTAGAAGACATTATCAAGGCCGTGGAAGAGCTAAGGAGTGGAAAAGTCGAGTGTCGAGCTGACAAATTTAACATTGTTCACATGCCGCTTGGCAAGATTTCTTTCGGTTCTGAAAGAATTAAGCAGAACTATGATGCTGTAATCGGTGTTTTGCCATTTAAGAAGATTGAAAGCATATATCTTGCTTCTACGATGGGTCCAAGCGTCAAAGTGGCTAGAAAATAAATAAAACAACAGATTGCTAATCATACAGATAATACAGATTACGAATTACACTTCGATATCAACGGAAAAATCGCCTTGAGTCCGCTAGCTGGTCGGATCGGGCGATTTTTCTGACAGGGGCACACTTTGCTTTTTGATCTCAAAATAGCAAGTCATCTCGACTTTGTGGTGTGGCTTCCACAACGAGAGATATACAAATTATTGTTCAAATAATGGCTCCATTAATTTGTATATTTCTCCACTTGGACGCTCACCAATGGGTCGAAATGACGACTATTTTAAGTTTGATTTTGAAAGTGCACCCCTGCCAGGGCGATTTTTTATTGACAACCGAATGCTAAATGTGTTAGTGTTTATTTATTCCACAGACAGCAGGCGTCCTGAGAAATTGCCACAGCCGATAAATCGGCTTCGCAATGACATCAAAGACTTAATTACCTGCCGAGGAAGAAAAGTCGAGAGTTAATGGTTTATTGTTAATGGATCGTTCCATAAACTATAAACTAATAACCACAAACTGATTCTGTCTGCGGAAACGCAGCATTTTTTGAATAAAAATGAATTACGAATGTGTACCAATAGCTAATATACTAATTAAACAAATATGTATTAGTAAATTGGCCATTAGTTCAAATTAGTTATCCATTCTTGAAATAAACGGAGTTTTATTATGGCAAAGACAAAAGAGCAAAAATCAAAGCTTTTAGAAAATCTTGACAGCAAAATCGAAAGAATGAAATCGGCTGTTATCATTGACTATAAAGGTTTGAAAGTTAAGGACACTGAGGCATTGAGAAATATTTTAAGGGAAAAAGGTGTTGAGTTTAATATCTCGAAAAACACTTTAACAAAAATCGCCCTTAAAAAAAGCGGTATTGAGTTTGATGAGGATATTTTTAAAAAACCGGTTGCAATTGCTTTTGCGATGGAAGACGAGGTTGCGCCTGCTAAAGAAATTACTCTTTTTGCGAAAAAGAATGAAGCAATTGAAATTTTGGGTGGAATCTTGGAGCGAAAATTCATTGATGACGCCATGGTAAAACGATTGGCGGCTCTGCCTTCAAAAGAACAATTGCATGCCAAAGTTGTTGGCACGATTGCTGCTCCATTATCCGGAATGGTCAACGTTTTTGCCGGAAATATGAGAGGCTTGGTCAATGTATTAAATGCACACAAGAATAAGCAGGTAAGCTAGTAAGCATGTAAGCTGATAAGCGTATAAGCAAGTGACACGGAAGTGTCATCCCCGCCATTCGACTCTGAGCCCATCGCTCATGGTTCGAAGAGTGAAGACGGGAATCTAAATAGTAAATAAGCGTATAAGAAATAATTTATAATTTAGAATTTAAAATTTAAATTGAATTTAAAAATCTTAATTTAAAATGTTTAAAAATTCAATATTAAACATTGAAAAATTGATTTTAAATTGAAAATTGAAAATTTTAAATTTGTAAGGAGTTTATCATGGCAGAAGAAGAAAAAGTAGAAACAACCGAAGAGAAAAAAGAAGAAGTATCCACCAACGCGCAAGCTACGGCGGACAAGAAAGCAGAAGTTCCTGCAAAATTTAAAGATTTGACTGATCAAATCGACAAAATGTCTGTTTTGGATCTTTCAGAGTTTGTTAAGGTTTTAGAAGATCACTACGGCGTATCAGCCGCCGCTCCTATGGCAATGGCTGGCGCTGCTGCACCAGCTGCAGGTGAGGCAGAAGCTGTTGAAGAGAAAACATCATTTGATGTTGTTTTAGCAGGTGCCGGTGCACAAAAGATCCAAGTTATTAAAGCTGTTAGAGAAATCAAACCGGAACTTGGTTTGAAAGAAGCTAAAGACTTAGTTGACGGCGCTCCAAAAGAGCTTCTAAAGGGTGTTAAGAAAGAAGATGCTGAAGCTGCAAAGGCAAAGCTAGAAGCTGCCGGTGCTACCGTTGAGATGAAATAAATATAGATTAACGTTTTTTTGACTCGATTTACAGATTGTACAGATAGAAAAAGAGCTATTGATAGCTCTTTTTCTATGATTATTAACTTTTCGATTACATACTTATACTATATTTAAGCGATCGCTTAAATATAGTATAAGTGCAACTGCTTATCTCTCGGTTGAAATTTACAAATAATACAAATACATTTTAAACAAATTAAACAACAAAAAACCCTGTTCAGGGCTTTTTTGTTGTTGACTATAATTAAGAATTTGGATAGTGTTTATTTAATGTCATTTGTGAGAGGTGGATTGTGGCAAATTGTTCTGCACCCGTGAAAGAGAAGATTAATCCGGCAAGGACAAGAAGAAAGCCTCAGCAGAATCTCGAGGCGGGGGAGTTGCTCCGACAGCTCCAAAAAAAGATAAATCTGCATGGCAGGCGAAACGAGAACGGTTCAGAGGCACTTCAAGTGGTTCGCCAGGAGTTGGATGCCGTCGTCTCCAGCCTGAAGAACCGCGGCTCATTGGCGGAGGATGTCAACAAGTACGGCCGCAAAAGTGAAAAGATGGGCTTGGTCTGGGTTACATCGCGGAAGGTATCCATGTGGATACATTTACTCCGAAGCGGAGGAACGCCCAGAGTGTTTGAGCACCGCCCGCCTGTTCGAAACAAGAAACGCGTTGATCGGCACGGGATCCCGATTTACGGAGATAGTAGGGATCATTTTCGCCAGGGAGCCACTCGATCAGCCCGCTGAACTACGGGAGTTACTTCAATTTCGGGGCGCCTCATCGCGAGGTGCCCATTCTCTTTATTTATCAGTATTTTTTTAGTATAATTTTTGGTTATGGTCTTTCAATTAATAAAAAAATTAGACAACGGTGTTCGTATTGGAAAATTAAGTACGCCTCATGGAGAGATTGAGACGCCTTTTTTTATGCCTGTTGGCACAGTTGGCAGCGTTAAGGGTGTTTCTCCTTCTGAATTAGAGGATCTGGGTGCGCAAATTGTATTATCAAACACCTACCATCTGTATTTGCGTCCAGGAGAGCAGTTGATAAAAAAGCTTGGCGGTCTTCATGATTTTATGAACTGGCAAAAGCCAATTCTTACAGATTCGGGAGGATACCAAGTTTTTAGCTTAGCTAAAAACAATTTAAAATTTAAAATTTCTAACCCGCCTGCCGGCGAGGCAGGTTTAAAATCAAATTCAAATGACAAATTTTCAAATAATCAAATAAATGAAAATTGTGAAATGAAAAAGGGTAAATCTCAGGGGCTTGTTAAAGTCACTGAGGACGGGGTTGAATTTAAATCTCATCTCGACGGAGGGAAACATCTTTTTACGCCTGAAAAAGTTATTCAAATCCAGCTTGATTTGGGTGTCGATATCCTGATGCCGCTAGATGTCTGTCCGAGTGGAAAAGCAACAAGGGAAGAGGTCGAGAAGGCAGTTGATTTGACGATCGAATGGGCAAAACGGTCAAAATCTTATTTTGATAAACAAATTTCTAATTCTCATTCGAGTCTGAGCTTGAGGGCTCATCCCTCAGAGTCGAAGACCAAATTTCTAATTCCTGCCTCGCCGGCAGGCGGGTCTAATCAAAATCTAAATGACCAAATGACAAATGGCAAATTATTGAAAAATGAAAAATGGGAAATGAAAAATAGCCAAAAGCCTCTTTTGCACGGCATCGTCCAAGGCGGATTGTATGAAGATTTAAGAAGATATTGTACCGATGAATTAGTTAAGTTAAATTTTGATGGATATTCTGTCGGCGGGTTGGCGGTTGATTTTGAAACGAGAGATATGTGGAAAATTGTGAAATTGATGGGGGAGATTTTGCCAGAAGACAAGCAGAGATATTTAATGGGTGTCGGGACTCCAGACGATATTATTCAGGCAACGAAGCTTGGGATGGATATGTTCGATTGTGTATTGCCGACGAGGCTGGCGAGGCACGGGAGCGTCTACATTAAAAATCCGAAATCCGATCTTCGACAAGCTCAGATTGCCCTGAGCAACAGTCGAACGGGCGAAATCCGAAATCCGAAACAAATTCTAAATTCAAATATTCAAAATTATAAACTAATTAATCTTTTGAATTCTAAATATCGTGAGGATGGGGGAGCGATCGATGAGAATTGCAGCTGCCCGGCTTGTCGACCTTGTCATTCCCGTCCATTCGGCGAGCTCTCATTCGAGTCTGAGCCTGAGGGCTCATCCCTCAGAGTCGAAGACAGGATAAACTCCGGCGGGAATCTAGAATATGGATCCCAGATCAGGTCTGGGATGACAGAAAAAAGGGGATTCAGCAGGGCATACATTTCTCACCTCATACGATCTAACGAGATTTTGGGGCTTCGTTTAGCGACACTTCATAACCTGCATCAGTATTTAGAATTGATGAGAGAGTTGAGAGTAAGTTAGTAGTGAGTCTGAAGGCGGCTCTTTTGGATGATTGGCAATTAGAGCTAGAGTAATAGGATGTATATCCAACAGAAATTTGTCTAGGAAATGAAACGATCGTTTCATTTCCTAGACAAATTTAGAATTGAGGTTACTTATATTAATACGATGCAGCTGCATCGAAACAGTATAACGAATCATTAATTTTTATTCTTGGAATGCTGATGAAATGCAAAAATTAGCCGATTTATTGTTCGAGCCCTGCCTGCCGGTCATCGACTCTGAGGTCTAGCATTCGATTTCACTCATGCCCTGAGCACAGTCGAACGGGCGACCTCGTCGCTCAGACTCGAATGAGTAGGCAGGCTCGTCGAGAACTATTGCAGATTTCTCAACTTCCCTATCACTTTATTTGAAGAATAAGCCTATCACATTTCGCTGATTTTTTTGCGGATATTCTCAATCGCAGCGTCGCTATCTGATTTATTCTGATTTTTGTCCAATTCATTTAGCTGCGTCAGGATCTCGCGAGCTTTTTGAATATATTCTTTGTTGATTTCATTTTTAGCCCGGATATAGACCATGGCCTTATTGAAAGCAATCTCGCCCTTTTGTTTTTCGTCGAGCGGCTGGGCTAAAAAATCTTCTATTAATTTTTTTGCCTCTGCAGTCTTGCTTTGATCTAATAATTGTGTAAGTTGTTGTTCAAAATTTTCCAT
>CAYIJI010000037.1:0-11182 GCA_964363695.1 uncultured Candidatus Saccharibacteria bacterium
TGCCGTGATATTGGTAGCCGTTTCTGTCAAAAACTACCTTCAGGACTTTCTTCTCTTTTGCTTTCTCTGCTAATAGTTTCCCGCATAGAAAAGCCGTCTCAACCGGTTTTTTTGCTCCGCCAGCTGGCGGATTGATTTCTTTAGTTGATGCAGACACAAAAGTTTTTCCGTTTATGTCGTCTATAACCTGCGCGTAAATTGCCGCGTTAGACTTAAAAACAGATACTCTTGGCCGATCAACTGTGCCTATAAATTTTTTATTAAATTCTTGTGCCATAGTGTTTTCCAATGTATTTCCGACGCTGATCTATTACGCTGATTCTTCGCTGATCCCTTGTGTTATCTGTGTCTATCTGCGTGATAGATCTGCGTTGGAATTTCCTTTTAATGTTAGCTTGAGGCCTTCTTACCAGCTTTTCTTCTAATTAACTCTTCCTTATACTTAATACCCTTACCTTTATAAACTTCAGGTGGTCGGACATCACGAATTACTGCAGCAAGTTTCCCAATTTCCTCTTTATTAATGCCTGAAATAATAATACTATTTTTCTTAACAACAACAGTAATTCCGTCGGGAATACTTATTTTAATCTCGTGCGAGTATCCCATATTTAAAACAATCGCATTGCCATCGACTGACGCTCTGTAACCGGTGCCTTTAAATTCCAGTTCGCGATTAAAACCGTCATTCACGCCGGTAATAATATTTTTAAGCAACCGGGCGATTAAACCGTGTTTGGATTTCAAGTCTTTTGAATCATTTTCTCTGGTTACGAAAATATTATCGCCGTCTTGTTTGACGTTTATTCCTTCAGGAACGCCTAATTCCAGCTGATTCTGGTCTTTTTTAGCAATTACTCTCCTCGGAGTAATTTCTATCGAGACGCCTTCTTCTATTTTTATCGGTCTAATTCCAATTCTACTCATGGTTCTTAGCATTCCAGCTTTTAAGCGCTTAAGCTTATCAGCTATTTATTATCTAATTATTTACTTATACGCTTACTAGCTTACCAGCTTGCTTTACCATATTTCACAAATCAATTCGCCGCCCAATCCTAATTTTGATGCCTTTTTAGCAGTAATGACGCCTTTAGGGGTTGAAATGATCACAAGTCCGAAACCGCGAAGAGGGTTGGGAATATCTTTGCTTTTTGCATAAATTCTCTGTCCGGGTTTAGATATCTGCTTAACATGAGTTGGTAGTTTTGTGCTAGAAATTCGGAATTTGATATTTTTTTTCTTATCTTCTTCAATAATTTCAATATCTTTAACAAAACCTTCTTGTTCAAGAATTCGCAAAATAGCCTCTTTCATTTTTGAAAACGGTAGAGCAACCTCATACTTTCTCACCATTGAGGCATTTCTTATCCTAACCAATAAATCTGCGATGTGATCTGTCATAATACTTTTCCAATGAATTTCTAACACTGATAATTAATTTTGATGCTAGACACTTGAATCTAGAAACTAGATATTGAAGTTAGATGTTAGATTCAAGCTTCGACTTTCTAGCTTCAAATTCTAACTTCTAGTTTCTATCGTCTAGTCTCAATGCAATTTGTCCTTTTTCTGTATTACCAACTTGATTTTGTTACTCCCGGAATCTCGCCCTTTGAAGCAAATTCTCTAAAGCAGATGCGGCAAAGGCCAAATTTTCGAATATACGCCCTTGGTCGTCCGCACATCTTACAACGTCTAATTATTCTTGTTGAATATTTTGGTTTTCTATTTGCTTTTACAATCATTGATTTCTTTGCCATTATGCTCCTTTATTTTTCTCAAAGGGAAAACCCAACTTTATGAAAAGGGCTCTCGCGTCTTCGTCATTTTTGCAATTTGTCTTTATGTTAGCCTGAAATCCAAAAGGGGTAGTAATATCTTCGTATTTAATCTCTGGAAATATAGAATAATCTTTAATGCCGATAGTGTAATTACCATGGCCATCAAAAGCTTTTTTTGGCAGACCTCGAAAATCACGAACGCGCGGAAGAGCGACATTAACAAGACGGTCAAGAAAATCATACATTTTTTCACCGCGAAGAGTAACTGTTATTCCCACTGGCTGGCCGATTCTAAGCTTAAAAGCGGACACGGCTTTCCTTGAACGATTAATTCTTGGTTTCAAACCTGCAATTTTTGAAAGTTCCGTTGATATTTTCTCGATTGCCTTATCATCTTCCTTAAAATCACCAACACCAGAAGAAATCACGACCTTCTCTAGTTTTGGAGTTTCCATAATGTTTTTCTTTGAAAGCTCAGATTGAAGCTCAGGAACTATGGTTTTATTGTATTTTTCGATTAGTTTTTCCATATTGATGTCCAGTGTATTTCCAACGCTGATCTTCTAATTATTGAGACTAGACTCTTGAAACTAGAAATTTGATTTTGAGACTGGAAGATTGAGGTTCAAATGTCCATCTTCTAATTTCAAATTCTAATCTCTAGCATCCAGTGTCAAGCGTCAATGTTCCTGTTTTTATCTGCGTGATTGATCTGTGTTAGAATTTCCTTTTATTTGCTATTTCCTTCAACGCTCTGATTACATTTTTTACAAATTCTTGTTTTTCGGCCATCATTGGTTTTGTATCCGATACGCGTTGGCTTGCCGCAACTTGGACACACGACCATCGCGTTTGAGGCGTTAATTTTAAGGTTAATATCCAAAATTCCACCCTGAGGATTTGTCCTGCTTGGTTTAATATGTTTCTTAGCCATAGCAATGCCTTTAACAAGAATTTTATCTATAGAAGGAAAAACACGTTCAACCACGCCAGTCTTACCTCTGTCTTTACCTGCGATCATAATTATATTGTCTGATTTTTTTATCTTCATAATTTTTCCAATGAATTTCCAACGCTGATCTTCTAATTATTGAGACTAGACTCTTGAAACTAGAAATTTGATTTTGAGACTGGAAGATTGAGGTTCAAATGTCCATCTTCTAATTTCAAATTCTAATCTCTAGCATCCAGTGTCAAGCGTCAATGTTCCTGTTTTTATCTGCGTCTATCTGTGTTATTGATCTGTGTTGGAATCTCCTTATTTATAACACCTCAGGTGCAAGAGAAATGATCTTCATATATCCTCTTCGCAGCTCTCTCGGGATCGGTCCAAAGATACGAGTGCCTCTTGGGTTGCCGGCATCATCAATTATAACGGCTGCGTTTTCTGAAAAACTAATATATGATCCATCTTCTCTCGATACTTGCTTTTTTTGCCTTACAATAACTGCTTTCACAACTTCTTTTTTCTTGACTGTTCCTCTAGGAATCGCGCTCTTTACCGAAGCAGAGACAATATTCCCGACTACGGCTCCGTCTCTTTTGGCACCGCCAAGAACAGTAATGCATTCGATTACTTTTGCCCCTGTGTTATCTGCGACTTTAAGTCTTGTTCCTGGCTGTATCATAATTAATTCCAGTACTAATAACTAATTAAACTAATCAAGCGAATTCTTTTTATTAGCTTTATTCGCAATATTCGCTATTTGTCCTGATTACAGAACTTTCCTTAATACTCTATATTTTTTATCTTTGCTGATCGGCTTGGTTGAAACGATCTCTA
Source organism: uncultured Candidatus Saccharibacteria bacterium (assembly GCA_964363695.1). Lineage (GTDB taxonomy): Bacteria > Patescibacteriota > UBA1384 > XYA2-FULL-43-10 > 1-14-0-10-43-13 > JAMCZZ01. The sequence continues at coordinate 3,565 of CAYIJI010000037.1, forward strand.
TAATATCCCCAAGTTTATACTGATTCTCCCGATCGTCTGCTTTGTATTTTTTGCTAACAGTAAACTTCTTTTTGTAAAGCGGATGGGTTTTAACTCGGTCAACTAAAACAACAACCGTTTTATCCATCTTATCTGAAACGACTATGCCTTTTTTTGTTCTTATAATTTGACTATTCATTTTCTGCTTCTCCATACATCCTCTCGCTTGCAATTGTTTTTACTCTGGCAATATTTTTTTTCATCTTATTAACCGAAGATATATCTTCCAGCTTGCCAACTTTTACTTTTAAGTTAGCGAGAGCAAGCTCTTTTTCCATATCTTTTAATTCAGAGGTAAGTTCAGAATCTTTCATTCCGCGGTATTTCTTCATTTGTTCTTTTACCTTCACATCTCCTCCTTACTAATAAATTTGGTTTTGACGGAAAGCTTATGCTGAGCCAATCTCATCGCTTCTTTTGCGACTGGTCCTGCGACTCCGTCCATTTCAAACAAAATTCTTCCGGGTTGAACAACAGCAACAAAATGGTCGACAGCCCCTTTTCCAGATCCCATTGGAACTTCCGGAGAAGTTGTAGTTACCGGTTTGTCGGGGAAAATTCGAATCCAAACCTCTCCGCCACGTTTGATATATCTTGTCATTGCTCGTCTTGCAGCTTCAATTTCCCGAGCTGAAATCCAACCGCCTTCAAGCGCCTTAATGCCGAATTTGCCAAAAGAAAGCACATTTCCGCGGCTTGAATTACCACGGTTTGATCCTCTTTGCTGTTTTCTATATTTCATTTTCTTTGGCATCAACATAACTTTTTCTCCAATGAATTTCCAACGCTGATCTTCTAATTATTGAGACTAGACTCTTGAAACTAGAAATTTGATTTTGAGACTGGAAGATTGAGGTTCAAATGTCCATCTTCTAATTTCAAATTCTAATCTCTAGCATCCAGTGTCAAGCGTCAATGCTCCTGTTTTTATCTGTGTCTATCTGCGTGATTGATCTGTGTTGGAATTTCCTTTCTAAGCTTTCTTATACTCTAACATTTTTCATATCAAGTTCTCCCTTATAAACCCAGACCTTAACACCAATAACGCCGAAGGTAGTGTGGGCTTGAACATGCCTGTACTCAATATTGCTTTTAAATACGGACAAAGGAACCGTACCGTATGAATTTTTTTCAGAGCGGGCAATGTCGGCGCCGTTTAACCGGCCTGCAACAAGAATCTTAATACCTTTTACTCCAGCCTCTTTTGCCTTTTCAATGGATTGCTTCATCGCTCTTCTAAAGGGAACTCTTCTTTCAAGGGCGGAAGCAATGTTCTGCGCAATAATACTAGCGTCAGCGTCAGGCTTCTTAACCTCGACAATATTAATTTGTACTCGATTGGTTAGCTTTTTCTGCAACATTTTCTTCAATTCGTCTGTACCGGCTCCGCCTCTGCCGATAATAACGCCTGGACGTCCGGAATGAATATCAATCGTTACCTTATTAGCATCTCTGCTGATAATAACAGATGAGACAGAAGCATCTTTTAACTTTTTGCCTAACATCTCGCGGATTTTTAAATCAGAAATTAAGTTGTCGGTGTAGTTCTGACCGCCAAACCAGAGAGATTTCCAGCTCTCATTGATCTTTAAACGCATTGATGTTGGATTTACTTTTTGTCCCATAATATTATTCCGGTACTAATAACTAATTAAACTAATTAAGCGAATGCTTCTTTTTATTAGCTTTATTCGCATTATTCGCTATTTGTCCTGATTTTTCTTCTTTTTTAATGTTTTTGTCAACCTTTTTCGCGACTTCATCTTTTATTACTTCAGCAACATCTGAAATCACAAGGTTTAAATGGCTCATTCTCTTTGTAATTGCATCGGAACGGCCTCTTGCCTTAATCTGCCTTCTCTTGAGTCTTGGGCCGTCACAACAAGAAACTGATTTGATATATAATTTATCAGTCGGAAGGTCATTTTCTTTACCAATAGCAATTGCCGACTTCAAAAGAGCTGCTATTAATCTGGCGCCTTTTTTATTGGTAAAATTAAGAGCAACGTAAGCATCTTCTGCGACTCTACCTCTCAAACCATAAAGCACAGGCCTTACTTTGCGAGGTGAAACTCTTAAATATAAACTTTTGACTTTAATATCCATAATTTGTTCCAATGAATTTCCAACACAGATCATTTACACTGATTCTTCGCTGATTAAATAATTTGATGTTTGACTCTTGAAACTAGAAACTTGATCTTGAAGGCTAGAAGATTGAAGTTTGAATATCTAGTTTCTAGTTTCAAGTTCCAATCTCTAGCATCCAGTGTCTAGTATCAATTATTACTGTTTTTATCTACGTTTATCTGCGTGATTGATCTGTGTTGGAATCTCCTTTTATTTACCCTTTGCCTGCTCTTTTGCCATCTTACCGCCATGACTCCTAAACTTTCTTGTTGGGGAAAACTCGCCAAGCTTGTGTCCTACCATGTCTTCGACCACAAAAACTGGAAGGTGATCCTTGCCGTTATGTACAGCAAACGTTATACCTACCATCTCCGGCGAAATTGTTGAAAATCTGGCCCAGGTTTTAATCGGCTTTCGGTCGTTGGTTGAATTAGCCTTTAATACCTTTTTCATTAATTTTTCATCAATGAAAGGACCTTTTTTAAGTGATCTGGACATAATTTTTCCTAATGAATTTCCAACGCTGATCTTTTACGCTGATATTCACAGATTAGCTCTTTTTGAGGCTAGACTCTCGAAACTGAAAGTTTGATCTTGAAGTTGGAAGGTTGAAGTTCGAATGTCTAACTTCTAATTTCAAATTCTAGTCTCTAGTATCCAGTGTCAAGCATCAATTAATCTTCATCTGCGTCAATCTGTGTGATTGATCTGTGTTGGAGGTTCCTTTATCTATTTTTTCCTTCTATTTAGCACTAGCGACGCACCCGGCTTTTTCTTGTTTCTTGTTCTTGGACCTAATGCAGGAGCTCCCCATGGAGTCTTTGGATGAGGCATACCGATTGAGGTTCCGCCCTCACCGCCGCCATGTGGATGATCGCAAGGGTTCATTGCTTTACCACGAACAGAAGGTCTCTTGCCCATCAATCTTGATCTACCTGCTTTTCCGATTTTAATGTTATTGTGATCAATATTAGAAACAACACCAATAGCCGCAAAATTTTCGGACAAGACTTTTCTAACTTCACCTGAAGGCATTCTAAGCTGAGCATATTTACCGTCAACACCTAAAAGTGTTGCAAAATTTCCAGCACTTCGGCAGATCTGACCACCTTTACCATTTACCAATTCAATATTATGTATCTGAGTTGAAACGGGAATATTTTTTATTTTCATTTGATTGCCAACTTTGACAAGCGTTTTTTCGTCGCAAATAACTTCTTTGCCTTTTTCCAAATTAGCAGGAGCTAAAATATATGATTTCTCACCGGATTCATATTGAATTAAAGCAATGTGAGCGCTTCTGTTTGGATCGTATTGTATGCCCAAAACTGTTGCTTTTTTGCCTAAATGATCAGTTCTTCCGAAATCAACCATTCTATACAATCTCTTAACGCCGCCGCCTTTTCTCCTAACAACAAGTTGACCGGCATCGTTTCTACCGGAACTTCTCTTAATGCCAACAGTTAAGCTTTTTTCTGTTTTGCTATTTTTATCAAGCATAAAAAAATTGGTGACAGACATCTGTCTTCTTGCATTTCCGGTAGGTTTTATTAGTCGCAGGCTCATACTTGTGAATTTCTAACACTAATCTTTTAATCATTGAGACTAGACTCTTGAAACTGGAAACTTGATCTTGAGGCTAGAGGATTGAAGTTCGGATGTCTAGCTTCTAATTTCAAATTCTAATTTCTAGCATCGAGTGTCGAGCATCAATATTGATCTGTGTTGGAATCTCCTTTTATTTCTTCTTTTCCTTAACCACAACTGTCGCTTCTTTTGACTCTTGCTTCTTCTTGGTTTTGTCCTCTGCTGTCTCGGTTTCAAATAAATCTATTTTGTCTCCAGATTTTAGAGTCAAGATGACTTTTTTGAAATCCGCCCGTTTCCCCTTAATTCGTTTGGTTGTCTTTAGTTTGCCGTTATAATTCATTGAATTTGCAGACACGACGGCAACATTGAACAGGTTCTGGCAGGTTCTGGCAACCAAGTTTTTGTTGGCATTTTTATCAACAATAAAAGTATACTTGCCTTTTGCAGCATCGCTGAAACTTTTTTCCGAAACCAATACTTTTTTGATGATATTATTCATTTTCAGTACTAAATAACTAATTAAACTAATCGAGCTAATTTATTGCATCTATTCGCTTTATTCGATTGATTGGCTTTTCGTCCTAATTGCGAATATTTCCTCGAGCTGTTTAACTGCTTCTTTTGAAGCAACTACTTTATCTGAAGTCGTGAGGTAAATCATATCAAGTTTTGACGGGCTCATTACTTTGACGCCGGCAATGTTTCTAAAAGCCAAGTTGGCCTTGCCGTTTTCTTTGGAAAGAATAACTGAAATCTTGCCTTCGGCTTTCAGACTGCTGAGCATTTCGGCTGCTTCTCTGGTCTTAGGAGTCTCAATTTTCAACTCTTCTAAAGCAATAAATTTATCACTTCTGACTATTTCCGCAATAAGGCCTAAAATAACTCTTCTTTTTTCTCTGGAATTGATCCGTTTGTGAAAATTCTGTTCGTTATTTGGGCCAAAAGTGACGCCGCCGCCAACCCATAAAGGGGAACGGCTTGAACCGGCTCTTGCATTGCCAGTTCCTTTTTGTTTCCAAGGTTTACGTCCACCGCCAGATACCTCTCCTCTGTTTTTTGTATTTGCAACAGGGAACCTGAGCGCTGATCGCAAGTAATTGATGTACAATGTTGCAGCTCTGCTTCCAACTTCCACATCAAAGGTCTTTGACAATGTCAAATCTCCTTTTTTCTCGCCCTTTTGGTTGTAAACTTCAATCTTCATAATTTACTTCGTAAATTTCACAAATGGACCACTAACCAAACTAACCACGAACTTTATTTTTCGCTTAGTGGTTCGTTTTGTTCGTTGTCCATTTCTGGCTTAATATTCTCCTCGGTCTTTTCCTCTTTCTTCTCAGCGTCGGCTTCAATCATTTTCTCTTGAGCTAGTCGTTCTTCCTCTGCTGCATGATCAATAACTTCTTCTGCTTTCTCGCCTTTTCCGTAAACTTTAACAATTGACTTGTTTGCTCCAGGGATGCTGCCGGCAATTAATAGTATGTCTTTGTCGACGTCAACTATGCGCAAGTTTTTGACTGTTACTGCCTCGCCGCCAAGACGTCCCGGCATTTTTTTCCCTAAAACAACTCTTTGTGGATATCCGCCGCCGATTGAACCGGGTTTGCGTTTATTCTTACTGCCGTGGCTCATTGGACCGCGTGCAAAACCGTGTCTTTTGATCGTGCCGGCAAAACCTTTGCCTTTTCCAGTGCCTTCAACAGTAACTTTTTCGTCTTTTTTAAACTGCTTGGTTGTTACTTCCTCGCCGACTTTATATTTTTTAACACTGATTTCTTTGAATTCAGCAATTTTGGATATTTTTTTCTTATCTGTGTTTTTGTAGGCACTAATTTGAACTGCTTTGTAACCGTCTTTTTCCTTGTCTTTAATTTGCGATACCTTACACGGCAAAGCGGCAATTTTAGTTACTGCAAAACTTCGACCTTCATTGTCGAATACTCTTGTCATTCCAATTTTTCTACCTAATATGAATTTCATATGTTTTTTTAGTAAAAATGATTGTGGAGGGCGCGGCGTCAAAACGCGCCCTCCACGTGGAGACTCCGACCGATAGCTAGGGGGTCGAAGATTGGTTGCCTCCGAACTGGGTGCGGAATAATTCCCACTTTTTTGCCAAAATTCTGGCAAAAACGCTGTTTTTCTCCATCAGCTATTCGGAGGCCGGTTTCCAAAGGCAACACCATTGTTACGTCGCGGATATTCTCGCAATCATATAGGGTGCCGTATAGAAACCAAATAGTGGGCGACTTTATACTAGTGCTAGTAGTGTGTTACAAGCTGTGTTTTCGTGCCTGTAAGCCTGATAGCTATGCAGTCGCCCATTGCCGCAATGTTGCATGCGGCCATCTTACATTGTCAATGTTTTTACCTTAGTTGGCAAATATTAAGCGACAAGTTCATTGTCACTTACTCACCTGCCAACTAAATCACACATAAATAATACGTCTTGGATCCATTCCGATCTACATCGGGACGATATCCATGGCTTGATATTTAAGCGCAAAGCATGAATGAATAGCAAATCTGAACTAATGGCCGATTTACTAATTTATTCGTATATTAGCTATTGGTACACATTCGCTATCCATTTTTGACTTTACTACATTTTAATCTCAATGTCAACGCCGTGCGGAAGGTCAAGCCCCATCAGATTGTCAATTGTTTTAGAAGTAGGATTTAGGATGTCAATCAATCGCTTGTGCACCCGCATTTCAAACTGCTCTCTCGAGTCTTTGTGAACGTGGGGAGATTTAATTACAGTCACGCTGTGTTTCTCGGTTGGAAGTGGAACGGGCCCTGCAACGGTTGCACCTGAACGGATCGCGGTTTGAATGATCTGCTCTGCCGATTTGTCGATGATTCGATAATCGTAAGCTTTCAACTTAATTCTAATCTTCTGTTTTACTGCGCTTTTTTCAGCCATTTTTCGTTTACTTGTTAATTGGTTAATCGTTTTAATATTCTTCGAACGGAGTGAGAAGTTTTTAAGTTCTCAGCTCCGCTTCGAACAATACTACACAAAATATTCGTAAAATTCGTTTAATTTGCTATTCGTATGAACTAAAATTATTTATTAATTTTAGTTACCACGCCAGCACCAACAGTCTTGCCGCCTTCTCGAATAGCAAATTTCAAACCTTCATCCATAGCGATTGGCTGAATAAGCTTGACTTTAACTTTAGCTGTATCGCCAGGCATAATCATTTCTTGATCAAATTCGATTTCACCGGTAACATCCGTAGTTCGAATATAGAATTGTGGTTTGTAGCCTTTAAAGAATGGGCTGTGTCGTCCACCTTCCTCTTTAGTCAAAGCGTAAATTTCAGCATCAAACTCAGTGTGAGGAGTGATTGAGCCAGGTTTAGCTAAAACTTGACCTCTCTCAATATCTTCTCTTTCAATACCACGAATCAATAAACCAACGTTGTCGCCGGCTTGACCTTGATCAAGCTGTTTCTTGAACATTTCAACACCAGTAACAACAGTTTTTGTAGTCTTTTTAATACCAACGATTTCTACTTCATCGCCGATTTTGACAATGCCTTGCTCAATTCTACCGGTTGCAACTGTGCCTCGGCCTTTAATTGAGAAAACATCTTCAACAGGCATAAGAAATGGCTTGTCGATTTCTCTTTTTGGTTCTGGAATAGCCTCGTCAATTGCGTCCATAAGGTCTTCAATTGACTTTGTGTAAGTTGGATCGTCTTCAAGCGCTTTAAGAGCGGAACCGCGGATGATCTTAGCGTTGTCGCCATCGTATTTGTATTTAGTCAAAAGTTCTCTAACTTCCATCTCAACCAAGTCTAAAAGTTCGGCATCATCTACCATATCGCATTTGTTTAAATAAACTACGATT
>CAYIJI010000038.1:0-11178 GCA_964363695.1 uncultured Candidatus Saccharibacteria bacterium
TTATCTATTTAAAACTGCTGTGGAAGTGGCATTTACTCCACTAACCTACTTAATCGTAAATCGTTTGAAGAAAAAAGAATCAGAAGATTATTACGATACAAAAACCGACTTCAATCCTTTCCGAGTCGGCGCTTAGTACTCATAAAATATTAATAGTTTACATGGAGACATTTTTGCCTGCGACGTAGCCGCTGGACCAGGCCCACTGGAGATTGAATCCGCCGGAGTCACCGTCTACGTCAATGATTTCTCCGGCGAAATACAGGTCCTTTACTATTTTCGATTCTAGCGTTTGAGCATTTATCTCATTTGTCTCAATTCCTCCGGCGGTAACTTGAGCTTCTTTTAGCGGCCGCAATCCGGAAACTGTGAGAGTAAGATCTTTCATGTTTGAAAGAATATTGCCTCGTTCTACCTTTCCGATTTCGGCTGATTTTTTATCGATATTGACGCTTGATAGTGTAAGAATTACTTCAATTAGTCTTTGCGGCAACACTCCAACCAAAGCGTTCTTTATTGCTTTTTTGCCATTTAGTTCCAAAGATTTAGAGACACTCCCATCTAGTTCGTTTTTCTCTATCTCCGGAAACAGATCAATGTGCAATTCTACTTTAGAATCGCCGAATTCCGGAGCGATTTTTCGGGCCATTGACATGATAGATGGACCGGAAAGGCCGAAATGAGTAAATAGCAAGTCGCCCTGTTTTTGAGAAATTATTTTTTCTCCTTTGGTGCCCCAAACTTTTGCCTCCACTTTCACGCCTTGAACTTCTTTGACCCACGACTCTTTAGTCTCGATCGGCACAAGAGCAGCATAAAGGGGTGTAATAGTGTGTCCTAAATTCCTAGCCCAAAAAAGGCCGTCTCCGGAGGAGCCCAAAAAGTGGGCTGCTTTTCCGCCGGTTGTTATAATTAATTTTTTAGTGTTAATAACATTTCCGTTTTCCAAAATAACATTCCATGCTTCTTTTTTCTCAATTTTTTTAACCAAAGAATTAACTAAAATCGTCACTTTGTTTTCGGATAATTTATCCGACAAAACATTAACTACGCTAGAAGCTTGATTTGTCCTCGGAAACATTCGTCCTCTGTCCTCCTCTTTTAATAAGAGCCCCAATTCATTAAAAAAATTCATTGCTTTGTTCTGATCGAATTGAGAGAGAACTTCATTGATGAATTTTTTATCGGCGCCATAGAAACGGTCGGCGGTTACATTTTTGTTAGTAATGTTGCACCTGCCGTTGCCGGTGGCTAAGATTTTTCTGCCAATTTCCGGATTCTTCTCTATTAAAATAACCTGCTTACCTTTTTCGGAAGCGGTTATGGCGGCCATTATACCGGCAGGGCCAGCACCAATTATTGCAACATCATACTTTTTCATAGATATTATTGTAGAATAATATCAGTAATAAGTCCATATGGCGGTTGGTAACCACTCACTGTCATTCCAGACTTGATCTGGAATCTAGAAATTATGCAAGCAGACTAACTCTCTGGATCCCAGATCTCCCGTTCGACAGGGCTCAGGGCCTGAGTGGAATCGAAGGCAAGCTTGCAGTCTGGGATGACAACAGGGGGCAGTGAGTGGTTACGGCGGTTGTAGCCCAATAGTTTGACTGCAATTCGATTGGGTTTTAATAAAGCTAAATAGTAAATCCAACGCAATGTAAAACCTTACTGAAATCATAAATTATTGACAGCGTTGTTATTTAGGACTATTTTAGTATTAAATATAATTAATAACTCTAAAAAATGTTAATCAAAAAAGAAACTGAATACGCGGTCTTGGGGTTAATTCTACTCGACCAAAAAAATAACAATGATTTCTACGACATTAAAGTTTTCGCCAAAGAGCATAATCTTTCAGAAACATTGCTGCCAAAAGTTTTTCAGAAATTGGCGGTTGCAGATATTGTTGAATCGAGGCTCGGTCCCGGCGGTGGCTTTCGCTTACACAAAGACCCTAAAGAAATTACGCTCTGGGCTATCTTTGAAGCTGTTCAAATGCCAAACGTTTTAAAATGCTATATGGGAAAAACTTCTTATTGTTTAAAGCCGGTTTGCCCGCTGCGAAGTACAGTTTTAAAAGTTGAACAATTTCTCGAAAAGTTTTTAGAAAATACTACGCTTTTTTCGCTCTCAAACGATTATAAAAATAATAAAGAAAGGATCTAATGGAAATATTGTCGGGGCCTAATTTATTGAAAGATTTGATCAATTACCAGGAGGGAGCGGTTGTTAGTCGAACTTTGATCAAGAAGGGTGCGGGGACTGTGACAGCATTCGCCTTTGCCGAGGGGCAAGGGTTAAGTGAGCACACCGCGCCATTTGACGCGCTGGTTCATGTTCTTGATGGTGAAGCAAAAGTTACAATTGGAGGAAAAGCGCATATTGTTAAAGAGGGCGAGATCATACTTCTTCCTGTTAATATTATTCATTCGCTCCAGGCAGATACCAGGTTCAAAATGTTACTAACGATGATAAAAGAGTGATTGCGGGTAAGAAATTTAAAAATAAGACAGGCTCTAAGGAAAAATTTTATGATTAGAAAAATTATTGAAATTGACGAAGACAAATGTACCGGTTGCGGTAAGTGTACTGTGGTTTGTGCTGAAGCAGCGTTGGAAATAGTTGATGGCAAGGCCAAAGTGGTTGGCGATTTCCTCTGTGATGGTCTGGGTGCTTGCTTAGATGTTTGTGATTTCGATGCCCTACATATCGTTGAAAAAGAGACGGCTGAGTATGATCCAAAACTAGCCTTTGAGCGAGTTAAGGAATTGCGGGGTGAGGATGCTGCCATGAATGTGCATGGGGCTGAGGAGCTGGATGTGCCAAAAGCTATGATATCACATGGCGGCTGCCCGGGGAGTATGATGCAAGATTTGAGGCATAAACCCAAAAAAGAAACTGATCACAAAGATATTGATTTGTCCTCCGAGCTTCGGCAATGGCCGGTCCAGCTTCATTTGCTGAATCCTAATGCTCCATATCTCAATAACGCTGACCTCGTCATAGCGGCCGATTGTGCGCCTTTTGCCTATCCAAATTTTCATCAAAAATTTCTAAAAGACAAAATTCTGGTGATACTCTGTCCGAAACTAGACGATGGCCAAGATGACTATATCGACAAGCTGGCAGATATTTTCAAGAACAAAAAAATTAAGAGCATTACAATCGTTCACATGGAAGTTCCCTGTTGTTTTGGTATAGAGCATATCGTAAAACAAGCTCTCCAAAAATCAGGCAAAAACATCATTATTAAGGACTATACCATTTCAGTTTCTGGCGATATTATATAACAGATGAGTGACTACACGAAAAAATACACGAAAAAATCTTGACGGGAGGGCTATAATATTATAGAATTAATCTTGATCTGGGGGTGTATTAGCTTCGACAGAAGGACTTTAAAAACATATTTGCAAGTAAGTGTGTAAGCCACTTTCAAACCTTACAAAAATTACAAATGCAAACTCATTTGTTAGCAAAGTAAAAGCTGCTTTTAGCATGCCTAGCTTTGCGCCAGTTGCTGCTTAATTGCGACAACCATCCGTCCTTGGGCTACTCGACTCGAGCAAACGGGTGTCATAATTCGAGTTGCTGATTTATTGATTCTCTAGCAATTTATCTTAAGATTTACTAGAGGTAGAATATTGGTTTTTTGTTCCGATTCTATCCAATATTCAAATTTTCAACCGGAACTAAACTTGTAGATAGTATGTTTCTAACCTTTTGGACAGGGGTGCAACTCCCCTCACCTCCACCAACAAAAAAAGTAGCTCTGTGAGCTATTTTTTTTGTTATAGAAAATTAATGTCGCTTTATATTAATGGGTATGTTCCCGAGTTATTAGAGCATAGCAAAATCGTAACGAAATCATTAACAAGAAACTATTTTTTTGCTTTAGAATCTTCTTCGTGCTTCTTCAACACCGCATCAATGGTAGTTTTAAAATTCTTGAGTTGTTCAATGCTCATTCTGACATTACATACACCACGAGCATTTATAAGATTTTTCTTTTGTTCAATTGTTTGAAAAAAAACTATCTCGGCAAAACGCTCGGGAAAAATTTTGATTCCACTGCCATCAACTGCAAGGGAAGGAGGCACAGAGGATATATTTAGCTGAACGTCTGGGGTCGACTTTTTATCTTTTTCCTGCAACATAAGATTCTCCTATTTTAAGCGATATTAATTTAATCACTTCCTCTTTTTTTAGACTGTCGATCTCCTTATCAAATTCCGAATAAGCATTTTTTACTTCAATTAAAACAGGCTCCTTAGAATCTTCAATAAAAACAAAAGAAATATTATTGCTCTTACTTTTAGTAATTTTCTCCTTGGAGGTTTCAAAAACTACCTCGTCATATATTTGAAATATATCCGAGTATGGGTCATACGAGATCAGCCAGTTTCTCTTCATTTTTTCTAACAATTTTTTACTCATCATGGTTACAATTTTATTCGATAAGAAAGTGTATAATTCTTCGGTCTGGGCACTTTCTCCTTGTCCTCATACTTAACAATTACAATCATGGTTTCGTTTCCAGTATATCGCCCGTCAGGTAAGTTCAATCCGTGAACAAAACCTTTTTTATGATAAATCAACACGTTTCCCGTTTCATTGTGTTTTATTGCAACAGGATTTCTAGAAGTTGACGGCACTACAGTATCTAGATCAACCAGAATAGCTCCTAAATTATGAAAAACTGTGGGGTTCTGCTCTATCGCGGAATCACTTTCATGATTTGCTGGGTTTTTAGGAGTAATTTTGACTTTTCGTCCCTCGCAATCCGTTACTTCGTAAGCCCTGATTGGTCGATCACAAGTTTCCTCGAAAGTCTTGTATTTATATTTAGAACTAATATCATCATCCATGTTTTAAGTTTATGCATCATTGCGGTTCATGTCAAGTAATATTAGGACGACCGAGACGACCGATTAGAATAACACATAATTATAAATCGGTCAACCTTCGCATTGACATATTTTACGATTTGGTTTTGCTGGCGTTATTAACAATGTCTTGAATAAAGCCTCCCATCGAACCCCATCCTTCCAGTCTGGACAAAATATAGATTACGGCAGCTGCCAAAATGGCTGAGCCGATAAAGAATCCGAGTCCATAACAAATACCCCTTAAAAATGTCCACCAGGCGCTTGCTGTTTTATCTTGTGCCTTTGCTAGGCTTCCAATTGCTTTGGTCAGCCGATCTTTATCGTCTTCCATTTTTCCCTCGTTTCTAAAAATAAAAATATTTATTCCTGTTATAATTATACTATGATATTTCTTATTTTAGAACTTTTAATTTTAATTTTATTGCTGATTGTTATATTTTGGCTCATTTGCCTCATTTTTGCTCAGATTTTTGGTGCCCCGACTGTTTACTCAAGCAAAAAGGCCGTCATTGATACTTTAAAACTGGCCGATTTAAAAAAAGACGAACTTTTGATTGATCTTGGTTGCGGTAATGCACGGGTTCTTATTTTGGCGGCCAAAGAATTTGGAGCGCGGGGAATTGGTGTTGATCGATCTCCCTACTGCTTCTTGAAATCTAAATTAAATGTTTTACTTTCCGGCCAAAAAGGAAAAATTAGAATTATTTTCGGCAACTTCGAGAAAGCAGAAAATTATTTACCAAAAGCCGATGCAGTTTATTTGTATCTACTCAACTCGGCAAATATAAAAATTGAAAACTGGTTATTTAAAAATATCTCAAATAAAACCAAGATCGTATCGCTAGCCTTTACTTTTAGCAAGCATATGCCCAAAAAATCGATATTCACAAAAACGCTGGGCCAAAAAACGCAAGCTAGTCTTTACATTAAAGGCTAGAAGAACTCATAGTGATTTTGTCGGCTGACTGACATATCGTAAGATGTGTTCTCGGTCCTTTTCTATGTAAATAAGGTAACTGCTTATTGTGTTGTCATTCCCGTGAAGACGGGAATCTAGGAATAGCGCATGGATCCCCGGGCTTCACTCTCTAGCTGCACCGCTGAACTCGAGGATGACAGTGATCGGCTCTTGACAGAATGTAAAGTTTACTTTACATTTTAATTATGAATAACGAAGAAATTTCAATCGAAAACAGATTAAAGGATTTGAGAAAAAAGCACAACTTAAGCCAAGAAGAATTGGCCGAGGAGTTGGGCATTTCTCGTCAATCTGTAATAGCTCTAGAGCAGGGGAAATATTTGCCTTCTCTTCCATTGGTCGTTACGATGTGCAAATTCTTCCATTCTCCCTTTGAAGAAATATTTGAATTTCAGAGAGAGATCGAGGAAGAGATCGATAGTATCTTAAGTGAAGATAGCGGAAAAAATATTATTAATATAATGCCCGAACGAGAAGATGCGAACCCCACTTCGCTAAAGCTTCGCGGGGCAGGGGAGAACATTATGGCAAACGAAATGGAGCCATGGAGACCGTTTAGAGAGATGGTCTCTTTAAGGGATGCGATGGATCGGCTGTTCGAGGATAGTGTTATCACACCGAAGGGCGCAGCTGCAATGCCCAAGATTGACATCAAAGACAAAAAAGACAGCATCGTGGTCAAGGCCGAACTTCCCGGAATGGCTGAGGAAGAAGTAGATGTCGAGATCTCTGACGGGGTTATGACTATTTCCGGTGAAAAGAAAGAGGAAAAAGAGAATCCGCCAGCTGGCGGAGAGGAGGGCTACTACTATAAAGAAAGCCACACAGGTGGTTTCTCCAGAAGTTTCACTCTGCCGGCCGATGTAATTGCTGAGAAGGCAGAAGCCGAGATGAAAGACGGCGTTTTATCAATCGTCATTCCAAAAATCGAGCCAAAGAAAGCAACGAAAGTAAAAGTCGCACCGAAGAAGAAATAGACTAATCTGATACAGTGCAAAAGAAAAAAAGTAGGGACAGTCGTTTTGAACAACTGTCCCTATGGTCCGCTAGCAATTAGCGTAGCAATGATAATGGCCATACCGATATCGAGCAAGACTTTAGCACTGAAGTGGCCTCTATCGAAAATCAGGCATGACGCTGAAATTGCGAGAAATGGCATTCCCACCAACGTCTTGGTCGATATTCCTAGTGCCAAGAGTGGCACTAGGAATACTATGGCACCAGCATATATCTTTGCTAGTCGTCTCCCGAGTGCTAGTGGCAATGTCCACTTGTAACCGTCGTCATGAGGGTAATCGTCCAAATCCTTGAGCACCTCCCGCCCAAATATCAAAAAGGCGGAAGTAAGAAACAAAAACAATACTCTATGATCACTCGGACCAGCATAGAAAACTGGGCTGGCCGAAGTAAGGGCAACTAGCGATGCTGGCAAGATTGGGACTCGCCGTGTCTCAGAGTAAATCAATCCTGAGATGATTATTCCCCCAGAGATCACTCCGTAACAAGGGTTTGTGGCCCAAAGACAGATCGCGAGGATCAAACTGCATACCCAGAACAACAAGACAAACACTCCAAACGTTCCAGAGTGTTTTAGTGCAAAGTCCTTACCTTTCTTTGCATCATGTTCTCTGTCTCTCCAATCGTTGTGAATCATTGTGGACGACGCCACGATCACAACGAATAATGCAACAAGATACGCTTCTGTACGCCACACGCTTACACGAAAAGCAGTTATAGCCAGTAGCCCAGCCATAACCACAATCGGCAAGCGCAGTGCTTTGATATAACCGTTCATTCTGCACTCTCCTGCTTGCGATTTGTGGCCTGGTTAGTATTTTGCACTAGCTAAGACAAAAATAACCTTATCTGACAAATTAGTAAAGATTTAGGACAGATTTAGGACAATATTATAAAAACCGCCAAGTTCTTTTTTCTTTTGAAAAGCCCTACGATCTGGTTGTTCAGGAAAGCCGAAACTTGACTTGTCCTAAGTGGTGGGCGATAGGGGACTCGCCCGTCTCGCCTTCGGCATAGCCGAGGCGGAAACCTCTGACCTAGCCGATGTGAATCGGCTCGCTCTAAAAAATTCACTGGTGCGCCCAAGAGGACTCGAACCTCTGACCTCCGCAATGTCAATGCGACGCTCTAACCAGCTGAGCTATGGGCGCACATTGTGAATTTTTTAAAACGTTGAGCTTATTTTAGCAAAAAATTATTGTTTCTTCAATCGTTCTATTCTTGCAAATTTTTCAATCAGATGTACACTTGAGCTAAATGGTAAAGAAAACTGCCCCAACATTTGAATATGAAATTAAACACTCTATTAATAAGAAGGTTATTGCTGGCGTTGATGAAGTCGGCCGCGGCGCTTTAGCCGGCCCAATTGTAGCAGCGGCAGTTGTTTTTGAAAATTATGAAAAAGTCATACTTGAACTTTCAGGCATAAACGACTCGAAAATCTTAACTCCGACCAAGAGATTGGAATATGACGAGCTGATAAAATCAAAGGCCTGTGATTTCTCAATCGGTGTTATCAAAGCTTCGGAAATTGATAAATATGGAATTGGCTCTGCCAATGTCATGGCTTTTCAGAGAGCTTTAAATGGCCTTAAAAAGTGTGACTTTGTATTAATTGATGGAAAAAGATTCAGAGGGCTTGATTATGAATATATTTGCTTAGAAAAAGGCGAATCCAAATCAATTTCAATTGCTGCTGCTTCAATTATTGCTAAAGTTTACAGAGATGCTTTGATGCAGGAGATACATGACGAAGTATTCAGATATGATTTTGCCTCTAATAAAGGCTATGGAAGTAAAAATCATATGCAAGCTCTGGAAAAGTTTGGCCCAAGCAAATACCATCGGAAAACTTTTTTGAAAAAATTTAATGAGCAGGTGGGTCAGAGTTCTTTATTTTAATCTGCTAATATTGTGGATAAGATCGGTTTGAGTTTTCTCTCAATACTACTATAATTAGTAGGCGTTCAAACAAAAATAAAAAGGTAAAAAGGACTAAAACTAAGCAGTTAATTGTGGTTATTTAATGGACTTAAAAATCAAAAGATTACATCCCGATGCAATAATTCCCAAGTTTGCCTATCATAATGATGCCGGGTTAGATTTATATAGTGTAGAAGATTGTATTTTAAAACCGGGAGTAGTTTATTGTGTCAAAACCGGGATCGCGATGGAATTTTCGGACGATTATGTTGCTTTGATCTGGGATAAGAGCGGATTGGCATCTAAACAAACTATTAAAACTGTCGGAGGTGTCTTTGACGCAGGTTATCGCGGAGAGTACACTGTCGGACTGTTGAATTTGGGTAGTAAAAATTACGAGGTTGAAAAAGGCGACAAGGTGGCTCAGGTATTAATTCAGAAAATTGAACATCCGAGTATCCAAGTGGTTGAAGAATTATCAAAATCAGCAAGAGGAACTAATTGTCATGGCTCAACAGGAAAGAAATGATAAAACATAATTACAAAGGATTATTTATTGCATTTGAAGGATTAGATGGCTCGGGTAAGACAACTCAAGTTAAACTTTTAGCAAAAAATCTGCGTGAAAACGAAAAAACAGTTTTAACCACAAGCGAACCGACCAATAATCTTATCGGCGGTTTGATTAGAGGCGTTTTAACTAAGCAGTGGCAAATTCCAGCAGAAGGCCTTCAGCTTTTATATGCTGCCGATAGGTCTCATCATTTGGATCATGAAATTATTCCAAATTTAGAAAAAGGCAATGTTGTAATTACCGACCGCTATGCTTTTTCCAGCATCGCTTTTGGTTCGATTGGCACCTCAATTGAATGGCTCAAAGAGATAAATAAAAACTTTATTATACCGGACGTTACATTCTATATAAAAATTTCTCCTTCCGTTGGCATTAACCGGATATTCAAGTCAAGGAGCAGTTTTGAGCTTTTTGAAGAAGAAGAGAAGCTTAGGAAAACCGAAGCAACCTATGAACTTCTTACTCAGGATAAAAGCAATAATTTTGTAATTATTGACGGGGAGAGGGAAATCGTGGATATTGAGAATGAAATAAGCCAAACTATTTTTAATAAATTTGGCATCGGCGTCGGAATTAATAATGAAAGATTAAATATAGGGGAGGCAAGATGGTAGATTTAAAAGTAGCGGACAAAGAAGTATTTGAAATTCTAGAAGGTGAGAAAAAAAGGCAAAAGGAAGGTCTGGAGATGATAGCATCGGAAAACTATGTTTCAGAGGCCGTTTTAGAAGTAATGGGATCCATCTTTACGAATAAATATTCAGAAGGATATCCTGGCCACCGTTACTATGGAGGTCAAGAGTGGACTGATAAGATTGAAACTTTGGCATGTGAGCGCGCGCTAGAACTTTTCGGCTTATCTCAAACCGAGTGGCATGCTAATGTTCAGCCATATTCAGGCTCGCCTGCAAATATTGCTATTTACTTTGCCTTAGCTGAATTTGGCGATACTCTGATGGGTATGAGTTTAGCCCAAGGCGGGCATTTGACTCATGGACATAAAGTTAATTTTTCAGGCCGCGCATACAACTTCATACAATACAGCGTACGGGAGGATGACCAAAGGATTAATTATGACGAAGTACGAGACTTGGCCAGAAAACACAAACCTAAAATTATTGTTTCAGGAGCCACGGCCTATCCGCGCCAGATTGATTTTAAGAAATTTCAAGAAATTGCTGATGAGGTAGGAGCAATTCACATGGCTGACATTTCTCATATTTCCGGCTTGATCATCGGCGGAGTTCACCCCAGCCCTTTTCCCTTTGTTGATGTTGTGATGACAACAACTCACAAGACACTTCGAGGTCCACGCGGAGCAATAATTATTTGTAAAGAAAAGTATGCCAAAGCAATTGACAAAGCAGTCTTTCCTGGTTTACAAGGTGGTCCTCATGAGCACATCATTGCTGCAAAAGCGGTTGCTTTTGGTGAAGCCTTAAAGCCGAGTTTTAAAGAATACGCAAAAAATATTGTTCAAAATATGAGTTGCTTTGCTGAGACTTTAAGCTCTTTTGATTTTAATTTAGTCAGCGGAGGAACCGACAATCACTTATGTCTTGTTGATTTACGAAGCAAAAACATTACCGGAAAAGAATTTGAGGATGCATTAGGCAAAGCGGAAATTACAGTCAACAAAAATGCGATTCCCTGTGATCCTCTTCCTCCGGCAGTTACCTCTGGAATTAGAGTGGGCGTTGCTGCCTTAACTACTCGTGGTATGGGAATTCATGAGATGCAAAGAATCGCCGAACTATTTAATCTGGTTTATGAAAATAAAGATAATG
>CAYIJI010000039.1:0-9588 GCA_964363695.1 uncultured Candidatus Saccharibacteria bacterium
ATCTATTTTTAAGATTTCTCCACCCTTTGGACAAGGCTGAGGAGTCGAAATGACATCTGTGGGTGAGCAGTTACGAAAATATTCCTGACAGGGGTACACTTTCAAAATCAAGCTCTAAATTATTGGTCATTTCGACATCGTGGGCAGCAACACGACGAGAAATCTACAAATTAATGTAGCTGTTGTCTTGTATAGTAATAAGAACAATAATTTGTATATATCTCGCCTTGAAGCCTCCCAATGGCTCGATATGACAACTCACTACTGTCCAATTAAAATATTTGAAATACAAAACTTAACCGACTTTGGGTGTGGATTGAAGGTTATTTAAGTACATTTAAGTACAACAAATTAGCTCCAGTTAACATTTTAAGCTCCATATGATTATGCTGTCCAATAAAACCGCTAACGATTGATTTTCTGGCCTTTCTGCAATATTTAAAAACGAGTCTATCATCTCTTAATTACGCTCAAATCGAGCGTGAAGAGAAAATTTTACTTGGACAGTAGTGATGACAACTATTTAAGGGTGAAAAGTAAAATGTACCCCTGTCGGGGCATAAAACTCTTTTGTATAATCGGCTTTCGTATCATAATCTGCGCTGGTGGAAAAGATATCTTTGACCTTTCCATATAAATTTCTCTCTGAGGTGCGAATCTTCCGAACACGCTCCAGCATCTCGCTGAAATATCCATGCTTATAGCCGCCGTTCGCGAGCCGTTCATCATCCATCACAAACCCCTTAACAATATACTCTCGCAAAGTCTTCGTCGCCCAAATACGAAATTGCGTTGCCCGCATTGAGTTTACCCGATAGCCGAGAGAAAATAAATGGTATTAACCCCAGGGCAAGCCCTGGACCCTTCCGAACAGGAACCATGGGCCCGCGGCCAAGCCGTCGGGGAAATCTTCTCTATTATAACATCCAAATTATAATGTTTTGTGTTGTACTCTTTCCCATCTTTCGCAGTTATTCGGAAATTCCGAATAACTGAATATTCCTCTAATTCATGAGTGGAAAAAATGTTTTTAATATGTTCGTTGATCGTAGGAACGCCAACTTCAAAAATTCCCGCCATTTGTTTCTGAGACAGCCAAACCGTTTCGCCGGTCATCTTAACTTCAACTTGAGTCAAACCGTCTTCGGTTTTGTAAATGATGACTTGATTTTTCTCGTCGACCTCCCCCATTCATACCTCCTCGACTTTATCCTTACTTTATCGCCATTTTACCTTCCGATTACGAAGCATCCCCTTAATTTCTTAATTATTCTCTGATAAATTTAAAACGCGGAACTTCTTTGCCATCAACATTAACCTTTTCTAGAAACATTTCTATCGGTCGAACCCAAAGCTTTGACAGCTCATTCTCATAAAGAGCTTCGTAAACAACTAAATCCTCCAGTGTTTCAGAGTGTTTTGCTGCTCCAATAACTCGATACTGATGATGATCTTTCTTGAAGTGTTGATAAATTCCAAGTCTAATTTTCATTATCTCCCCAAAAAATTAATTCTTTTGAGCTATGTCTTTCATCGACAAACTAATTCTGCCTTTCATCGCATCGACTTCAACTACTTTCACCGTAACAATATCGCTGACTTTTAGAACATCGGATACCTTTTCGATTCTTTTATCGCTGATTTGAGAAATATGGATCATGCCGTCCTGTTTCGGAGTAATTGCCATAATAGCGCCGATTTCCTTGCCAGTCATTCTATCTTTTTTGATGTCGATAATTGCACCGGTTAAAATTTCACCGGGGACAATGTCTCTTGTCATCGCCTTAACCATCGAGATTGCCTTTTCGCCCATCGCGGGATCAATTGAAGACACCATTACGGTTCCATCATCCTCAATATCGATTGAGGTTATCTCTTTGCCGCCGCACTCTTCAATCATTTTTTTGATATTTTTTCCGCCCGGTCCAATAATATCGCCGATTTTGTCAGGATTTATTTTTATCGCTTCAATCTTTGGAGCATATTTAGAAAGATTTTCTTTTGGCTTTGGAATTACTTCTAACATTGCCTCCAAGATTTCTGCTCTTCCTGTTTTTGCTTGTGCCAATGTTTTCGTGACAATTTCCATAGTTAAGCCTGAGATCTTTGTATCCATTTGAATTGCAGTAATTCCATCGGCCGTTCCAGCTACTTTAAAGTCCATATCGCCGGCAAAATCTTCCAATCCTTGGAGATCGGAGAGGATTTTGTACTCTGAGGAGTCGTGATTAGTCACAAGCCCCATTGCGATTCCAGAAACAGGTTTTTTAATCGGAACGCCCGCATCCATTAAGGCAAGGGGTGATCCGCAAGTGGCAGCCATGGATGAGGAACCATTTGAAGAAAGAATTTCCGAGACAAGTCGAATTGTGTAAGGGAAAGAATCTGAATCAGGAATCATTGGCTTTAGCGCTTTCTCCGCCAAATAACCATGGCCAATTTCTCTTCGTCCTGCACCTCTCATTGGTCTAACCTCTCCAGTTGAAAAAGGAGGAAAATTATAATGATGCATAAAACGCTTTGTAGATTCTCCCTCCATTGTGTCGATAAGCTGTTCCATTCCAGGAGATGCAAGGGTAGCTACTGTCAAAGCTTGAGTCTGTCCTCGAGTGAAAAGAGCTGAACCGTGAGGACGAGGTAAAATTCCAACCGCAATGTTAAGCGGACGAATTTCTTCCATTCCTCTGCCATCGGGTCTTATGCTTTCTTCTAAAATTGTTCTTCTAATCTCTTTTTCAACCAGCTTGGCAAAAGCACTTCTAATTTCTATTTGCTTGTAGTTGCCCTCTAGTGTTTGGAGCACTTCATTTTCATAAATTTTTAATTTCGCTGCTCTGGCTTCTTTATCCATTTCCAAAACGGCGTCTTTGAGCTTATGAGCAATGAGATTATGCACTTCAGCATGCACTCCTAATTCAGCAGCTTCTGATTCTAATACTTGGCGCTCGTGGTCCTCGGCAATTTTATGCTGAATAGCAATCATCGGTTCCATTGCCTTCATAGCTAAGTTTATTGCATCTATAACTACTTCCTCAGAAACTTCACTTGCTTCAGTCTCAAGCATCATTACCTTGTCCTTGGTCGCAGCGAGAGTCAAATTCAGGTCTGATTGTTCAATTTCTTCTTCGGTCGGATTTAATATAAAATCACCGTTTACTCTGCCGACCCTCATTGCTGCGATTGGCTCTTTGAAAGGCGCGTTGGTTTGCATTAAAGCGGCGGAAGCTGCTGTCGTTGCCATAACATCGGGGTCGACTGATCCATCATAGGACAAAACAGTAATTACGACTTGAATGTCGTTTCTGTATGTTTTTGGGAAAAGAGGCCGAAGAGGACGGTCGATTTTTCTGGCAGCTAAGACTGCAGCGTCAGACGGTCGGCCCTCTCTCTTAATAAAACGGCTGCCTGAAATTTTACCGGCAGCATAAAAGCGCTCTTCATAATCAACTAAAAGAGGAAAAAAGTCTACTCCTTCTCGTGGCTCAGTTCCGACAACCACTGTTGCCAAGATAACCGTTTCGTTGCAAGTTGCCGTTACAGAACCATGAGCAAATCCGGCCAACTTGCCAGACTCGAGAACCAATTTCTTACCTGCAAAATCCACCTCGTAGGAACGAGTCTGGAAATCCAATTTTTTAATCATTAAAAAACCTTCCTGGAGAAAGATTTGGAGACCCCGATATTTCGGGGCTGGTGAGTGTTAAGAAGCGGGAAAAACTAGAATTAAGAATTATGAATAATGAATTAAGGAGAATTGAAATTTACTGTTCAACAGCCCCATGATTCATGATTCAAGATTTTTGATTCTAACTTATCTCACCTCTTGCAAAATCTGTCTCCACCGCTTCTATTTTTAGTTTTCAAGCGTATAAGCATGTCAGCGTATAAGCAATAATGTATCAATGCTTACTGGCTTACAAGCTTACCAGCTTACAAGCTAATTTATTTTCTGAGTCCCAAATCTGAGATCAATTTGGTGTATTTTTCTTCTTCAATTTTTTTCAAATAATTTAAAAGCCTTCTTCTTTTGCCGACCATCATTAATAGGCCTCTTCGAGAGTCAAAATCCTTCTTGTGGGCTTGCAAATGCTTTGTCAAATCGGATACTTTCTTTGTCAAAATTGCAATTTGAACCTCAGTTGAACCGGTATCATCCTTATGGGATTGATATTTTTTAATCAGGTCAACTTTTCCCCCGGTAGTTTTCTTTGGCGAAGTAGCGGCAGAAGAAGTTTTCTTTACTTTTTCCTTCTCTACAACTTCCTGTCCCAATTCTGTTGTCGCTTTTTCTTTTTCCATTTTTCATCGGCCAGCAATAAAAGTTTAAAATTCGAAGCACTAAGCACGAAACTCAAAACAAATCATAAATTCTAATTCTCAAATGTTTGAAACATTATTATTTGGTTCATTCGAATTTGTTTCGAATTTCGAATATTCGATATTCGATATTCGGATTTACCCTTAGCTGGTCTCCTTTTAATTAATTACTGGTTGATAATACAATATTTTAACTCAAATAACAATAGCTATCTAAGTAACCACTCACTGCCCCCTGTTGTCATCCCAGACTGCAAGCTTGCCTTCGATTCCACTCAGGCCCTGAGCCCTGTCGAACGGGAGATCTGGGATCCAGAGAGTTAGTCTGCTTGCATAATTTCTAGATTCCAGATCAAGTCTGGAATGACAGTGAGTGGTTACCTATCTAAGAAACTGCTCACTCACCGCTGTCATTTCGACTCCTCAGCCTTGTCCAAAGGGTGGAGAAATCTTAAAAATAAATTGAATTACTATTAGAAGATCCCTCCGCGTTGGTCGGGATGACACAGGGGCAGTGAGCAGTTTCCTATCTAAGCATTATTACTTATATTGTTCTGTTCTCTTTGAAAAGCCTTTATCTTTTCAATGATCATATTTGAATTCTCAAGAAGGTTTGTGCCGTTTAGCTGGAAGGCAGCTGCCATTGAATGCCCGCCGCCGCCGAATAATTTAGCAATTTCTGAAATGTCTTTTGCCCTATTAATAGAACGCAGCGAACCATGAACATCGCCTTTTTTTTCCGAAAGAAGCAAGGCGAAGTCTACGCCTGATGCAGTTTTTAGTAATTCATCAATCAATCCGGAGGATTCATCTTCTGCAGCCCCAACCTCAAGATAATCATTCTTGAATATCTGGGACCAAACGAATTTATATTCAGACTCATCATGCAAATTAGACAAAGCCCGTCCCCAAAGACGCAAAGTTGATAGGGGCTTTGTCTTATATATATTTTTGATAATACTTTGCTGGTCTCCGCCGGCAGCCACTAACTGCGCGGCCACAGTTAAAGATTTTGGCGTTGTGTTCGTATTCTGGAAAGAATTGGTATCTGTGATTATTCCTGTTAGAAGAGCAGTGGCGATTTTTTCATCAAAAAACTTAGGATCCCCAGTCAGAGCTTCGATCACAGAAACTAAAATTTCTGAGGTTGAAGTAGCTGTCAAATCAACTAGGTTGATTTTGCCAAAATGATCATTGCCGGCATGGTGGTCAATATTAACGACAGGAACTTCGTAAAAAATCTCCGGATACTCGTCGTAAACTGTACCAAGCCTTTCCAAATCAGTAGAGTCAAGTACAAAGATTGCATCAAAATTAAACTGCCCCCTTGAGAAAGAAACCATTTTTTCTTCAAATAAGCCTTCTTTCGGGGTGATAATAATGTCCAGCCTCTTATCCTCGACTTTATACATTATTTTATCTGCCTTCGTCTCGGAAGTATCAACGGAAATAACAAAAGATCTCGAACCGTTAAATGATTTTTCAATTGATTCAAGGCCGGGTAGATAATGAAAAACACCGGGAGTATCTTCGCCGTAAAAGGCGACAACTTCTTTTCCCAGTCTTTTTAAGGTCATATACAAAGCAAGCATGCTGCCGATCGCATCGCCGTCAACACTTTTGTGCGTCAAAATAAGAAACTTTTTCTGGTTTCGGAGTATTTCGACAACCTGTTGTTTTGGAGTTAATTCAGCCATTGGTTACTTGCTCTAATATTAAGCTCCCAAGTATAACCAACCACTATTAAAAAGTCAATAATTACGAAATTAACTTTCCCTTGTCATCCTCGGGCAGGCAACGCCATGGCCCGGGGATCCAAGATAGTATTTACTATTAGTAGTGAATTCCCGTCTGAATTTATCCTGAGCTTGTCGAATGGATAGAAATGACAGTTGCATTTGTAATTTAATGTAATAAAATAATCGCATATGCGACAAAAACTTAACATTTTAGATTTCTAATCCTAAAAAATATTAGTACGTCGAAATATAGAAATAAAAGAAGGACAAACCAGTAAGTCTGGTCTGTCCTTGAGCATCGAATTGAATCGATAGCGATGATTCATTTCCGACTCTTAGTAATTCGGTCGTATTGTGGCCGGTTTGTTCCGTAGCAGCCAACTACTAACAACGGTACACTCTTGTTTTGCCGCGGTGGATCAGGTATTGCCCGCATCGGCTTTTGGATCAAAATCTTGATCTTTGTTTCCTTACCCAACTCTTTCACTTCGTTTGCACCTCCTATCCTATTATCTTTGTGAACGCCTGTGCAAGCGAACTGGCTCGCATCCTTTTGATACGATCCATTGTTTCTCGCGTTGCCTCATTGTTCTGCTCGCACATCTGTCTTACGACCCTACTGTCCGTGAGATCTCCGGGCGGATCATCTCGAAAGGCCTTTTCGAGCCTTTCTTTCGCTATAGTGTTCATGTCAACCCTCCTTTATCGTTCAGGACGAATCTAATGTCAATATAGCACACCTATCTTAAGTTTTGAATGAATATTTTGCCTTCTTGAATATTTCAATAATCAGCTGTCTGTGGTACTTATTAATTAGTATTAAAACGTGATAGTTCTCGAACCGCCATTGGCGGGCTCGAACAATAACAAAAGGAGCCTTATGAAAGAAAAAGCGCTTTATCGTTCCTGCAAGAATCGAATTTTGGGCGGGGTTGCAGCCGGCTTGGGAGAATATTTTAATGTTGATGCTACTTTAATGAGGCTTTTGTTTGTGATTTCGGTCATTCCGGGCGGAGTTGGAATAATTATCTACTTGGCCTCTTGGCTCATCGTCCCCAACGATCCTGAATGCGGCAACCATCACGAAAAACCGGAGGAAGAAATTAAAGAAGCTGCAGAGGATTTCGCAAAGCAAGCAAAAGAAAATTTTAAAGGCGCTCGGCATGGCGACGCAAAAGCAATAATTGGATCGGCAATTGTAGTAATTGGCGCTCTCCTTTTAATCCGAAACTTGACCGGAATCGATGTATGGGATAATTTTTGGCCGGTGGCATTGATAATAATCGGCTTGGCCATTCTCTTAAGTGGCGCCAACAGGGAGGGCAAATGAAGCAGCTAAGGATCTTTTTCGGGCTGATTTTTATTGCCGGAGGACTCCTTTTACTTTTGATCAATATGGGGAAAATAAACTTTAGCGATCTGGGGAATTTCTTTGTTTATTGGCCAGTTCTTCTCGTCCTGATCGGTTTGGCAATGCTTTTGAAGAATATTTTTCTCTATTTTTTAATCAGCGCCAGCCTAATCGGAGCGGTATTTTTTTTGGCTATAACCGATCCGGGCGGATGGCACAATAAAGAAGCAGAGCCTCAAAACTAGGAAGTCCGTCCCAACATTGTAGCAGCTTATGACAAACCAATTGATAATTTTAAACTAACTTTAGACCTTGGGGCTGCTCTGATTAATGTAAAAGAGTTAGACGACCTCAACGCCGACACTTTGCTTAGAGGCAACTACAGCGGGATTACTAATCTTGAAGAAACGCGCGCGAATAAAGACAATGTGGCAGACCTGCATATCAAAGAGACCGGCTTTAATAGGAATATGTTAAGCAATCCGGACAAAAAACGGTTTATGGATTTAGAACTCTCGGATCAATTGCCTCTCGAGTTTAATATCAACTCCGGAGCAAGTAAACTTAATCTGGATTTTTCCAATATTAATTTAAAAAAGCTGAATGTCAATTCCGGCGCCAGCATTGTGAAAGTTAAATTCGGCCAGAAATCGGAAAATTTGAATGCGGAGATAAATTCCGGCGCATCTAGCATTGAGTTAATAATCCCCAAAGATTTTGGAGTTAAGATTGATTCTAATTCGCTTCTTTTGGGCCGCAATTTTTCAGACTTGGATTTAGAACAAAATAATAATTCATATATCTCAAAGAACTATGATAGCAAAACAAAAAAGCTAAACATCAAACTAAGTTCCGGCGTCTCTAAACTAACCGTAACGCAGTATTAGTTTAATAATAAATCCAAAATAGCCATTCTAATAAACAGACCGTTTTTAGCTTGACTAAAGTAAGCTGCTCTCTCGTCGTTATCTACATTAGTTGCTATTTCATTTATCCTTGGTAACGGATGCATGATTATCGACTTTTTCTTCATATGCTGGACCGCTTTGTGGTCAAGGCAATATACATCTTTTACTTTTTCGTATTCTTCAATATTTTTAAATCGCTCTTTCTGAATCCTAGTCATGTATAAAACATCGATTTCATCTAAGACTTCAGTTAGGTTTATTTCCTCGACAAACTTTATTTTTTATTATTTAGAATTTTCTTGCAGCTCGGCGGTAATTTTAATCCTTCTGGAGAAACCAAATAGAGAATATTGGAATCATAGATGGACAACAAGTTAATTAAGGAGTGGATGGTTCTGCCATTCAGAAGATCTCCAACAAGAGCGATTTTTAATCCTTCAATCCGTCCGAGTTCTTTTTTGATGGTATACAAATCAAGCAATGCTTGTGTTGGATGTTCTCCTGCGCCATCACCAGCATTAATTATTGGGACCGAAGAAACAATGCTTGCAAGTTTGGAGGCTCCTTTTTGATAGTGCCTAAGAACAATAGCATCGGCATAGCTAGATATTATTTTTATTGCATCTTCTAGTGTTTCACCTTTGGCAGCTGAGGAAAATAAAGTTGCATTTTCAGTAGAGATGATCTGCGCGCCCAATCTTAAGGCAGCCGTCTCGAAAGAAAGCCGTGTTCTGGTACTGGGTTCATAAAATATACAAGCGATAATTTTATGTTCTAACACTTCAAATGTATCGCCTTCCGAATATTTATCGGCTAGCTGAAAAATTTCCTCTAACTTTTTGGCATCAGTGAACTGTTTAGTACTAATTAAGTGTTTCATTGGTAATATTTTAACATACTTCTTCTTTCTAATTCACCCCCCCCACTCTAACACACTAGTGTGTTAGAGTGGGGGTATCAAATCAGGGTTTTTCAACCTGACAGGGGTACACTTTGTTTTTTGATCTCAAAATAATGGGTCATTTTAAGACGGCCGTCTCATTTTGACACCTTTTGATTATTTAATATTGTTCTTAAAAGTCGTCATCTCGAGCCATTGGGGAAGCTTACAAGGCGAGAGATATACAAATTATTATTTAAACAATGGCTACATTAATTTGTAGATTTCCCTGCCTACCGGCAGGCAGGTCGTCATTAGACAGAAGCTTCAACTCATGATCTCGAAATGACAACTATTCTTAATCTCAATTTTGAAAGTGTACCTCTGTCAGGG
>CAYIJI010000040.1:0-9270 GCA_964363695.1 uncultured Candidatus Saccharibacteria bacterium
AGTTAGAACTGCACTTTTATCTTTTAAATGGTGCACTTTTAACTTTTAATTAACAGGATTAAAGAATTGATAATCTACCAAACCAAATTTATATTTTATCGTTTACTGGACAATATATTTATATATTATAACAAGTATTATACCAACAAGCCCTTGACAAGTCGTGGTCAAAGCGGTAAAATACCATAATGTCCTTTAAAAATTGAATATCATTGCTGAGGGGCGATGCCCGATTTAAAAATCGGAATATCAAATTTCTAATTACTAATTTCTAAACTAGTATTGAAATTATATGCGCCTCTCAAAAAAGGCGCTTTTTGTTTATCCTGAGTGAAATCGAAGGATTAGTATGTGGCGAGAGTGAGATGGGATTTTGAAAGGTTCCCCCTGCCTTTCTAGAAGGAAGTTTGAAAACAATCTTTAAAATAAATGGTTGCAAACTTCCTCCCAGCTCGTTCTTGCCAAACAGGCAAGAAAGCAATGTTTTTTATAAAAGAAAAACAAAAACTGATTACGCAAAAAGTAAGAGGAAATCAAAAGAAATCTTTTGCTAGATAATAATTTAGTAAGGGATATCACAAAACGATTTAGTTGTCGCTTTGCGGCCCCTCTTACGGGCGTAAATTGAAGTGACCGGGCAATATTTAAAATATTAATTCCCGATTAGTTCACAAATCAATTTCCGCCCTATCAAAAAAATCCGAACCATAATGTCGGATTTTTTTGTATGCAAACACAAAAAATCCCCGTGCGATAAACTCGGGGATTTTTTGATTAATCTGCCTACAAATGTGCAGGAGCGCTCTCCTGCTGACCACGGTTAATGCGGCTCACAGAAGAGCCACTTTTGTTGACAGAATATAATGGGATTGAGGCGACACAAAGAAAGATTGTATCGCCCCGGTTCGAGGCAGCTATCGCAGAAAAATTGCGGCGACTGCCAGACCCCACCCGATAAGAAAGGGAATATTGCGCCCTTTCAATCCCGGGTAAAGGATCCAATTTCTCAGCACAACAACTGTGCTGAGTACAAGGCATACAATCCAAAGCTGTACTGCCATTTTTTTACCTCCTTTTCCTCATCTCTGCATTCAAATAATTGAATGCAAGGAAAGGATGCCCTCGAACCTATGTGGCTCAAGGGCAAGTTCTGCTATTTTTGCCTGACCTAAGTGGCCAAGTAGGGCATAGTTGCCCAAGCTTTTCAGTAAAGCAGTGTCTCAATTTTATAGTGCTTGCCATCGGGCAACACTTCGATTGAGTCTTACTTTTTTGGTTGCTGAAACAACCCTCGATGTCTCTCTTCAATCTTGCCTATAACGATTGAAAAGTGTTTAGGGCATCGAGCCCCTTTCTGCCGGCCACTCGCTGGCTAAGCGAGTGTTGATCTGGTCGAAGTCTTTCCTCGACAATTGACTCAGATCCGGCTTCTGGAGGTTTTAATTGCAAGCCCCTAAACTTGGGACTTGCAATTGCACCATGGGCAATTCACCCACCACCCAGAACCTTTCTTCAGGTTCTGAGGGTTTGGAATTTGCTTTCCACAGCCTTTGCAGGTCGTGGAAAATTCCACGGTGTACTCCACAAGCTCAAAGCTCACAGAGTCAACCTCCTCGGAAGAAAACCTTTCTCCCTCGTTTAGCCGACGCGGAAAGCGTGCGGACAAAACAAGAAGAGAATCTCCCTGCTCCAAAGTTACCTTTGGCGCCGTCTCCGGAATCTCCACTTCGATATCGAAGTGGGTCCGAATAGCTTCAATTGTCGCAATGTGCGACGGATTGAAGCAGGAGACAATCTCGCCAGAGATAATCCTTTTTGCCTCTTCGGCATCAAGGACTCTCCGAGAGATTAAAGCTTCTCTCCCGAACATCGTCGAGCTCATAGCGAGCCCGACAAATGTTTTTGCCATAAATATCCCTCCTTTCGTGGACTGAACGGTCTCAAGGACCGAAAATCCAAAAGGATACATGGCGCCACCTTTTTTTCGGTTCATCACCGAAACGGCTGTAGTCGCCGAGCAATTTTACGGACTCGGATTTTTCATAGCGCGCTTGCCATCAAGTCGCACTAATCAAATCCTACCCGCCCATCGACGCTTGCCAGCACCGCGCCTCTTTGCCAATGCCGTTATAAAACGGCGATGATCGGCAAAGAGGCGATTACAAAGGCAATGCTCAAACCAACTGTTACTTTCAACAGTTGGTTTGTCAGACCGATGCACGGTCTGACATTTATCATCACTTGAAATCCCGCTATAATAGCGGAAACTCCAAAGGCGATGAAGAACAAAAGTATTGCCACCCCTAGCACAGCCGACATAGTAGTCGACCATACTAAGAGAGAAACAAGTGCCTCTGCCATATTTTTCCCTCCTTTCCTGCGATTGGGCGCCAATAGGCTTTACTCCCTAAACCGCCGAAGGATACATGGCTCGACCTTCACGCAGTCGTCGCGGGTTTTTTAGATGTTTACCTTCATCTCTGAGATTAAATTTTAAACTCAGAGAAAAGGATGGGAGCGCGCCAATGCGGCGTGCTCCCCTGATCGTGCTATTTTCACCTGACCTATGCGGCCAGGCAGGACATAGCTAGGAGGAAGGCCACAATATGTTTTGTAGCCTCCTCCTTTCTTCTTTTATGCCTTCCTCCACGCCCTTGCTGAAAGCTGCAAGGGCTGTTTCTGCTTCTTCCTTTGTAAGGAAGAAGGTGATATGCTCGGCGGAAATATTTCCCGCGCCGAGGAAGTACTCTTCCTCGCCTTCGAAGCGCTGTCTTCCCGACAGCGGTTCGATGCCGTTGGGAAATCGGTATCCGCCGATATCCCAACGACGTTTGTCCTCATCGTCCACTGGGCGGACGATGACGTCCATATGACATCCTCCACTATGGCAGATGCCACATGCACACTGGTGGGTGGAGATTTCCTCCACCCACCCCTCGACGATACCTTTTTTGGGGCCCATGAGTATGGCCCCAAAAATTTTTTGATTTTTTACCATTTCTTTCCTCCGGTGCGGCCTTGACTGCCAGTCGAGATCCTGAAACGAGTTCAGGATGACTACATGGATCAGTAGCTGTTGCACCAGTGAAAAATTTCCTTATCTCTGCACTCAAGTGATTGAATGCAAGGAAAGGATGCCCTCGAACCTATGTGGCTCAAGGGCAAGTTCTTGCTATTTTTACCTGACCTATGTGGCCAGGCAGGGCATAGCTGCCCTAAACTTACCGATCTCACCACCTATTTTGTGGTGAGATCTCATATGCCCAATCTTGCGAAAGGGCATTTTCACCGAGGATCTTCTTTACGAAGTCCTCGGGGGAAGTTTTTGACTTCCCTTGCGGGTTCCACTGACCAGTGGAACCCGTTAGCCAACCTTCCCAGAGGGTTGACTGAGCGGCCCATTGTATGACCGCTCCCGAATCTTTCCTCATCATCAGTTCCTTGATGATGAGAGCTTGCCGGACACCCGATCCGTTGGGTCCGGCTTGAGCACCTGTCAGGTGCTCAAGTATATGGGAGGCACAGACGCCTCCCTCCTTTCCGTTCCAGAAACGGAGAGATCCTCGTGCCCATCTTAGGCACGAGGAGATGATCCACATCTCCTCTATACTCTCGCAACCACCGTCGAGGGTTGTGAAGGCTGGGTTAGTAACCCAGCCATAACACACGCCGTACACATTGGTGTACACGGCGCCCTCTCCGCGGCGGTACCAACCGCCGTTGGTGAAATGCTTCGAAGGGGCGGAGAACCCTCCCTCCTCCTTCAAAGCGAGGAGAGCTGCCTTGTAGGCATCGCTCTCCTCGACGATTTTATTATATCCGCAGCCGCAGCCATATTGCTGCCCGCGAATCAAGGGCTCCTCGTTGGCCCCGTAACCGAGCGCGATTTTGACGCACTCGGTCTCGTCAGGGGTTTCCCCCTCAATCGTCGCGTATATCTTCATTTCTTTCCTCCGGCGCGGCCTTGACCTTCCCATTAGGGATTAGGTGGCTGTTGCACCGTGAAAAACTGCCGTATTTAGTACGGCGTGGCTGGTCGCTTCGCTAGATCCTTCACCCCGAATTAATCGGGGTTCAGCATGACAGGACAAAGCTATCAGCTCACACCGCACCAAAAGAAGTACTCCAGCAAGGGTCTCAATAGGGCACAACAAAACAAGCGTGGGTTTAGCCAACGGTTTTGCTGTGATGTCCTATTTACGGCCGAATGCCAGAAAGGAAAGATAGATTGCTTCTTCGTCTTTCGACGATATCGCAATGACTACTTATGGATCCTCGGGTCCCTCCAATACGGCGGGCAGGCAAGTCCGAGGATGACAGATAAATTGGCGCTTAATGCCGCCTTTATAGCGGCGCTATAAAGCGCCAGAATTCAAGCCAATTAAGATCAAAATGAGAGCCGAGTTGTAAATAAACTTATCTAAAAACTCCTGTGTCTTGGATAAATCTACTCTCTTGATGCTGATAGGTGCTGGATTCCAGATTAAATCTGGAATGACAGACGGTAAATGTTCTTTTTGCCTCTGTGCACATTTAGATTGTGCGGTGAGGGCTATCAATCCCGCTTTAATTTTGGCGTTCACTTCCTCCTGAGAAGAGAACCGGATTTGATGGGATTGATTTGAGATATTGGCGCCACAGGGGCGGCAATGTGTTGAATCAGCGTTTGATCTCAATTAGCTTATTATATTTAGTTGTTAAGGTGCTGTTGCGACTCAAGCGGCTTACAACCGGTCTTTCATCGTAACGCCGTATAATAGCATATTACTTTGGATTTGTCAATACATTATGACAAAATAAATAAGTAAATATATTATCAAATAACTCTTAGGTCAAGCTATGTTTGATATCAATTTAAGCTCAAAATGTGCTTGAGAGCCAACTAAAATTTCTGTTGCTGTCAAAAATATTTGACAAAATATTATCAATCAGGTATAATGGCAATATGATTAAAAATAAGACCGAAAATCAAATAACCGCGCGGTATCAGGGTGTCCTAAACAAGGCAGGCTTAAGTGAAAAAGAAGCCTTAGTTTATGAGGCTTTGTTGAAGAGAGGCCGGCTTGGCGTGATGCAGCTCCTCAAGGAAACGCCTTTTAAGAGAGGGGACTTATACAACATTCTTTATTCGCTTCGCGATAAGGGCATTGTGGAGCAGATCATACAAGCCAAAAAAATTCAGTTCCAGCCGATGGACCCTCATAAGCTCAAGGAGTACATTGTTGAGCAAGAGCGGAAATACCGGGAAGCTGACTCGCTGATTGATTCGATAATGCCGGGCCTTTCGGAAATGTTTAAAATGACGACTGACAGGCCGGTCGTTAGGGTATTTGAGGGGTTTCTAGGAATCAAGGAGATATACGAAGACACGCTCAAAGTAGGGAAGCCCATTTGCGCATTTTTGGATGCGAGAGAGTCTGATCCAAGAGTATGGCGGTGGCTCCGAGATCATTATGTAAAAAAAAGAATAAAAGCCAAAATTACGGCCAGAGTTATTCTCTCTCGGGACCAAGCAGACCAAAAAAGCGCCGAGTACCTGCACGATGATGAAAGAGAACTGCGCCAAACAAGAGAGGTGAGTAAAAAGATATTTCCTTGCAAATTGGAAATCCAAATATATGGGAACAAAGTTGCTTTTGCCAATTATAACAAAGGCGACGCCTTGATCGGGATTATCGTTGACAACGAGAACATTGCCGAGAGTATGAGAGGCTTGTTTGAATTGGCATGGAATGGTGCGGAAAGGAATTAAGAGTAACCATTCACTGTCAAGGTGAACCACCCTCAAATCGTAGCCCAAACTTTAGTTTGTTTGCATTATTAGCAAGCTGAAGCTTCTGCTACGGTGAATGGTTACAATTAAGCGGCTTTTATTTGCTCTCTTAGCTCTTCAATCCTTTCTTCATCTCTTTTCTTATCATCCGATAACGTTTTTGCATAGTCGGTCAGTTTGCTTAACCGATCAGGGTCGAGCGGTTTTTCAGCCATAAACATATTTTCTTTTATCAGAAGCTTCGCATTTGATTCTGCCTGTGCCTTTACAAAGTAGCTTTCCATCATGGCCACGCTTGTATCAAAGCCGACGCTTTGCAAGCTATCTTCAATCTCGCTATTTTTAGGGAAATAGCGCCAAGTCGCCTTTGATTTATCCTGTTCAGTCGGGCTGTCAGAGCTTTTTGAAGGTGCATCTTCGATCGCTCCGAAGGGCAAATCTGGGTGGGAGTTATGGAAATCTCTGATTGCTCTGGCATATCCGCCGAAGTTACGGTCCGGCATTTCGATAAAAATCCTTCCTCCCGGCCGTAAAATATCAAACGCATTTTTTAAAACCTGTTGCATCCGGTCAACGTCTCCGGCAAAACCTAGCGTGTGCCACATAATAATAACTGCGTCAGGCTGGCGTTCGCCAAAGCTTTCTTTAAATTTGCCGGCATCAAAGTCAAAAAAATTGCCATGCCTGATGTCGACTTTTTGGCCGATATTTTGCAAACCTTTTTCATCAACGATTTTACCTGTGGCTTCAAAAGCCTTTTTAGCGGAGTTTACTAGATGATCATTAGAGTCATTGTATGATTGCCTGAATTCCTCCGGCCTTGTTTTAGAATCGTTCACCATCCGTTCCGAGTAATCAATTCCTACAACTTTGCATCCGGAAAGCGCCAAGGGAATTGCAATGCGTCCGTCTCCAGCTCCGATATCGTAAACCAAGCGCTCTTCTGGATCGCCCGTAGCTTTTTGAGATGTCATTTCGTCAATTGATTCGAGTAATTTTGTAAGGCTTAAAGACGTGTCCGTTGTTTTGCCCTCATAATCTCGGAGAGAAAATTCCTGATTATTGTATAGCTGTGCCAAGCCGTCGGAGATGACTTGCTCGGACATTGCCAGTCTATCGCCAGAAGGGACTTCATCGGATAGGTATCGGCTTAAAATAAATTGGCAGGATTGAAAATTTTCGATTGTCGGAGGCATCGCCGTAATTTTTTTGAGTTCATTATTCATAAAGAAAAGCTGCTCTTGGCCGGAAAATCCTTCCATGTCAAATTTTGTGGAGGAGAGTTCAACTTTCTTTCCGGCTTTTAATTCAGGATCAAGCAAAGCTTTGTTCGCATGGCGAAGGATCTGCTCTCTTATGATATTTACTTCCAATAAATCTCTTGTGCCGGGGTTCTCCATATCTATCTCCAACACCCGTTTAATCCAAACGGCCAAATCTTCGGCTGTTTTGTAAACTTTAGCGTATTGGCGAAGAAGTTCTTGTGTTTCCAAGGGCAGAATTTTTGAATCAATGGTTAATATTGCCTCACCGGCTTTTGGATCAAATTCCATCGACCGGAAAGCATAAAATCCGACTTCTCCGTACTTTCCTATAAAATCGAAAAACTTTTGCCTCAACTCATCTTCGATATGATTATCTAAAAAAGAAAGAACAAACCCTTGTTCCGGTAGAGAAAGGTTGTTGAATCGAAAGCCGGTTTTTTCTTCTTGTTCTTTAAATAATTCAATGTAAGTTGAAAAGTAGTGCCCTTTAAACTTTTCTAAGAGCGCTTGCTTTTGGGAGCGATCGTCTTCTGTTTCGTCTGGCCTTGGAACAAACAATTGGTCGGTTGTAATGGAATCTAAAGCCTTTTTTATCGCCTGATTAACTTCTTCATCACCGCTTTCAACAAAATCTTTTCCTTGAAGCTGGAAAAATCCTAGCAATATTTTTTGCCTATCAAAAACTCCGACTTTACCATCAGCTGTTAACCTTTGGGCAAAGTTATTAATATTATTATATTCTCCTAAATCAAAGCGCCGCCCCAGATAATTGACGCCTTGTTCGGAAATGCCAATTCGTCCTAATTCAAGGCGGTAGAGCAAGGACAGTAGTCGTCTTTGATTTTGTTCATTCGATTCAGGTAGGGACTCTAGAATTTTTCCGACAGCAAATTGAACATCCAGTTTGGAGACAGCTTGTGCGATAACCGGTCCATAGGCTGGGTCTTGATTCTTGTTCCAGAAATCAAGCAAAAAATCGACTCCTTGTCTTTTATCATCTACCTCAAAACTATTAAGTATTTTTTTGAGGTCTAAAATTGCTAATTCAATTGTTTTTTCATAGCCACTTTCGTCCACTGGCTCTTCGCTGGCAAAAGCAGAATAATTTGGGTCAAAATCATTGTACTTGTCATAGCTGAATGCTCGGTGGCCATGATTTGTTTGTAATAATATTGAATGTAATCCTCTCGAATTTAGAGAATTTTTTTCATTTTGTCCTACAACTTTTCCTCTTGCGTCTAACTCTCCGAAAATTGAATTGTACACTTCATGAAAAACAATAGAGTTATTGCAGTTGGTTATAATATAATTTAATAATTCCATTTTTTCACTAGGCTCTAGGTTCTTAATAGCTTCTTTGTTTAAAAATTCTTCTTGAGGATCAATAAGGCCGGGATGAAAACCATTTGTTAATTCTTCAACATCTTTCAAGTAGCCAAGCGTTAAAGTACGGACATTGTCACCAAACCTTTTGAGATATTCACCGGGGACTGTTTTGTAATCGCCAACCATATGCTCTCTTGCGAGTTTGCTTCTTGTGCTAACAGCCAAATAATTTGGAAGTTGATAACCAGTTTTGTTCCGTGGGTTTTGAGCAGCATATTCCGTCAATTTTTCCCAATAACCGGGGATGGATTTTGCCGCCGGCTCGAGGACTTTGCAGCCGAGATAATAAATTGTCGATTCAGGCGTATCTCCGACCTCAATGTTGTTAAGAACCGTCTTGATGACCAGAGGAGCGTCTTCTGGAAAATTTTGAAAATATTTTTTAAAATCATCGGCACCTATGTATAGCTTATAAGCCGCATCGGTCATAATCTTCAGTCTCTCTTGAGGATGAAGATCCTTAAGACTTTTCAAATATTCATCGGTGAAAAATGTATCGCCGTCCTCAATGACTTCCTGGTGCATTTTTTGAAAGGAATCACTTGGTTTGATTTCTTCATGGAGCTGATCAAGTACTTCTGGGCTGTCATCCGGTAACGGCGGCAAATTCGAAAAACTATAGCTTTCAATTGACCCGGCATTTCTGCTGTCGTTTTCTATTTTGTTTAGTTGTAGTACTTCTTTTCCATCCATAGTTAGATATTATCATAAATGCGTTTAAATAATTAATTCTTTTCACAAACGTGTTTTCTAAGAGAGTGCGCCTTGTTTGTCAACATTTGACACTAATTATGTTAGCAAAAAGATAAAAGTGCAGTTGCTCACGATTAAATTACCCTCATTTAA
>CAYIJI010000041.1:0-8414 GCA_964363695.1 uncultured Candidatus Saccharibacteria bacterium
GTTTGTAAAAAATATTACTAGCACAGCTAAAACAGTTGCAACTAAAGCGCTGACAAGGCGGATATAAAAAATGTTGCCAAGAATTTTCTTGTAGTTGCTATAGTCTTTCGATACCTCTCTTACTGCGACAGAGAACAAACCGAAATCGGCGATTACAATAATAAATCCGAAATAGGTAATAATAGTAGTATAGAAGCCTGTGCCTTCGGGCCCCAAATAATTTGTGATTAGCTTGGTGGAAATTAAGGCTAAAGCCATTACAATTATTCGGCCGACGATCTGTACAACTGTGTTCGATGCAATTTTGTTGCTTTCCGTGCTCATTGCGCCTTACTTCATTAATTTTTTCTTTGAACCTGAGAGATAAAAATGAAAAGTTAATTCTAAAAATTTAAGGAATGGAGGACGCTGCGGTTTTATTGAGTCAGAATTAATCAACTCGGTAATGTTTTCAATTAATTTATCCCAAGTCAAATCTTTCCATAAGTCTTTGGCATTGTTTTTGATCTCTTCTACCAGTCCTTTGTCGTCGGCTAATTTTAGAATTGCCTTTTTTATATCGGCAATATTTTCATACCGGACGACTTCTCCGAGCTTGTGCTTTGCAACCAACTCTGCCATCAAGTCGCCTTCTGTGGCGATTATCGGGAGTTTGGCCCATAGGAAATCCAGCACTCTCGTTCTAAATGAGAATCTTGTTTCTAAATTATTAAAGTGGGTGGAGATTCCAATATTGGCTCTTCCCAAATAATTTATCCGTTCGTCATAAGGAGTCCAACCGAAATTAAAGAAAACATATTTATCCAAAAGATCTTTTTCTTTGCAGTAATCGAGCGCTTTCCCTGCTGTCTCCATTGCTTTGATTTTGGGGTTGGGGTGCTGTGTCCCTAGAAAAAATAATTTTATGTCTTCTCGGTCTTTTCTAATATCTTCGATTGCTTTAATTACTACTATGGGGTCAAACCAATTCCAGATGCCGCCGCCCCAATAAACTACCGCATCCGTCGGTTTAATATTTTTGAACTTCTCTTCCATTAATTTATCGTCTTTAAACTCAAATTTTTTATTAGGCAAGCCGAATGGCAAAAGAGAAATTAGGTTGTTTAAATTAGGGCAATCGCAGTATTTTTTTGGCGATACTAGTTTCTGTGAGGACAATAAACCCAGGTAAAAATCTTTTTGACGTTCAGAGGAGCATAAAATATGATCGGCTGAATGCAGCTGGAGCATTAGGGTGTGATAGCAAAAATTGAAAATATTCTTTTTGGTTCGTTCTGGATCGGTTTTAGTATATTCAAGTATTTCTATAATTATTGGATCGTATAGATCGGCGATAAACTTAATATTTTGCCTTTTAATCTTACGCAAAAGAGGCGGTCTTAAGCTCTGAGCGATTATGTAATCGAATCCCTTAATTTGACCGGCTATACTGGAACTGGATCGTTTGGAATTATAGATAGCGGTTTTAAAACTATCCGATTTAATATCGCAATGGTCAGGCGCTAGTAATTTAACCTCAAAATGGTTGGCCAATGCTTTGGCCAACTCAAAATAACGGATTCCCGGCCCTGCCATAGTCTTTCCCACTTTATCATTGGAGACTAAAGCGATTTTTTTTCTTGTATCAGTCATTTATTTCTTAAATATTGATAAGAGATTTTTGTTATTTTTCGTTCGAATGAAGAATATTATACCGGCAGCTGCCAATAGTAGCACGGCTAGCAATGATAGGGCAAAGAAGGCAATATTTTTTGTAAAACCAATCTTTTGATACCATTTTTTGGCTGGTTCGGGTGCGGGCTTGCTTGCGTCCGCATCGGTCAGCACTGTAATTTTCCCTCCCTTAGCCTGGGAAATTTCAAAGCGGATCTCATCACTAACAGGCGTTAAGACTTTATCCTTTTGACCTTGAACCGTCAAGAGATGGAAGCCGGCAGGAACGGGAAAGTCTAGTAGAAGAGAAAATCTGCCTTGTTCATCTGCGGTTGTTGACATAGTTTTGCCCTCGGGAATAGTAACGGCCGGCTCAAGTTTAATGTTAGCTGAAAAGCCGGGCTCGGTTGTTCCTGAGATGACTATGCCGGAAACGGTACCGTCTTTGATGTTATTTATAAAAAGATCGGATTCCTTTATCTCGATGCCGCTAGGTTTTAAAAGAGCTGTGTCGATCTTGGCATCTGGTTCTTTGATATTGACTTTAAAATTAGTCGTGTTCCCCCAACCGTCTCCATTATGAGCTCTTACATGAAACCAGTAGGTGCCGACTGCTTTATTTTCATACGTAACCGATGTGTTTGAGTCGGTTGTTTTTGCCGCCGGAACGGTACTTTCGGTTTGATCAAGGAGGTATGAGAACCCGTCTATGCCTTTCTCTTTGTTCCATGCCAAAGCAATTGTGGTGGAGTCGTAAGCTTGATTGGGATCAGAGTGAGTGGTAGAAGTTATGGTGATGGCGTCGGGCAAATCCGGAGCGCGCTCGATTGTGAAACTTGCCCCTCCTGATCCGGTGCCGGTAACTACGCCATTCCTTGCCAGCTTCACTCCGGAGACCGATACGCTTCCAGAGCCGACAGCTTTTGCCTTTAATTTAATAGTGGCAACAGTTAAAGAACTGGCAGGCGAACAAATGCCAACAAATTGGCTGCCATTACCCGGCGCTTTTCCCGGAAGCCATGTTGCCCCGCCGGCTGAGAATGAAACAATATCCACCGGTCCATCAACAGAAATCGTGCCTTGTAGACTGTCGAAATCAGCGCCGCTGGCTGCCACGCTTATTGTAAAAGTTTGTCCTGTTTGTTTCTTTCCGCCGCCCGATGCAAAGATACCGCCGGCCGCTCGGGTGTCAGTCGGGATCATTGACGCAGCAAACATTAAAGCCATAATTATTGCGATCGCTTTTCTCATATAAACCTCCTGTAATAGTATTTAGATAACAGTTAGACAGATGACAGTTATTTTTTAGGGCATTTGTTCTATCTTACAAACTGTTATCTGTATTCTGTATTCTGTTATTGTCCCCAATTACTCGCTAAAACTGACAGATCCTGAATATCAACTACGCCATCACCATTTAAATCAGATTTATTTTCAGGCCCAGCCTGACCCCAGCTATTAGAAAAAATTGACAGATCTAAAATATCCACAGTGTCATCTAGATTGACATCGCCCGGTTTCACCGGTTTAACTACTGGCGCAGGCGCAGGCGCGCTGCCGCCCGCAGGAGGGGTCGGCCATGTCCAGCTATTGAAAAATCTCCAGATATTATAAGCGCTATCGAAAACGTGAGGCGTATAACGATAAACAGATGCGGTGGCGGCATTTTGGAATGTTACCATATTGTCGCCATTCCAACTGTGGATTGATTTGGTTTGGCCGACATAGCAAGTGCTGTCGCTGCCAGGATATTTTTGATTCCACCAATCAACTCCCAGCTTTGCTGCTTCGAAATTGTAACGTAATTGCCAAGCTCCCCAACCTACTTGTTCGGAAAATCCGGGATGCTTAGAGCCGCTGCAACCGGTAGCATCCGGACAATCGTATCCCATGGCATAATTTAGAGCATATTCATCGCGGCTTGTCCTGGTGATCAAGCTTTGTTCTTTTTGAAGAAAAATCAGTATGACCTTTGGACTTATTGTTCCAGTTTCCGAAGTGATATTTATTCCTTTTGCAGAGCCGACCGCGGCATCGTAGAGACTGTGGGCTGCCTCATAAATAATCCTAGCGGCAGACTTATCGTTTTCTTGATAATCTTTTAAATAGGAATTGTTCGCTATCAAATAATCTTGAATTTGAGCTTCGCTCATAGAACCAGTCGCAATGAAGTCGTTGTCTTCCATAACCCTATTCATTGCTCCGGAAGCATTAAAAGCGTCAATAGAAGTATCAATAGCCAATGAAAAACTGGAGTTAGAAAGCAATGTAACTGCAAAAATAACACACATCCAAAAAGTTTTTTGAAAGATTTTTCTCATTTTTATAACTTTGGGCAATTAACGGCGGCTAATCCTCTGCAGATGCGTTTAAAATTCCATTGGTCGGCGCCGAAACCTTGTTTTTTCTTACGATGAAGATGTAATCGAGTAAAACAAGCATCAGCAAGATAAAAATCACAATCGCAATTTTTAAATATTTGGCTTTGCGATTCTTATCAAACTTTGCGATGGTTTTGCTTTCTGTTTCCATAAAACCTCCAATTAGCCTATACCATAGTATACTAACTCTTTTAAGCGATGGCAAATTATAGGAGAAAGGGGCATAATATGGTATTCTAATATTAGTTTAAAAAATAGGCGCTATGACAACTATTAAAAATTCTCTTTCAAAAAATAGATATTTATTGTTTTTATTTTTAGCGGTTTTTTTTGCTTTGCCGTTTGAAAGAATACCGACTCTCGAAGTTTTTGGTTTCACCTTAAAAATAATCTACGTTGTAGGTCCTATTTTTCTGCTCCTCATTTTATTTTCCGGCGGAGGAAAAATATTCAACAAAAAAGAACTTCTAACTTCAGACTGGGCGTTGATTCTATTTTGGCTTTTAAGCATGATTTCATTGTTTTGGACTTTCGATTTTACTAGAGGATCGATCATTTTTTTATTATGGACTTTTGTGTTTCTGTCTTATCTTATTTTTTCTAAAATTCTAACTGATCAGTCGATCAGGCAAAAAGTAGAAGATGTCATTATTATCGCAACCATATTGGTTTGCATATTCGGCTTATACCAGTTTATCGGAGATTCCCTAGGTTTGGCGATTAAGTGGACGGGATTAAGGGAAGCTTATACCAAATCGATTTTAGGCTTTCCAAGGATTCAATCCGTTGCTTTGGAGCCGCTGTATTTTGCCAACTTTCTCCTCGTCCCATTTTTTCTATGTGCCAAAAGATATATCATCTCCCAAAAACTGTTTAATCCTTACTGGCTCATTCTGGTATTAGTTTTAACCAATATTATTCTAACCATCTCCAGGGGAGCTTATCTGGCTTTTGGCCTTTCGTTTTTTGCGCTGATCGCCTATCTTTTTGTTTCTAAGTACACCCTCAAATCTATTGGAATATTGGCAGGGTTGATTGTCTCGATTATTTTGTCTCTGGGGTTGATATTTTTATTTAATGGGAAAAGCGCCAAACAAAACTTTATAGAGCATGCAGTTGTTGAGAATGTTGAGGCTGACGGGTCTTCTTACGATAGAATTCAAACTTACAAAAAGTCGATTGATTTATTTAAAGTAAATCCAATCTTGGGAAGCGGCCTCGGGAGCTTTGGGGTCTTAGCAACTCCCCAAAAAGTAATAAGCCTTAAAGGCTATCAAACAGTTAACAACGAGTATCTTGAACTCTTATCTGAAACGGGACTTTTGGGCTTGACTCTTTTCTTTCTGTTTTTATTGTTCAATCTTTCAGAAGCCATAACCTCTTATCGGGGGAAAAACCGCGAACAGAGAATGGCTTTAGCGGCCTTAATCTTGGGCTGTTTGGCAATTTTCATCCAGTACAATTTCTTTTCGACTCTATACATTCTTTATGTTTGGGTGTTTTTATCCTTGCTTAAGGGAGAAATCGGCCTTGAAAAAAACTAGAGAAATTTTATCTTTGCTCTGTGTTTTTATCATCCCTTTCTATTTTTTTAGATTTTCGGTTTTTGGTATTAGGACCAATATAGTAGAATGCGCCATTCTTTTCTTGCTAACAGTTAGCCTTCCATTCATCCTAAAGGAAAAAAGATTAAATTTAGACCGAGAAATCTTAAATTGGTTTCTTCCACTTGTTC
This sequence comes from uncultured Candidatus Saccharibacteria bacterium, assembly GCA_964363695.1. Classification (GTDB taxonomy): domain Bacteria; phylum Patescibacteriota; class UBA1384; order XYA2-FULL-43-10; family 1-14-0-10-43-13; genus JAMCZZ01. Next base: position 5,770 of record CAYIJI010000041.1, read on the forward strand.
TTCTTTCGATTGTTCTACTTTCAGTATTGCCGGCAGAGGATAAAGTTCGGGCGTTGGGAATTTTTAAAGGTTGGTTTCTAATCCCCGCCATTTTTGCATGGCTATTAGAAAAAAATTTCAATACAAAAAACATTCGTAATATTGCCATACCGCTATATTTTTCCTTGCTCTTGGTCTCTATTTGGGTTCTCTTGCAAAAATTGGGCTATATCTCAACGCTTTTCTACCAAGCAGGCGATGGCAGCTTTAATCAGTACTTGCTTGAAAAAAGATTTTTTGGTCCTTTTGAATCTCCCAACTACTTGGCAATGTTCTTGGTCCCTTCATTTTTCATATCACTTTCGCTTGTGCAAAAGGTTAAAATACCGCATCTTACCCGAAACATATTTTTCTTCTCTTTAGTCTTGCCTTTAATTGCTCTTCATCTCTCCGGCTCAAGAGCGGGCTTCTTGGCATTGTTTTTCGGCTCTCTGGTTTACTTAAATTACAGGTATATAAATACTCAAAAAAGCAGCGAACGAAAGCCGTTTTTTGGGGGTGCCTTTATCATATTATTTATTACAATTAATTCAGTTTATTTATTTTTTACCAGCCGTTTTATACAGCCCGGGGGCGGTGGAGATAAAATACGGGTAGAGATTTATCAATATTCGATTGAAATGGTTAAAAATAACTTCTTTTCAGGTGTGGGACTAGGAAATTTTATAAATCAAATTACCCGGTTATCAGAGGGAAATACGGCTTTCCATGTTTTTTCTTTGCCTTATGCATTGCATCCCCACAATCTTTTTATGGCTTTATGGCTCAATATCGGCCTGTTTGGTCTTCTGGCATTTATCTTAATTATTGCCAAGTTTTATTCTGATGCGCTCAAAACAGACTCTCCTCTGCGGGCAGTCATACTGGCTGCCATGACAGCGATTTTATTTCATGGATTGTTTGATACAACCTATTTAAAAAACGACCTGGCAGCTATCTTTTGGTTGTTAATAGCGGTCTCCTTAGTTCTCAAGAAACAAAATGAAAAAGATTTTAGTTAATTTATCCTTTGCGTATTTAGTACTAGTGATCCTATTTTTACCTTTTCAATCCTTTTCAATTGAAGTATTAACTTTTCATACAAATCTTACAGGGGGACAGATTTTCTGGCTGGCTCATTGGTATGAGCCTGTCATACTATTCCTAACGCCTTTACTAGTGATTGTCCGGTTTATTCAAAAGGAAAAGCTGAGAGTTAATCAGTTTCTAATTTTAGCCCTTGTTGTTTTAGGGATAGTTTCTATATTATTTCTCTCCCCGTCTTTTGGAGTAGGATTTGAGGGTTTTCGATTCACACTAATGGCTTTATTCTTTTATCTATCTGCAAGGGAGATTGGTTTGACAAAAGAAAAAACAGATAAGATTATTAATGCCTATCTCTATCTTTCTCTTTTAATTTCTTTCTGGGCAATATTAGAGAGATTTTTCCCTTGGAAATATTGGAGTTCTTGGGGTATTCTAGGTCCTGAAGCGGTATTTGGATACGGCTGGCATACTGCTGTCGATGTTGCTCAGAGCACATCTATATTCAGCGGACCGAATCAATTAGCTACTTATCTCTTACCAGCTTCCTTTATTTTAATAACTTGGGCAGCAAGATTATATGAGCGAAGAAAAAATTCTTCACTAATTTTCCCCATTTTAGGATTAATAGCCGTTAATACTGCCATAATTCTAACTTTTTCACGCTCTGCAATTGTTGGGCTGATAATTACCTTTTTATTAACGCCTTTCTTTATTGCGGGGAATAAACTAATCAAAAATCTGGCGATTTGCCTTTGCGCTATAATCGTGGCTTTAACTGTATTATTCATCTTCTCTGACAACAAGGCTTTATCGGACATTATTACTCATGGCAGTTCCCAAACTGAACATGTACTGGCCCTAAAGACATCGCTTGGAGAAATTAATTCTAGATTAAGCAGACTCCCGGTTTTATTATTCGGGTCGGGGCTTGGCACGGCAGGTCCAATTGCCTTGAAATACGGCAACGGGCTTATTTCGGAATCATGGTATTTACAGGTAATGCTTGAACTCGGTGTGATCGGTCTGATACTCTGGCTGTTGTTTATTTTTACGGTTATTCTAAATTTAAATCAGACAAAGGAGTTTCGCTTGGCATTAGGGCTGATATCTGTTTCTGTCGCCGCAGTTTTTCTTCATACCTTTGCAGATAATCCTGCTTTATCTTATACTCTATTTATTCTGATCGGATTAAAATTAAGCAGCGAGCCAAAACATGAAAAAAATATTAATTGATGGGCGGTTTGTCGGGGTGGGCGAATCCGTGTCAAGATACACTCTTGAAATTTTGAAGGGTATCTTAAATATTGATAAAGAAAATGAATATACATTGCTGATTCGTCCTTGCGGGATAAAAGATACGGTACAGTTTCTAAAATTATCTCCTGTCATTCCCGCGAAGGCGGGAATCCAGAAAGAGACTATCTTGGATCTCCGGGCACCTCTCTCGAGCTACACCGTTGGTCCCGAGGATGACAAAGGGAGAGTATCTAATAACCTAAGAATCGAAATCTTAGACATTAAACATTATTCCATCAGAGAGCAGACAAAACTCCTTAAATTCCTCAATGAGGAAAAGTTTG
>CAYIJI010000042.1:0-8392 GCA_964363695.1 uncultured Candidatus Saccharibacteria bacterium
TGGGCAAGCTGGTGAATGAAATGGGGAATATTTTAGTTGTCGACATAAACGGTTACAGGGATAAAAAGATTTCTTCCATTGAAAAAATGGCAAGAGAAACTGCTTTCAAAGTTATCGGCGAAGGAATTGAAATCGAGCTTCCTCCAATGAACGCTTTCGAGCGCAGGGCGGTGCATACTTTGATCTCGAGTATTGCGGATGTTGAAAGTGGAAGCACTGGCGATAATAGAGACAGAAGAGTGGTGATCAAGCCAAAGCAGAAAAAATAAGCTTGTAAGCAAGTAAGCGTATAAGCATGTAAGTAAAAATGAGCGAGGAGTGAGGCTAGCGAATTTACGAGTTATTTAAAATACGAATCATGGATTATCCTTGATTCAACTTCTGTGTATGGAGAGGTCGCATAGTGGCCTAGTGCGCTTGTTTCGAAAACAAGTAGCCGGATTTCCGGCTCGTGGGTTCAAATCCCACCCTCTCCGCCATTCGACGCGCTGTGCTTGCTCATGGCAAGCCAGTGAGTAGAATGATCCTGAGCGAGTGTAACGAGTCGAAGGACCAATAAAGGCTTAAGGGATGCTTAGCGCCTCACCATTATATGGGGGAATAATATGAATCCAGAAACTAAAATTGCTATTTTTAAGGGGAAACAAATCCGTAAAATCATTTACAAAAATGAGTGGTGGTTTTCTGTCGTTGATGTTATCGAAGTATTAACTGATAGTGTAAAACCGCGTGTTTATTGGAATGCGATGAAAACTAGGGTAAAGAGCGATGACGGAATTGAGTTGTCTACAATTTGTAGACAACTGAAATTAGAATCGTCTGATGGGAAAAAATATGAAACTGATTGTGCTAATACTGAAGGGATTTTTCGTATTATTCAATCAATTCCGTCTCCTAAGGCCGAGCCGTTTAAAAGATGGTTGGCGAGAGTCGGTTACGAAAGAGTCCAAGAAATTGATGATCCGGAATTAGCAACCAAGCGTACTCGTGCTTTATATAAAGCCAAAGGTTATTCCGATAGTTGGATTGAAAAGCGGATGCGCGGTATTGAAATTCGGGAAACTTTAACAGACGAATGGAAAAAGCGAAATGTTGGCAGGGAAAAAGAATATGCTATTTTGACTGCTGAAATATCTAGGGCTACTTTTGATATGACCCCGAGTCAGTACAAAAAATATAAAAACTTGAAACGAGAAAATTTGAGAGATCATATGGATGATTTGGAACTGATATTCTCAATGCTCGGCGAGGCGTCGACAACGGAAATCGCTAAAAATAAAAATGCCCAAGGTTTTAGTGAAAACAAAATTGTAGCACACAAGGGTGGTAAAATTGCCGGCGAAGCTCGGAAAAAATTGGAAGTCGAATCAGGCAAAAAAGTAGCAAGTAAAGAAAATTATTTAAGGAATCCTCAAGATAAGAAATTATTACCCGAAGTAATTGATTTCACCAAAATCGATCGTGGCGGCGTTGCGATCGATGATCTCTTGACTCGGCTCTAATGAGGCAGGGCTTGAACTGCTACAGAAACGTAGATCAGACTTTACAGGCTGTCTAAAAAGTCACATTTTAATTTTTCCAAAACTGGAAGTGGGATAAAATATCAATATTTAAGTCATATTTAATGCAATAATTGCAGAAAGCAGTAATATTAATGAGCAAAGTGGGAAGTTTTAAAATTTGACTTTTCATTTTCTGACTTTTTAGACAGCCTGTTTAGTCTGTACTATCAAGCTGAAGCTTGAGCTACGAGAACCCCGTAGCCCAGACTTTAGTCTGTTGATACTAAGAGTTGATATTTGGCGTTAGTTGCCACTTGGTCTATAATTAAACCATGTCAAACATCAATGATACAATTTTTTATGTAAAGCGCGAGGAGGAGGAGAGGCATACTGAGGAGCTGGCCAAGAAACTGAATTTGCCCTATACGAATTTAGTTAGCTACCCTTTGACGCACGATGTCCTTAGCTATGTCGAAGAAGCTTCTGCTATTACTTGCCGTTTAGTCCCCTACTTAAAAGTGGGCAAGACACTCAAAGTGGGTGCCGTTGACCCGAATAACACTGAAACAAAAAAGTTTTTAGAAACATATCAAAAATCAAAAGGCTTAACTATTGCTGTTTCCTTGGTCTCACAGGCCAGTTTCATCTACGGAATTTCTTTTTATGAGAAATACCGGACCGAAGCTGTGGTAAAGAAAAAACAAGTAGAGGAAGAAGAAAATGTCGGCAGCGAAATTGAAAGCGTGCAGTCTGTGGCGGAGGCGGTCAGAAAAGTTAATACGACGAAGCTTTTAGATGTAATTCTTATCGGCGCGATCAAAACAAAGAGCTCGGACATTCATCTCGAACCCTCTGAACGGGAGTGCCTCGTTCGCTATCGCGTCGATGGAATTTTGCAGGATGTTGCTCATCTGTCGGTAGAACAATATAAAAGTTTGATTTCGAGGATTAAATTTTTGTCAAAATTACGAATGGACATTCAAGACGCTCCTCAGGACGGCAGATTTTCATTCGGTTCTTTGGACGTAACGGGCGAAGGCGAAGACATTGATCTTAGAGTTTCCATTATGCCGTCGTCGTTTGGAGAATCTATCGTAATGCGTCTCTTGGGGCAGGAAAAATCGATTCTAATGCTGGAGCGCCTCGGATTCCGGCCGGAAGCCTTGGCTGTAATTAAGAAAGCAATTTCTAGACCTTACGGAATGATTTTGACTTCAGGTCCTACCGGAAGCGGAAAAACCTCGACTTTGTACGCCGTTCTAATGGAGCTAAAGAAGCCGGGCGTAAAGATAATCACCTTAGAGAATCCGGTTGAATATCGTATTGAAGGAATCGAACAGAGCCAAGTGAAACCCGGGCAGGGGTACGAATTTGCAGACGGCCTAAAAGCCTCCTTGCGCCAAGATCCAGACATTTTAATGGTCGGTGAGATAAGAGATGAGGAAACGGCTGAAATTGCCGTCCAAGCCTCTTTGACGGGCCATTTACTATTATCAACCATCCATGCTAATTCTGCTCCTGCGGTTTTCCCCCGGTTGATCGAGATTGGTGTTAAACCGTTTCTTCTTTCGGGTTCGATCAATCTTGTGATGGCCCAGAGGCTGGTCCGCAAAATTTGCTCCCATTGCCAAGAGGAATATGTTCCAGCACCTGAAGTTTGGGAAGAAGTTAAAAAAGCCTTACTCGCTGTTAAACCTCGGCTTGGTTTGGATATTCAAAAAATTCTTGATCTTCCAGCGCCGAAACTAAAAAAAGGCAAAGGATGCAAAGCCTGCAATAGCTCAGGATTTTTGGGCCGGCAGGTTATTGTTGAAGTCCTTGTGCCGGACGACACATTGGAAGCCCTAATATCAAAAAAAGCCTCGATCGCCGAGTTTACCAGAGCCGCTGTTAGTATGGGAATGATCTCAATGGAGCAAGACGGTTTGTCTAAGGCCTTAATGGGCACAACGACAATAGAAGAAGTTTGGAGAGTGACAAAGAGCTGAAATTCGTCTTAGCAATTTAAAATTTACAAATTTAGAATTTAAAATAAATTTAAAAACAAAAAAATGACAAATGGTTCAAATAAATATGACCTTGAGGAAAGAACGGCAAGATTTGGTGAAGATATTATCAGACTTTGTAAATCAATAAAAATTACAATTTACACAGAACCGATAATTAAACAAATTCTTAGATCGGCTACAAGCGTTGGCGCTAATTATATGGAAGCAAATGGTGCCAGTTCAAAAAAAGATTTTTGTAATAAAATTTATATTTGTAAAAAAGAGGCACAGGAAACTAAACATTGGTTAAGAATGCTAACAATTGCCACTGACAACACTGCTAATGAGATAAATAGCTTATTAGATGAAGCGCAACAACTGTCAATGATATTCCACAAGATCACAATTTCATCAAAAAGTAATGTTTAAGCCTTACAAATTAAACATTAAAAATTCATTTTAAATTAGTAAATTTTAAATTTGTAAATTCAACAATCATCTAATGCTTACCTAGACTCCTGTGTCTACGATATTGCCCACTGTTCTCAAGATAACGAAAGCGAGCGTGACTATGATAATACCGATGATGGCGTTGATCAGCCCTTGCTGGGCTTTTTTTGATTGCTCCGGATTTCCACCGGCGGTTATGTACATAATGCCGGAGACGACTAAGAAAATGAAAGCCAAGACGCCGGCAAAATAAAGAAGCCAAGTGATGATCAGGGTCACCAGATTGAATATGGACAAAGGAGCGGTCGATACGTCTAAAACACCAACCAAATCCTGACCGGTTATTGTAGCGACAAAAAAATCAATAATCATTTTAACCTCAAATGCATTGAAACAGACATTCGGGCTAAAATCTTTATGATTTTAGATATAAGAACTAATCAAGCTAAGAATATCTCTGAATAATAAGAATTCGGACTTTATTTCGGGGCATCTTTAACGGCAACGCCAACTGTAGCTTGCAGTATCACGAAAGAAAGGGTAACAATAATAATTCCTATTACCGCGTTAATAATTCCCTGCTGGCCTTTTTTGGCTTGTTCGGCGTTGCCTGCGGCCGTGATGTAGGAAATGCCGGAGACGACCAAGTAAATAAATGCCAAGGCGCCGGCAATGTACAAAATCCAGCTGACAATTCTTGTTATCAGTGCTTCTATACTGGATGTGCTCTCATCTATTTTTATAGCTTTTCCGAGTTTCCCTGCGTCTATGGCATAGATTTTTTCTATTAATCTAATCATGCGTTTTACAACTCATTTTATTTTATTAGCCGGCGTCGTTTGTAGCAAGGTTTGTAACAGCATTCAAGATCACCCATGCAAGCACGATGATGATAACGCCAATGACGGCGTTGATGATGCCTTGCTGGCCTTTTTTGGCCTGTTCAGCATTGCCTCCGGCCGTGATGTAGGTGATGCCGGAAATTACCAAATAAACAAAAGCCAAAACGCCGGCGATGTACAAAATCCAGCTGATTATTCTGGTAACAAGCGATTGAACATCTCCTTCATCGGTGGGTGATATTTTGTTGCCAAAGAAACCTTCAAAACTACTGCCAACCGGAGCCGCGTACGCCCTTTCAATTAAACCCTTAAGCATCTACCTCCTTTATTATTTTTAATTATAAATTCATTATAAACCTATCCGCTCTTTGCCAGTCAAGAGGGGTATTCTGCATGTGTTCAATGTATCGTCATTCTGAAGCCGATTTTAGGCTGAAGAATCCAGCGAAGCGTTACTATTAGATCGTTTCACTAGATCCTTCGCAAGCTCCACTCAGGATGACGGCTGCCAGTCAAGGGGGTATTTGGTGTTATGTTCCGGCATCTTTTCCTGCCATATCGGAGACGATCCGAACGATGGCAAGCGACAAAACGACAATAACAATGCCAATGATGCCGTTCATGATCCCCTGCTGGCCTTTTTTCGCCTGTTCGGCATTGCCTCCTGCCGTCATGTATTGAATGCCGGCGATCACTAAATAAATGAAAATTAATACTCCGGCAAACCAGATTAGCCAATCCAAAACTCTCATAAAAACAACTAAAAAGTTGCCATATTTATTCAAGTCGATTTGGGTTGCTTCGCTGATTTCGTCGGCGGACGGGTTGGCTGCATAAATTTTTTCTAAAATATTAAACATTAGCCCTCCAATGTAAAAAATTTAACAATCCAATTCAATAGTCCTTTTGAAGTAAGGATCACCAGAAGCCCGACCAAGGCCCAGATCAAAGTCTTTTTCGCCATCACAAAGGATTCTTCTGAGCCGTAGGAATTGAGAAGTGCCCTAGCCGCCCACAAGACCATGACAAAGGCAACAATACCGGCAAAGCTTAGAGCGTAATTAGTAACCTGCACCACTAATAGGCCAACACTGCCCAAATTTGCCTCAGCGGCTCCAGTCTTGCCTCCTGGGAATATGGCATCGAAGATCTTCCCGAGAGTCGGGGCAATGCCGTCGCCATCCGAATTTGTTGTCGGTTGAGAATTGTCGGGATCTCCAATGTGCCCGCCGTCGCCGGCTGGTTCATTGGCCGGAGGAGCTTTTCCGCTCGTAGGATTGGTTACTATTATACGGTATCTTTGCGTATAGAGGAGATTGCCGGCAGTATCTGAATCCATGATATTAACTTCAACAGTATGCTCGCCGGGAGTCATAATGGTCGCCCAAGCTCCGATGGAATCTCCTGCTTGAATGGTGCCTGCTGTTTTGGTTAAAAAATTACCTGTCTTCAAGTCGTTTACTTTAATTTCAAATTTAAAGTCATCGGTGAAGTTATTCTCAATAGTTGCTCTCCAGACGCCGCCTGCTTTTATTTGTTTGTCCGGTGAGCCGATCTTTACGTCTCCTTTATCGAAAAATTCTACGCCGTCGTAAGTTGTATTGTCTTCGGTAAGAATTACTTCTATCGGCTTTGTTTCCATTTTTAACAAGCAGCCGGTTTCGTGATAGAGCTTTACTTTTACGGTATAATCGGCCGGATCTAACTTAGATGTGGAGAATTCTGGCCTGCCGATTTTGCCGATTCCGGACATTTCCGCCAAAGTTTTCTTCTGCCGAGCTACTGATTTATCCTGTTTTAGTATATCGACGATGTAAGTAATGTCATAGTCGCTGTTAAAATTTTGTATCAAAACAACAAAGCTGTCGCCTTTTTTAATTCGATTAGTTGGTGATTTAGAAACGATGTCAACTTCGGAGAGGTCTTTAATTATAAGGGGTGGTTTTTTGTCTTTGCAGTAATTTTCACCCGCCGCTTTGACTGGAGACGCGAAAAGTTCAAATGCCAAAAATCCAGCTATTAGGATAGCTGCCGACGTTGCTATGAATTTTAATTTGTTTAGATGCATTTTTTTTGTCATCCCGACCGACTGTAAAGAGTGGAGGGATCTTCTAATAGAATTAGGCTCAATACTGTACAACTGCGAGTCAAAAGATTCCTCGACTTCGCTCGGAATGACGGGAAAATCGCTAATTGTTCCCAGATATTAATCGATTATTACCCCAACAACCCGAAGGCTGATTTTGTTAAAGCGAAAGATAAGACGGCCAAAACAATACCGACAATAGCGTAAATGAGCGATCTTTTGGCTCTGGCAATTTTGGTCGGATCGCCGTCGGCGGTGCCGAATTGAATACCGCCGACTATTATGGCGATAAAAGCAATTGAACCTAAAAAGTATTCAAGAAACTCCAATCCTCTGTCTAGAACAGAGCCGATGCCTTCTATATCGCTAGGTTTGATTTCTTTAAGAGAATTGTCCGCTTTTAAATAAAACTGGGTTGTAAAAACAACGACAAAAAGAGACAGTACGCTAAAACCGATCAGTATTTTTGCGATTGTTTTTGTGATTTTGTATTGTTTCATTGTTTTAAGCGATTAATACTGCAGCTGCATTAATTCAAAGTAATTTAAAAGGTTCCTCGAAACAGGAATCCGGCATTTGAACATCTAAAATATTCAAGATTAGCTTAATTAGAAGGAGAAGCAAGAACCCCAAAATTGCGCTTGTCAAAATGTCTTTTGTGTCCGTGAAAACAGCATCGTTGCCCGCTGCCGTCATATACCGGTAGCCGGCGTAAATAAACATCAGAAGCGTTAAGCCGAAGCCAATATTGAGCGCCCAGCGGTAGAACGCGCACATATACTCAGTGTAAGTGAAGCGAGTGCCCTTCCCCGGAATTTCCACTCCAACCTCAATCCCCGATCCACTGCCTGATGACTCGGTAGCGGTCGTACCGGACGCATCGGGGGTACTAGGAGAAGGGCTTGGAGTGGAACCGGTAGCGCTGAGAGTAATAGTTTTACTTTCGCAGGCGCCGCAGCTATCTGCGTTCTTGAGAATATTCATTGGACTGCCAATTTCTTTATTGTCTTTGTCTAAAAGCGTTGCTGTGATAGTGGCCACCGAATAATGTTTCGAGTTGCTTGGATCGATAAGGCAGTACCACTTCTTTTTAGTTTCCGGATTTAGGCAAACATCCAAATCGGTGTAGATATTGCCGTTAAAAGTGCTCGTATTGGGACGTTCTGTCAGCGTACCGTCCTTCCTCCAATAACGTTTGACTTTTATTTTAGTTGCGTTCGAAGGAGCGTCTTTAATGGCGACTGACAATCTAATGGGATACCCGACCGGAGTCAGATTTGTGTTGACATCTGCCGAAAGTCTCAAAGAGGAAATGAAGGCAAGCACAATTACGGCTAAGAGCAGCCAATATATGATGTGGATAATTCGCTTTCTGTTTTTGACTTTATTTTTTTTCATTTAGCTGAAATTAATTACTATTCTGGATCCCCGTCTGCACGGGGATGACAAAGGGGTGCGAGGATGACAAAGGGGGTGCGGGGATGACAGCAATATTTTCCTAGCTTACTTGCTTATTAGCTTACC
>CAYIJI010000043.1:0-8177 GCA_964363695.1 uncultured Candidatus Saccharibacteria bacterium
AGCCCAAGCTTCAGCTTGTATCAGCAGCCTAAAGGCTGGTCTACATTATATAAGTAGGACAAAGTATGATAATAGGAATATCAGGTACATTCGGTGCCGGCAAAGACTTGGTTGCTAAATGTTTAGAAGAAAAAAAAGATTTCCAACATCTTTCTTTGGCTGATATATTACGGGAGATTGCCGTTGAGAATGGAATTGGTGTCGACAGAGAATCTGTTAGGATTTTGGCAAATAAACTAAACCAAGAAGAGGGGGGAGATTTTTTAGCTCAGAGAGCACTAAAAAGAAAGAGCAAAAAGAATCTAGTCATTTCTGCTGTAAGAAGACCAGAGGAAATTGATTTACTTAAGAAGCAAGATAATTTTATTTTAATTTTTGTTGATGCCCCGACTGAAATTCGTTTTCAAAGATTAGTTTCTCGTTCCAGGGATATTGAAGGACAAATGACCTTGGATGAACTAAAAAACAAAGAAAATCTTGAATCTTCAGGGAAGAGTTCTCAGAGAGTGGATTTGTGTAAAGAAAAAGCGGATTTTATCATTGATAATAGCGGAACAAAAGACGAACTTCACCAAAAAATAAACAAAATTTTAAAGGAGTGTTGTGACTCAGTTTGATAAAGTTTACCAAGATGCCATCCTCCGAATCTTAAACGAAGGCATTGAGGAATATCACGAACGCACTGGAATGAAAGTTAAAGCTGTTCCAGGGCTTACGATTCAGACTGATTTTGGCTTTCCAATTTTAACATTGCGAAAAATCCCGGTAAAATTATTTGTGGCCGAAATGGTTTGGTTCATTTCAGGAGGCAAAGACCCGGATGAGTTTTTGACAAAGTACACTAAAATTTGGGATGATTTTCGCGAAGAAGATGGCACGATTGCTGCTGCCTATGGGCACAGATGGAGACACCATTTTGGCAGAGACCAAATCGTAGGGTTGGTGAAACTTTTAGAAAAAGAGCCCACGTCAAGACACGGTGTTGTTGTGACGTGGGATCCGGCAGACGACGGACTTATAGATGGAACTAAAAAGAAAAACGTACCTTGCCCTTACACTTTTACGGTTAACATTATTGGCGACAAACTTCACTTGCATTCAATAGTTAGATCAAACGATATGATGTTGGGGGCGCCGCATGATGTTCCTGGTTTTTCTCTACTTCAATATTTACTAGCAGCAAAACTTGGAGTTAAGCCAGGCGTATATACGCATTCTGTCAGCAATGCTCATATTTATGAGAATCACTATGATCAGGCTTGGGAACTGTTGGACAGGACCAATAGTCATCCACCAATAATCTTTGAACCTAAACCAGATTATCTGGATCGAGCTTTAAGGGGAGACGAGACCTTGATTGAGGAAATATTTAATATTTTATCAGAGCAATATAAGCCCAAACCGGCAGTTAAGAAAATGAAAATAGCTTTATGAAAACCATAATTATAATGGCAGAATCGCTTGATGGCAGCATCGCTTATGATTCAAACCATGCAGCAAATTGGACATCAAAAGAAGATAAGAAATTTTTTGTGGAAGAAACAAAAAAAGGGGGAGCGATCGTTTTTGGTCAGAATACTTTTAAAACTCTGGGCGATAAACCTTTGCCTGGCCGGTTGAATGTAGTGATGACAATCAATGAGGAAGACAAGAAAAAGGAAAAACCGGGATCGCTCGAGTTTTTTGTCAGCGAAAAACCACAAACAGTTTTGTCGGTCCTAAAAAAGAAAGGTTTAAAAAAAATATTTATAGGCGGCGGCAGCATAATAAACGGACTTTTCTTTGATGCCGGATTAGTTGATGAATTGTGGATCACGGTTGAGCCGAAAATTTTTGGAACCGGCATGAGAATACTATCAGACAAGAAAAGGGATATTAACTTGACCTTAAAATCAGTCAAAAAAGATAATCAAACAGTGTTATTAAAATATGGAGTTAATTATGTCGGTTCTGACAAAAAAAGAAATTATAGATGCGATCGATAAAGGTGAATTGGCTTTTGAGCCAGGTTTAGATCAGTTCCAATTGCAGCCTGCAGCGGTAGATATTCGAGTTGGTTTAAATTTCTTTATTCCAAAGATTTGGGCTCTCTCTGACAGCGGAAGAAAAGACCTGAATGTTGACCATTTAAATAATGAAGAAAAAAGTGAAGTTTTGGATCATATTCATTTGAAGCCCTGCCAAACTTTCGATCTCTTGCCCGGGGAATTCATTCTTATTTCGACGTATGAAAAAATATTAATCAAATCTGGAAGTTTAATCTCGATATTATATCCGCGAAGTTCAACCACCAGAAGGGGAATTTCGATTGAGTCGGGAGTGATCGATCCTTACTATGAAGGCTCTTTGATGATTCCAGTATTCAATCAAACAAGAACTCAGAAAATAAGGATTTATCCAGGTGAGAGAATTGCCCAACTAGTGTTTCACCGAACAGAAAGCGAACTAACAAAAGAAGAATCTTTGACTCATGGCGTGGCAAAACCAAAATACCAAGGAGTACAGGGCTACCAACTAGATTATAAATTTGATCCGCATGATGAAATAAATATTATTCGGGATGGCAATTTAGAGCAATTAAAGAAAAAGCATTTAATAATAAGTCAAAATGACAATGAAGAAAAAAATCAAATACCCGTATCTGCCGAAGGGCAGGGAAATTCTCCACGTTTCTAGCGACAATCCTTTTATACTTGCTGCAAAAAAAGCGGCAGAGCATAAAGGGTGTGCTAAGCAAACTACGGGAGCAGTAATCGTTAAAGACGGCAAGATTGTTGCTGTTGGATCGAACGCGGGCATTCGAATTAATATTTGTCCTAGGGTTTTAAGGGGCAGTAAGACAGGGACAGATTACCATTTTTGTAAAGATGTTTGTAAGCAGAAAGGACATGCTGAGCAAACTGCCTGTTTAGATGCCAAAGAAAAAAAGTTAGATGTGAAAGGGAGCGACTTATACTTATGGGGGCATTGGTGGTGTTGCGAGCCTTGCTGGAATGCGATGATAGAAGCTGGCATTAAGAATGTTTATTTAGAAGAAGGCGCTGAGGAGAAATTTAACATTTCTTCGACTATTGGCAAGATTTATATTTCAGGAGCCCTAACTATTCTTAGCGAAAAAAGAGATTTGAAGAAAGCATACGAAGAAATTGCAGGATTATGTTCGGCTTTTTGTTCCAATATCTATGTGCCGCATTTGGGAGGCACGGATCCAACCAGTGATCCAGATGTTGCGCCCAGTACTGTGTGGAAAAAAGATCACAGAGAAGTAGCATCATCGGATTTGATAATTGCATATGTCGGCCAGCCATCTTTGGGAGTCGGAGCTGAACTTGAAATTGCTCGTATGGCAGCCTCAAACATTATCTTATGGTGGTTTAAAGGTGAAAAAGTCAGCCGCATGGCCAGAGGAAATCCGAACGCGAAACATTTGATAGAAGCTAAGAGCACGAAGGATTTAATGGAACAGCTTAAAAAAGTTGTAAGTGGTTTGAAATAGGTTAAATCATATTTACTTTATTCTATAAAGTGGTAACATAAAAACATAATTAAATCTAAATTGTTGATGGACCTCACCAATCCGGAGATTTAGCACAGACCGCAGTGATTGCGGAAATTAAGACCAAATCGAGATGGAACCTCCCGACGCTTCGGCCGGGATCTCGAAACAGACGGTCTTTTTTTGATAGAATAAAGTTAATAAAGGAGCATTATGGAAAAAGAAAAAAGTAACATTGAAACGGTGCGTCATTCACTTAGTCATGTTTTGGCGATGGCAGTTTTGGAAATGTTTCCTGAAGCAAAACTTGGAATTGGCCCATCAATCGAAAATGGCTTTTACTACGATTTTGACCTGCCAAGGACTTTGATTCCTGAGGATCTCCCTATTCTTGAAGCGAAGATGCGTAAAATTATTGAAAAAAATATCAAAATCGAAAAGCATGAAAAGCCAAAAAAAGAGGCAATTGAATTCATCAAAAAAGCAAATCAACCGTATAAAGTTGAATTAGCTGAAGAATTAGAAGATGACAAAGCAAATTTTTACACTATCAACGGATTTATCGATCTTTGTAAGGGGCCTCATGTAGTTTCGACTGGAGAGTTAAAGAGTGCTGGTTTTAAGCTTAATAAAATTGCTGGTGCTTATTGGAGAGGCAGTGAAAAAAATAAAATGCTCCAGCGAATTTATGGACTAGCTTTTGAAAATAAAGAAGCGCTTAAAAAGTATGAGGAAATATTACAAGAGGCCGAAAAAAGAGATCATAGAAAACTTGGAAGCCAGATGGATTTATTTTCATTTCACGAAGAAGGTCCTGGTTTTCCTTTTTGGCATCCAAAGGGTATGGTAATTTGGAATTTGCTTTTAGATTGGTGGAGAAAAGAGCACAAAGAAGCCGGTTATTCCGAAATAAAAACTCCAGTTATTTTATCTAGAAATCTATGGGAAGAATCCGGCCATTGGGATCACTATAAAAAGAATATGTACTTCACTAAAATTGATGATCGAGATTTTGCCGTAAAGCCAATGAATTGCCCTGGCGGAATATTAATTTATAAAAATACTCTGCATTCTTACAAGGAATTTCCAATTCGCATGGCTGAAGTTGGACTGGTTCACCGTCATGAATTGGCCGGCGTTTTGCATGGTTTGATGCGAGTACGATCTTTTCATCAGGATGATGCGCATATTTATTGTCTTCCTGAACAAATTGAGTCGGAAGTTATTGGTGTGATCAATCTGATCGATAAAATGTATGGAAAACTGGGGTTAAAATACCATTTGGAATTATCAACCAGGCCAAAAGAAGGTTCTATTGGCTCGGACGAAATGTGGAAGAAAGCAGAAGATTCATTAAAGAGTGCGCTCGATCATAAGAAAATTGATTACAAATTAAATTTGGGGGACGGAGCATTTTATGGTCCAAAAATCGATTTTCATATTGAGGATGCAATTGGTAGAACTTGGCAGACGGGAACTATTCAGCTTGACTTTGCAATGCCGGAGCGTTTTGATTTAGAATACGCAGCCGAAGATGGCTCAAAAAAGCGTCCTGTAATGCTCCACCGCGTCGTATTTGGCTCTTTTGAACGTTTTATCGGCATATTGCTCGAACACTTTGCCGGAGCCCTACCTGTGTGGCTTGCGCCGGTCCAAGCTATGGTTATTCCAATTTCAGAAAAACACTTAGATTATGCCAAGAAAGTCGAGAAAGAGTTACTAAAAAAAGATATTCGAGTTGAAATAGATAGCAGGAATGAATCAATGGGCAAAAAAATTCGTGAGTCAGAAATGCAAAAAATCCCTTACATGTTAATTGTTGGAGATAAGGAAAAAGAAGCAAATAGGGTGGCGGTCAGAAAATATGGAGAAGGCGATAAAGGGCAAATGGAAATGAGGGACATTATTAAAGAAATTTCTCAATATGAAACCGGGCATTGATTTTGTTGGTGTTGGCGTATTTGCCTTAATATTTAATAACAAAAATGAAATTCTTTTAGTCAACCATAAATTGTCAGAGAAGAAGCCTGAGGACTTTTCTGATTACTGGTCAATGCCAGGCGGAACGGTTGAATTTGGCGAAACGGCAATAGAAGCCTTAAAGCGAGAGATAAAAGAAGAACTTGGAATTAATATTTTTGAAGAAAAATTAATAGGTTACAACGACTGGATAAAGATGGACAGGCATTGGATCGGCTTAAATTTTATTGCAAAAACAAATGATGCGCCTAGAATAAAAGAACCGGAAAAAATAAAAGAGGCAAGGTTTTTTAATATAAATGATATCCCAAACAATCTTTCAGATTTTTGCGAAGAATGCTTAGAAATAGTTAGAATGGAGCATTGTGATGATAAAACCCAATAAGCCAATATTAGATTCAGATTTAGAAGCTCGGATTGATCTAACCGCAAATCAAGTTGATATATCTGACATTAAAAAAAGAGCTTTAGTTGAAGGTTATCGAGAACAGACATCGAGGCATATAACAATTCTTTCCAGCAGTAAAGTTAGAGAAATAATTGAACACACATCTTTAGATGACAAAGCGCTGTATAAAAAAATTCTTTCCTTGCTTCTGAGGTTTGATTGGGAGTATGAGGAAAAGGATCTTTTTCATATAGAAAAAAGCGGTTATTGGGATGGCAGTGATATTCTAGAGAACAGAGAATCTTACATTAGAACTATTGAAATGCCAGATATGAAAAAATTTTATGAAGAACTGGATAGAGTTTTTAAAACAAATCTTTCTGTTCAAGTTCCCCATATTACCTTGTTCACAAAGGGTGAGAGAGAAAACCCAAAATATCACGGAATCGCTATTTCTTCAGAGGAAAAGTTTAGAAATCTGAAGCCTAAAAAAGTATCTTAACGTAATATCGCTTACCTCTATTTGTGATAAAATTATCGCATATGCGATAAAAACTTAACATTTGTACTCTCAAACATGCAAGTTGACTAAATTGAGTAAAAAAAATAAGAAAATAAAACGATGCAAAGTAAGAACTCAAATCAATTAGGGGATAGAAAGAGATCAATTAAACCAAAGGATCTGCTATTTGATTTGTTTGACAGAGTTGTGGATTCACTTATGGCCTTTGAGCGCCATCCTATTTATCGTGTTAGCAAGGAGGAATATGCTAAGAGAATGAATAGCAGTTTTGATTCCAGAGCAGCATTATTTTACTTAAAAAAGAGCGGGTTAATCAAAAAAGTAGTTGAGGGAAAAGAAAGATACTACGAACTAACGCCAAAGGGTCATAAAATTATCGCATGGAAAAAGATCGAAAACGTAGGGCTTAATAGATCCGAGAAGTGGGATAAATATTTTAGAATAGTTATGTTTGATGTTCCCAATAATAAAAGTACGACTAGAGATGCTATACGGAGAAAATTGGAAGCGATCGGATTTATCCAAATGCAAAGGAGCGTTTTTGTTTATCCTTTTGAATGTAAAAAAGAGATCGAGGCAATATGCTACTATTATTCTGCTGGAAAGTATTTGAAGTATATGATTGCTAATATTATTGAAGGCGAAAAAGAGCTTATTGAAAAATTTCTAGATATGGGCGTACTTACGTTAGAAGATCTAAAATAAAAAATGTTATAAATTTATCGCATATGCGATAAAAACTTAACAAATAAGATAAAAGAAGATATCCAGAGAGTGTCTAATAAGGTTAAGCGAGGCAAGTGGTTAAGATATTATTTATTTGCGATATCGTTTAATATTCTCCATCTTCGTTCTTTTTCTTTCCAAGGAATGGGGTCTCCGAGTTTGAAGGCGGCGGTGCCTGAACGGGGCGAATATTTGTTTACAAAAGCTTGATGGTAGCCAATCTTATTGAAGACCTCTACGGTTTCTTGGAAATCTTCTTTTGTCTCGCCAGGGAAGCCGACAATTACATCGGTTGATAGTTCTATGTTTGGGATTTCTTTTTTTATCTTATTAACTATCTCTAAATATTTTTCCTTGGTGTAAGGACGATTCATCGTTTTTAAGACCTTGTTGCTTCCGGATTGCAGCGGCAGGTGAATTTCCTTTTTTACTTTTGGCAGATCTCTCACAGCTTCAATAATATCATCCGTCATATCTTTTGGGTGGTTGGAAGTAAAGCGGATCACAAAATCGCCAGGGATGTCATTTAAAGCTTCTAATAGGATTGCAAAATGACTTTTGTCATCCTCTGGCCTGCCTGCCGGTAGGCAGGCTTGGACCCTGGGATCCAAGAAAGTATTTTTCTGGATTCCCGCCTTCGCGGGAATGACAGAAGAGGAGGCGGGAATGACAGCTTTGTTTTGCTGTATTCTGTTATCCCTGCCTTGCCGGCAGGCCGGTGTATTCTGAATTCTGTAGCTATTTACATTTTTTCCTAAAAGCATTATCTCTTTATATCCTTTTTCAACCAGTTTTTTGAAATCACTTACTATTTCATCAAATGGCCTGGATTCTTCACGTCCTCTTGTGTATGGAACGGCGCAATAGGAGCAAAAATTGTTACAGCCTATCATTATTGGCAAATAAGCCGAAGAGGAGTTGCCTTCGTCTAATAGTCCGCTAATTCTGTCATCCTGAACTTGTTTCAGGATCCCATGGGATTCCCGCCTTCGCGGGTATGACAGGATAGAGAAAAGGTCCGATGGTTTATTGTTATCCCAAAGAATGACGCTTTTTTTTAAATA
>CAYIJI010000044.1:0-7636 GCA_964363695.1 uncultured Candidatus Saccharibacteria bacterium
TCTCTGGAGAAAAATTTAACGGCTCTTCTATTCTTGGAACAAAAACTTTTTTAGCCACAGCACTCCTTCGGAGAATTTTCAATTTATAATTTTCAATTTATAATGAATTTTCAATGATTCAATATTTAAAACATTTTAAATTTAAGTTTTTAAATTGATTTTAAATTTTAAATTTTAAATTTGTATCTTGTTTCTTGTATCTTTTACTTCGTGATTTTATCACGAAGTATTCATTTTATCAAGCTCGAGAATTCTGCCAAAAGTTCTTTCAATCTTTCCTTGTCGCCGCTTTGTTCGGCTTCTTGAATTTTTTTGGCAAAGTCGGTTTTTAAGTCTTCCTTTTTTTCGGAACGTAATCTTGCAAATAAGTATTCTAACTCGTTTTGAATTATCTCCATATCGTTTCCTTCTATCTCTTCTAAGGCGACCATTGAATATTGATTTAAAATCGATGCAGCTTTAGGTTTAATTTCAGATTTAACAACCTTTTTCTCATTAACCATTGTGATAAAATTCCCAATCTCTTCAACTTGATTTTCTAGTTTTGTAAAATTTTTGCATTTTGAAATAAGATCAGGGTAGTTCCAAATTATCCCTAGTATCTTTTCCGGTACTTCCAGCTTCAAAGCGTTTTTTGCCACGTCTTCTGCTTTAGAATTATCCTCTGGCTTCTTCGCCTTCTCTAGCGCGCTGTATATCGTTTTTTCAGCGACAGAAAGCTTTTTTGCCAAGTATTTAATATAGTATTCTTTCTCGATGTCGGAAAATATTGTTTTAATGACCGGTAAAATCTCTTTAGCGATGCTTTTTTTTGTCAGAACTGACAAATCGGGGTTTTTACGGACCAATAAGTCAATCCAATACTCAAGCGATGGCTTAGAGTTTTGAATCGCTCTCTCCCAATTTTTAGGATCAGCTTTTATAGCCTCATCCGGATCCTTGTAAGGACCTTCGATGGAGATTATCTTCGTATTAATATCATTCTGCAGGGCTATTGTAATCGCCCGCTTCATCGCCGTTTCCCCTGCTTCGTCATGATCAAAAGAAAGAGCAATTACGCTTGCATAACGATTTAGAATTTTTAGCTGCTCCGGAGTAATAGCAGTTCCTGAAGTTGCCACCACGTTTTGGAATCCGGCCTGATGGCAAGCGATCACATCCATATTTCCTTCGACAAAAACGGCCAAATCTTTTTCTTTAATATGCATCTTGGCTTTATCTAAACCGTATACCGTTTTTCCCTTGGTGTAAACCGGAGACTCTGAAGAGTTAATATATTTTGCTTGTTCTGAATTGCTTTCTAATATTCTTGAGGTAAAAGCTACAGTTAGACCCATAATGTTATTTATCGGGAAAATAATTCTGCCCCTAAACCGATCGTAAACTCCGCCTTTGTCATTCTTGATCGCTACTCCAGCTTGAGTTATTTCATTCTCTTCATAACCTTTTTTCTTTAGAAAATTAACTAGGAGCTCCCATGAATTGGGGGCATAGCCAATTTCAAATTCTTCAACTGTTTTTTCACTTAACCCGCGATTTTTTATGTACTTTCGAGCTTTCTCTGCCTTGGGATGATCAATTAAAATTTTATGGTAAAGCTTTTTTGTCCAATCATTTATTTCATAAATTTTGGTTTTTTTATCTGATTTGAACTCTCGCTCGCCAAATTTTACTGAATTGGATTTAAGAGTTACGCCTGCCCTTTCAGCTAGAATTTTTAAGGCATTATAAAAATCAACACCTTCCATTTTTTCGATGAAAGTAAAAATATCACCGCCTTCGTTGCAACCAAAGCATCGGAAAGTTTGGCGCTCAGGAGAAACCATGAAAGAAGGAGATTTCTCATTATGAAAAGGACAGTTCGCCTTTAAATTAGTGCCAGCTTTTTTCAGAGTTAAATAGTTCGATACTACATCGACAATATCTAAACGGTCTTTAATTTGTTCTATTTCGTCCATAATCAGTACCAATAACTAATAACACCAATAAAACTAATATATGTTCGGAATCCTTTTTGTCTTGGCACCATCCTTCGTAAATCGAATTATTAGACCTAATTTTAACCCACTAGATTTCAGGTATTCAAATATTTGATTGCATGCTTCACGATAGTTATCATAACCAATCTTCACCTCAACAACAATCTTGTCTTCAATAATAAAATCAAAGTATCTTTTTGCAACAACTTTATCTCTAACTTTTACGGAGTAATAATATTCTCTACTGTACGAAATATCTTCTTCCTTGAAAATAACTTCTAGAGCATCGGCGTATACTTTTTCTTTTAATCCCGCCCCCAAAGAGTTATGAACTTCAAAAGCCACTCCTATTATTTTATAGCATAATTCCTTATAAATTAGATCCGCCATTTTATTCGCTTTATTAGCTAGATTGGTTATTAGTCCTGATCCTACTTTAGCTTTATTAGCATTATTCGTTATTAGTCCTGAATTTATTAGTCATGGATATAGAGTCGTTTTATTAGAGGATTGATCTGTGTGATGGTTTCATACCAAGAAGTATCACTAAGTTGAGCTAGTTCGTAAGCTGATATTTCTTCTTTGCCACCTTTACCAATTAGTATGACTTCGTCACATATTTTCACATTTTTAATTCCAGTTATATCAACAACGATCATATCCATTGAAATACGGCCGAGTATTTTTGCTCTTTTGCCTTTAACCAAAACGTGGCCGATACTTGATAGATCCCTTCTGTAGCCATGCCAATAACCAATGGGCAAAATCGCTACAACTGAATCATGATCAATTTTTTCCGTGAAATCATAACCAACGCTTTCACCTTTTTTGACTTCCTTTATCTCGGAAATAATTGTTTTCCAGCATAAAGCCGGCTCAAGTTTAGTTTTTTTCTCAAAGCAAGCTTTTGTTTCATAAGATGGCCAGAGCCCCATCATTCCGATTCCGATTCGGACCATATCGAAATGAGATTTTGGAAAAACGATAGTTCCAGAAGTAGCGGCGGCATGCTTAATTGGCTTAAAACCAAATGATTCAACAATTTTTACCGCTTTTTCAAATTGCTCAATCTGTTTGTTTGTTTCTGCTGGAAATGAAGGATTCTTTGCAGCTGCAAAATGAGTGTAGACGCCTTCTAAATTTATAAATGACAATTGATCTTTAATATATTTAGTGGCTTTTTCAACTTCATCTGGCATAAAACCTTGGCGATGCATCCCAGTATCGATTTTTATGTGGATATTTAGGGATTTGCCATATTTTTTAATCGACTTTAGGCTTTCAAAATTAGAAATGGTTAAGCTTATGTTGTTTTTCGATGCTTCATCAAAATTCTCCGGCATCGTATAGCCCAAAACTAGGAT
Source organism: uncultured Candidatus Saccharibacteria bacterium (assembly GCA_964363695.1). GTDB lineage: Bacteria > Patescibacteriota > UBA1384 > XYA2-FULL-43-10 > 1-14-0-10-43-13 > JAMCZZ01. The sequence continues at coordinate 3,344 of CAYIJI010000044.1, forward strand.
TGGTTTTTTAATCCCATTTTTTCTAAGTGTTAATGCCTCTGTAATGGAATCAACACCAAAAAAGTCAGCCCCAAGTTCTTGCATTAATTTTGAATAATCGACAAGTCCATGCCCGTAAGCGTTTGATTTAACAACCGCCATCAACCGACAATTTTTCAAAATCAAACCCCGAAAAGCGTTGTAATTATTCTTCAGCGCTTTCCTATTAACCTCCACCCAAGTTCTAAGACCAATGTTTTTATTCATAAAAGATAATTACTCTACGACTACTGCTGTTCCGTAACACAAGACTTCAGTTACGCCTTGCGTAACTTCGGTGGCGTCGTATCGGACAGCAATGATGGCATTGGCGCCTAGTTCTTCGGCGTGCTTAACCATGAGTTCGTAAGATTCTTCCCTTGTCTTCTCGCAAAGCTTAGTAAAAAGTGTGATATTGCCTCCAACAATAGTTTGCAAAGATGCGCCAAGCGTACCGAAAAGAGAACGAGAACGGACTGTAATTCCTCTTACTAATCCTAAATTTTTAACGATTTTCTTACCGGGCAATTCAAATGCAGTTGTTATGTTTTTATGATCCATATTGCTCCTTTGATATGTCCGAAGACCAAGTGTCCTGTAACCATTCACTGTCATTCCCGCGCAGGCGGGAATCCAGAAATAATATAATAAATCTGGGCACTGGATCCCCGTCTTCACTCTTCGAACCATGAGCGATGGGCTCAGAGTCGAATGGCGGGGATGACAACAGGGGGCAGTTACAGTGTCCTTACTTTATAAAACAGTTTGATTCGCTTAAATTCAATTCTTCATTATTAACTAACTTATCTTGAACATCGCCTTTTGAAAAGCTACACCTGACCTCCAGTCCTTGTTTTTGAAATTTCGGAGATATATTATCAACCGAAAATTCGAGTTTTGGAAAATCATTTGTAGAAACACCCCAACCAGAAGCATAATCGGTTTTAATAATTTTTCCTTCAATTAAACGCCCCTTAGGCAAATATGGGAATTGTAATTGGATAATTAGCACAGAAATACTGAGTATTGCGGCTAAAATGATAAACCATTTCAGTAATTGTTTTATTCTCATTTGTTTCCTTCTTAATAAATTTACGCGCCCATTCTGGGCAACATTTATTGGCGAAGAGAGGGATTCGAACCCTCGATGATCTTGCGACCAAACAGCCTTTCCAAATATTTGATATCAACCATATAGCTGGCTGTGACTGCCAATAGTAACAAAAATAACTTCTTCTTCATTCACTTCTTTATAAACTACACGAAAATCTCCAGAAATATTAATACTTCGATATCCCTGCCATTTGCCTTTTAGCGGATGATTGCAAAGCTTAGCTTGATATGGATTAGTACAAAATATTTGTAAACGGTTTTCAAAAATTCGCCGAATCTTCACATCAAGATGACCGTAATCTTTTACAAACTTTTTATGAAAGCGAACTTTCATTTTTTGACCCTTTTAGCCAAGCAATTGCGTCTTTGGAATTTTCGAAAACAGGAGAAAGGTTTTTTCCATTAGCAATGTCTTTTTCTGCTTCAGTGATTATTTTTTCTAAGTCCGGACTCATTGAATAAGCAAGAGAAAAAGAAAATTCGCGCGTACGTATAAACTGACGCAAATAAACATTAATGACGGTGCTTAAAGGCACACCAAGTTCCTCTGCTAACTCTTGGGCTTTCTTTTTGGTTTCTTTGTCGGTTTTAATATTTATTACAGTTTTCATATTTCTATTGTATATACAACGGTTATTGTTGTCAATAAATGATCTTATAAAATAAATGGTATTAACCCCAGGGCAAGCCCTGGACCCTTCCGAACAGGAACCATGGGCCCGCGGCCAAGCCGTCGGGGAAATCTTCTCTATTATAATACTGGCGGAGAGGAAGGGATTCGGACCCTTGATACCTTGCGGTATACACGCTTTCCAAGCGTGCGCACTAGACCAACTATGCGACCTCTCCAAACTTGTTGAATTGTATCATTTTTAAGGGTATTATTCAATTAGAATCTATAAATTGGTTAAGATATGAGCAATGAAAAACAAAATCCAAGAGTTGTTGTCGGAGTAATAATTTATAACGACAGTGGCCAAATCTTTTTGGCCCGATCCCATAAATGGCAAGATAAATGGATTGTTCCCGGCGGACACCTCGATTGGGGTGAAACATTGGAAGAGTGCGCAAAGAGAGAAGTCAAAGAAGAAACTAACCTTGATGTCGATAATATCCAGTTGATTGATGTTCAAGAAAGCATTTTTTCTGAAGAATTTCACAAAAAGAAACATATGGTTTTTTTAGACTTTGCTGCTAAAGCTAAAAATGGTGAAGTTATGTTAAATGATGAACTACAAGAGTATAAATGGTTCAATGCACAAGAAGCGCTTGATATTGATCTGAACGCATCTACAAGGGAATTTATCGAGAAATTTAATGAGAAAGATAGTCATGTTTAGCATAGATGTATTTTATGACTAACAATTATACGCTAAAACAAAAGGCACTCGTAAAAGAGCTTGAAAACTCATTTAATCAAAAAACGCACAAATCTACCATTGTAGATATGCTGAACGATTATTTTAACGATGAACAGATTTGTCTGACATCAGTAGTTTTTATTCCTAACGATATTTCTAGTAAAATAACTCAGAATATTATCAATCCCCTCAAAGAAATAGAGTCGGAGCATTATTTTTACCCTCCCGAATCTATGCATCTGACTATTAAGAACATAAGAACGATCAATAATCCTCCGTTGTTTAACAAATCAGATATCGAAAAAGTAAACGAACTATTTAATAAAATTATTCCCCAATTTCCTACCTTTGAATTTAACGTTGAAAATGTTTTACTCTTCCCCACCAGTATCTCCGTGATGGCATATTCAAATGATACGCTGCAAAAATTAGTTATGGCTCTTAATGAAGGATTGAAAGAGATTGGCGTACCAGATAACAAGAAATATATTTCTAATTCTATATTCTGGGGGAATATTACCGTATGTCGTTTTGTTAAGAATCCAGGAGAAAAATTCGTTAAAGCAATCAGAGAAATGAGAGATTTAAAAATCGGAAGATTTAAAGTAGAGAAAATCAATCTGGTTGCTGGCAATGTAGTCCTCAATCCCGAAACAAGAGAAGCCGTCGCTGAATATATTTTAAATAATCAATCAAAGGACTATCAATGGAATTTAAAAAAACTTTAAAAGAATGTAAGGGCATTAAGCTTTCCCTAGAGAAAGACAGCAAAGAAATCGCTCGAGCGACGCTTTATGTGATGAGCAATGACCTGCATAACGAACCCTTTGGGCTTTTGGAAGATGTAATGGTGGACGAAGAACTCCGCGGACAAGGAATTGGCACTGAACTAGTCAAAAGCATCATCGAAGAAGCAAAGAAAGAAAATTGCTATAAAGTAATCGCAACGAGCCGACACGCTAGATAAAAAGTGCACGAACTATATGAGCGGTTAGGCTTTAAGAACCACGGGCTCGAATTTCGGATGGATTTATAGTTTAAATCTAATATTATGGTATAATATATAATAACATTAACGAAAGGTTTTTTATGCCTTCAAAAAACAAATTTACAATTGGCGAAGCGATTGGCTTCGGGTGGGAAATAGTCAAGAAAAATTTGTGGTTTTGGATTGGGATTTCTGTGATTTATCTTGTACTGACAAGTTTGAATGTTAGTTTTGAACAAGATAGTGTTAATTATCAAGTGTCTAGCATTGTTTCTGGAATCTTCGTCATAATTCTTTCCATCGGCACAATTAAAATCTCGCTCAAATTTATTGACGGCAAGAAAGCAGAGTATAGAGATTTATTTTCAAGCTATAGACTCTTCTGGAGAATGTTCGGGGTGCAACTTTTGATGGGGTTAATAGCTTTAGCGGGATTCTTACTATTAATAGTCCCTGGAATTATTTGGTCTTTAAAATATCAATTTGCCCCTAATTTTATTGTTGATAAAAACATGAAAATTAGAGAAGCAATGAAGGCAAGCGCAATGGCGACAGAAGGAATAAAGTGGCAACTATTTGTGTTAAATTTAGCTTTCGCAGGAGTTATGATTCTTGGCGTGTTAGCTCTTGGTGTTGGAGTTTTAGTTGCCATTCCTGTCGTTTGGATTGCTGACTCATTTGTTTACAGAAAAATAGCCAAATCAAATGTTGATGCAGAAAAAGTCGAAATTGAAACAGCGCCTGCTAAGTAACCATTCGCTGTCATTCCCGCGCAGGCGGGAATCCAGAAATAATATAATAGAGAAGATTTCC
>CAYIJI010000045.1:0-7486 GCA_964363695.1 uncultured Candidatus Saccharibacteria bacterium
TGAGGATGGTCAATCGAAGCTCCGGATTCCGCTCCATGGTTGTAAATCGGCATTATTGAAACAACTTTTTCATGCTCGCTCATCCAAACATACCTCTCTCTCATCATCTCAAGCATCTCGTTAGCCAATGACTTGGTAAATTTTGGCAACGATAGATTGTGATCCTTAATAATGACCACTTCATGATCGCCAACCGATGGCCTAGCCCGATAGAAACCAGCCTCGGGATAAAAACTCCGGACGCTCTTTTTGCTCTCGTCCTCAATAAAAGCAGGGTATCGGTTTTCTACCACATAGATGTTTTTTGTGTTAGATTTCTCAACTTTTTCATTTTTCTTATACCCTTCTGAGCCAATGCAAAAAGGACAATTGGTGGTATCCGCGACTTTTACACTTTTAGGAATAATGAAGTCTTGAGGCCTTTTTGCTCTCTCTGGAGCAACGACCACCCAATCGTCAGTTATAATGTTTTGTCTTAATTGAGGCACACACCCTCCTTTTAGTCGGGATTTTTCAATTATCAATTTTCATTTTCCATTAAATTTCCAATGATCAATGAGTAAATGATAAATTAATGAGAATTGAGAAATGATAAATGGTAAATTCTAATCAGCCTTAAACTGGTTAGTCTGCGCATGGCAAATTGCAACACCAAGAGCGTCTGCCGCATCATCCGGCTTCGGACATTCCTTCAAAGAACAGGTTATACGGACCATTTCCTGCATTTGTTTCTTGTCCGCTCTTCCATAACCGGTTAGAGCCTGTTTAATTTGAAGGGGAGTGTACTCATAAACAGACAGACCATTGGATTTTGCAGATATAATGGCAACCCCCCTGGCTTGCGCCACGCTCATAACCGTCTTCTGATTTTTAAAGAAAAACAACTCTTCGATAGCGATGCAGTCAGGCTTATTTTTTATAATTATATCACATAAGGAATTATAGATCGTTAATAACCTATCTGGCAAAGGCGAATTTGCCTCCGTTCTAACACAACCATATTTTAATGGTTTGATTTTCCCTCCGGAGTCTTTTTCAATCAGTCCCCAACCAAGAATGCCAGTGCCGGGATCAATGCCCAGAATCCGGATCGGTCTGGATTCAATTTTCAATTTACAATTTACAATTTTCATTAAATTCTCAATGACTAAATTTTTAAATGATAAATAAATGAGAAATGATCAATGGTAAATGATAAATTATTTTTACAAATTTAAATTTGTAAAAATATTATTTACATCATCCATGTCATCGATCTTATCAACCAAATTTAAAATAGTTTCTTTTTTGTCATCAGGCAAATCAATAAGTGTTTCTGCGATTTGAGTAAATTCAGCAGAATCGATTGCTATACCGGCATCCTCTAGAGCTTTTTTAACTTGATGTAATGATTGGAAAGTTGTTGCAATAACGTAAAGATTTTCTTCTTTTTCAAAATTTTCGGCGCCTGACTCGATGATGGCTAATTCAAGATCTTCGCCCTTGAGTGAATTTTTGTCTTCTTCAATGATTATCTGACCGATTTTTTTAAACAAATATGAAACGCTTCCGGCAGTGGCAAGCGTCCCGCCAGATTTATTCAAGAGCGCTTTAATCTCTCCCAAAGTGCGATTTTTATTGTCGGTTAAGCATTCAATTAGCATTGCTATACCAAAAGGAGCATATGCCTCATAGATCACTTCTTCAATTTGAGCTCCACCGCCTTCACCCATACCTCTTTTTATAGCTCGATCGATATTGTCTTTAGGCATACTGGCAGCCCTGGCAGTTTCAATTGCCATGCGAAGAGAGGGATTCATTGCCGGATCGCCGCTTTTGCCATCGCGCGCTGCAATTGTAACTAATTTGGCCATCTTAGTAAAAATCTTGCCGCGCTTTGCGTCAATTAGCTCTTTTTTTCTATGTGTTGTCGCCCATTTGCTATGTCCGGACATTTTGACTCCATTCCAGTTGTCAGTTCCCAGTGAATCAATTCTCAGTTATAACTTACAACCTACAACTTATTTACTTACAACTGAATCTTAGCCTCAAATCATCTTTTTTTCAAGCTTAATGAACAGTTTTACTACATTTCAACGCGATCGCTTAGATTTGTAGTAAAACGTCGGACGATGTAAGATATGGTTATGAAAAAAGAAACAAAGAAGAGATTAAAAAATTTTACCTTGGATGTAATCGATCTATTTTTGGGAGTTCCTGAGTCAATTGTTTATGCGTTTGACAGAAAAGAATTCTACCGCTTATTACAAGGAATGCAAACTGACAAAGTTTTAACTTGTTCGAATATTAGTAGGATAATAAACAATTTTAAAAAAAGAGGCTACATAGAGATAAAGAAGAGCAATGGAGGTGAGTCGATTCAATTCACCAGAAAGGCGAAAATGGCGATAATTGATCGTCTTGCAGAGAGATCAGAAAGCAGCGCAAAAAATCGGTTCATCTCATTTGATGTTCCTGAGCTCCTCAAAAGTAACCGAGATGGTTTCCGCCGAACGATAAAAAAGATGAGTTTTCGCCAAGTTCAAAAAAGTTTATGGGTTTGCAATAAGAACTTAGGCAACCTCGTAGAACTTGCTGCCGCTGAATACAAAGTTGAAAAATATGTTGTATATATTGCTTCTAGTTACTCAAATATCGATGATCAGATAAAAGACATTTTAAAAGGCAACTAGTTATTTACTACATATTAACGCGATCGCGTTAATATGTAGTAAATAATATCCCGATTTACAGTCTTTTACAGTCTGCTCTTTATTATCTTTACTTCTTAGTGATCCCACTCTCAGAAAGATTAAACTCAATAGTCCCGTCGCGGTCTGTACGATAGTATTGTATGCTAGCCTTTTGCAATAAATCCAACGTAGCAGCGTGAGGGTGGCCATATTTATTATCGGCGCCGACACCAATAACCGCATATTTAGGCCTCACAACATCTAGTAATTTCTGATTGGTCCCATTGACCGAACCATGATGGGCAACTTTTAAGATTTCTGATTGAAAAATATTATCGTTCGAAGCTAAAGGCTGAGAACTTTTACTTTCAGACTTCTCGACAGATGCTTCGCTCTGCTTCGAAAAATAATAATTCAGCATCTCCGCTTGTCCATCTGTCTCCAAATCCCCCATCAATAAAACACAATGATCAAAGTAGCAAAACTGATTGACGAGCGAGGTATTATTTAAATTATTGTCCTCGGCTGACTTTCCAACATCTCTTTTTCCTGGCCATAGAAATTCAAGTTCTCCGTTATCGAACGGAACAATTTCCTGCCCCGCATCCGGCACCTCAAGTTGAATATTCTTATTTTTAACTTTGTCCAAAAATTCCAAATAGGCGTTAGAAGTGTGAATCGCTCCTGTGCTATAAATTTTGCCTATTTCATACCGGTCGAGTACTTGATTAATCCCAACTAAATGGTCCGCATGGGGATGGGTTAGAATCACAATTTCGATTTTTCTATCAGTCAACGGCATTGCTTTGCCGATCTCTGATAGAATTTTGTCGTCCGGTCCGCCATCGATCAATATTTGATAGTCCCCTTTCTCAATCAGAGCCGCATCACCCTGCCCTACATCAAAAAAATAGATATTGCATCCAGTACCGGATGGACTCTTAACTACAGCTGCCCAGATAAAAACAGTAAGCGTGATAAGTAAACTAAAAAAAAATTTAGTAATCTTAGTCATAATATCTTAACCTTAAGCTTTTTCGATAACCAAGCAAAATAACAAGCGATCAGCAAATATAATATCAGACCAATTGCCCAAAGTCCGCTTTTTATTTCAAAAGAAGCAAACGGAATTTTTGATAAAGCCATTACTATTTTAATAATAAATTCCAAACAAGGCCAAAGAAAAAAAGATAATACTTTACCCAGTGGATAGAATATAACGCCGGCCAATCCATCCACAAAAGCTAGCCCCATAGACAAGGGAACAATCCATAAAACCAATACATTGGAAATTGGAGAAATAAGAGAAAACCGGCCGAAGGCAGTCAAAATTAGCGGAGTGACCATGACTTGAGCGCCCAGCGTTTCAGCTAACGGGCTTTTGATAAATGCAGGAATTTTTTTGTATTTCTCTTTTCCAAATAGTTTTTGAATGACCGGAGAAAGATAAATTATGCCGGCAAAGGCAAGGAAGGAAAGCTGGAAACCAATGTCGGACCGGAGCAAGAAAGGATTTAATATTAGCATAATAACCGCAGCTAGAAGGATTAAATTTGTAAAATCAGCTTGTCTGCCAACCGTCCTTCCGAAAATCACCATTAATGAAAATATGGCAGCCCGAACAACGCTCGAAGCAGCACCGGTTAAAACCACAAAACCAATTGCTATTAACGCCCCAATTGCAAAGACTTGTTTTCTATTCAAGTATCCAAGCAAAAGTTCACCAAGGACCACTAAAATTATTGTGATGTTGTAACCAGAGAGCGCAATGATGTGAGTTAGGCCGGTTACGCTTAGGGCTTCATTAAAGTAATCGGGAATGTTTCTTTTTATGCCCAAAATTAAGCCGGCGGCCAAAGAAGCATGCGGTTCCGGCAAAATTGTGTTTAGTGATTTTTCAAATGCAGTGGAAACCGAATACAAAGATTTTACTATTTTTTCTTTTATAGATAATTCGGTGGGGATTTGTTCGATATTTTGGGGCTGATTAACAACTCCATATATTAAAGATTTCTTCAAATATCTGCCGTAATCAAACCCGTTGAAAACTCCCGGCTTTTCGATTTTGCCTTTGATTTTTAATATATCCCTATATTGGTAAACCGGATAATGAGGCAAAGAGACCAAAACGTTTGCTTCTTCATTCATGCCTAGCTCTTCATAATTTAATATTCTCAAGGTAGCTTTTTGGGATTTAAAGTCGATCTCCGGCTTCTTAACGATTTTCCCGGTCATTAAAACGTCTCTGTCAAAAGGCATCTCTGTCTCATTTTTAAAATCAAAAAAAGAATAATGTCCTAAACCAAGAAACGTTGCGGCGAAAGCAAAACCGAGAATTGCCAGAATATAATTTTTATAAATAAGGTCAAATAGCCCAGCAAAAATTAAGACTAGTATGGTAATTAATAAAATTACCCACGATCTTTCAAAATCGATAGTAATAAATGATGCAATCGCGATACCGAGCAAGAAGAAAAGAGCTAAGAGAGTAAACATTCTGAAAGTTGGAATTTTTTCTTTCATAATAACTAAATAATACGCCGATTTATTATTCGAGCAATCAGATATTTTGAATTTTAATAAGGCCTAAAGAATATTTACTAAATGTTATGTTTTTATCGCATATGCGATTATTTTATTACATTAGAAAAGAGATGCTGATATTAGTAGAACATTTCCCCCATCAGCTGGCAGATTCAGCGGTCCATAATAATGACAAAAGAATGACAGTTAATGATTGCATCACTTGTTTTTGGGGGATTTTTTGGTAAAATCTATACGAGTTAAAGGGAAAAACATTATGACAAAAAAAGAAAAACGCGAAGACAATTCTAAATCAGAAGAGCTTGAAAACAAGATCGGAGAGCTTACATCCGGCTGGCAAAGAACCCAAGCTGATTTTATGAATTATAAAAAACAGGTCAATGAGGAGAAAGTAAAATTCTGCAAAACTGCAAATGCTAATCTGGTTTACGAGCTTCTCCCTGTTTTAGATAATTTTCAGTTAGCAGCCAAACATATTCCAGAAAATTTGGAAAACGATAATTGGGCACAGGGCATCAAGCAAATTGAAAAACAATTCGAAGATATTTTGATCTCCATCGGGTTGGAACGAATTCAATCCGTAGGCGAACGCTTCAACCCCGAATTTCATGAGGCAGTTGAAGAAGTGGAATCCGAGAAGCCTGAGGGAGAAATTGTTGAAGAAGTCTTAGCTGGATACAAATTCGATGGTGATATATTACGACCTTCAAAGGTAAAAGTATCGAAGAGTAAATAACCACAATTGTAACTATCCATATTAAATTATGCTATAATACCATTATGAGTAAAAACGCTTCAGTAAAATCAAATACTACAAAAAGGATTTATAATCCGGTAACAAGTTCTTATTATGCAATTAGAGCTAGATCTACTGTGGCTGGAAATAAGGGAACAATAATTGGAAAATGGTCATCCAAACCAAAAACCACTAGTATTAAAAAGAAATAGTCATGAAGGTGTATCTTGATTCTGTCATCTGGATTGATTATGCGTGGGGACTGTACAACCACTCTGAAAAAATTAAGTATAAGTCCCAAAAAATCATAGAGGCAATAAAAGAAAAGAATATAGAGGTCATATATTCTCTTTTTTCTAATGTTGAAGTTTCAGCACATTTCCGAGATTGGATATTACTTCAAAAGGCAATAAAAGACGGATATAGCCACAGAGAATTTTCTAGGGTTAAGAAGAATTATAAATTAACAAAACGCAATAAGGAAAAAATTGAAAAGCTAACACAACAGATTTTCGACCAACTATGGGTTGAGCACGTAGACATGAAAATGATGAGCGAAGAGCATTTTGAGGCTTTTAAAACATTGACATGGACATATCAAATTGATTCGATTGATGCCCTGCATAATATTGTGGCTAGAGAAAAGAGATGCGATTACTTAATAACAAACGATGAAGATATGCGTTCGGGTATGAAACAATTTTTATCAGATATTAATGATCAACAATATGATGTGATTAGGCCGGAGGAGTTTATAAACTTATTGGACAAGAAACCATGTTAATCGGCATTGATCTCGACGACGTGCTGGCGGAAACTTTTTTTGCTTTTGACCAGTTTCATAATTCAACATACGGCACTTCTTTCACCAAGGAGGATCATTTTACTTTTGATCTATCGAAATTTTGGAATGTTTCTCAAGAAGAAGCCAAAAGGCGGGTTAGGGAATTTAATGCTTCGAAATATTCCTTGGAGATCAAACCGTTGCTGGGAGCCAAAGAAGCCCTCCTCGAATTATCGAAAGAGCATGAGATTAAGGTAATAACTTCGCGTTTGGAAGAAATTAGCGACAAAACCGAAAAGTGGCTCGAGGAGCACTATCCTGATCACGATTTTGAAGTACACTACGCCAACCATTACTATGGAATTGAACATCAGAAAAAATCCGAAATCTGCCAGAATTTAGGAATCGATATTTTAATAGATGACTGCTTGGAGTATGCTCTCGAGTGCTCTTTGGAGGGGATAAAAGTCTTGCTCTTAGACAATCCATGGAACCAGAGAGGCAATTTGCCAGAAAATGTTACACGGGTAAGCGATTGGAATAATATTGTAACCCATATTAAATCAATATCACTCTGAATAATATGTTCTAAGATTTTTCTTCCGATTTGTCCCTCACTTCAGCAAACTAGTTTGCTGAAGTGAGGATGATAATCAATTTTTGAGCGGGGCGTTTCTTATTTTATAGGATATTTTATATAATTTACTCACCTTACGCACCAAACATTAAAAAGTGTCATTTCGAGCCATT
>CAYIJI010000046.1:0-1434 GCA_964363695.1 uncultured Candidatus Saccharibacteria bacterium
GGCATATCGCAAAACGAAACGACAGCTTATGCCGAGCCCTTGACTATCAACTCTTTTTTACTCCCAACAAGAGCGGCAACAGACATATATTTCTTTTCAGAGTCGAATGGTATTTCTGAAATACGCCTGTATAACCTGCTTTTTGTTATCAAGCCCTTTCTGAAATTTTTTGCCGCAACGGCTATCGCCACTTCAACAGGGTCTCCTAAAATATCGCCGTTTTCATCTTTTAAGCTCACATTCGAGCAAACAACTCCTTTTACAAATAGGTCTGTTGCTTCCTTACTCAGATCATCTGATTTTAGATCAAACTCTATCAAATTAATTTTATCTTTTAGCACTACGGCTCTATCAATAGTTAATTCGTTATTAGTCAATGTTCCTGTCTTATCCGTTGCAATAATATTCACAGTGCCAAGAGTCTCCACCACCGCTAACTTCCGAACGATTGCTTTTCTTTTAGCCATCCTGGATACTCCGATCGCCAAAGATAAAGTAATCACTGTTGGCAGACTTTCAGGTACTGCGCCAACCAAAAGAGCGATGGTTAATGTTAAGAGCGACCAAACCTCGAATCCTCTCAAGAAGCCGAGGATAAATATGAGGGCTGCAATAATTAAAGAAGCGATACTTAAAATTTTTCCAAGAAAAATCACTTGTTTTTCCAGCGATGTTTTTTCTTCGCCCGATTTTTCCATTAAGCCCGCGATTTTCCCAAACTCAGTTTCTCTGCCGGTGGCTATAACAATTCCTTTAGCTCTTCCCCCGACCACAACAGTTGATCCAAAAAGCATATTTGTCCGGTCGGCAAGCACAGTATCAATTTCCAACACGCCCGGGCTTTTTTCAACAGGTAAAGATTCGCCGGTTAATGCCGATTCATTTACACTTAACGATTCACTTTCAGTGATTCTAATGTCAGCAGGAACACGATCGCCGACATCGAGTGCAATAATATCCCCCGCAACTAGTTCCTCGCTTGGAATAGTTCTGAATTTCCCATCCCTTAGAACCTTGCTTTCTGATTTAAAATTTTCCTTAAGATCGCCCAGAGCCTTATGTGCAGCATATTCTTGAAAGAAGCCTAAAAACACATTCAGTAAAATTACGGAAACCAGGATCACTGACTGGAACAGACCGTCGACAAAATAGGAAATTATTGCTGCTATGATTAATAAAACGATAAAAATGTTCTCAAACTGCCTCAAAAAAATCGTCAGTACGCTTGTTTCTTTCAAGCCCTCAAGCGTATTCGCTCCGTTTTTCAATAGCCGAAAATGGGCTCTTTTTTGAGTTAAGCCATCTTTAAAATCAACGTCGAAATGACGCTTAAGATCACCTAAAGTCCATTGATGATATAAAAATGCCCGCTCCTCCATATTTTATAGTATAGCAAAATATTTTCCATTTACCATTTTTCAATTTTCATTTATT
>CAYIJI010000046.1:1534-7237 GCA_964363695.1 uncultured Candidatus Saccharibacteria bacterium
ATAAAAAAATGATAAATTATTGGTAAATGAGAAATGTAAAATGATAAATAAATTTTATAGTATAGCAAAATATTTTCCATTTACCATTTTTCAATTTTCATTTATTTTTCATTTGCTCATTAACCATTTAATACTATTAAAAGTGTCTTTTGTATAATAAATGACAAAATAAAAAAATGATAAATTATTGGTAAATGAGAAATGTAAAATGATAAATAAATTTCTTGTAAGAAATTTAAGTGGTTGGTGCCGGCTGAGGATCTGGAACAGGCGCTGGTGCAGCTTCAGGAGTTGGGGCTGGTGCCGCCGGATCAGGGACCGGTGCTGGTGCCGCTTTGCCTACTAACCATTTTTCCTGCCATGGAACGTATTTAGAGACGAAATCTTTTTCTTGAAGGACATCGCTTCCCCGAACAACTTTGTAATGAAAGCTAGCGGTTGCTCCAGGATGAGCGCTATCAATTTTCTTTCTCTCTCCGGGAGGAAGAGTATCGGTTTCCGTAATAAGAGGAGGTTCCGGTTGGACAATGTCAAAAACTGCCGGATTAGATGCCGTTGCGCTTCTTCCATCCTTAGTTCCATAAATATCAAAGGTAATTTTTGTCCCAACAACTTTAGACTGAATTAAAATATGTTTGCCAAAATTATTGACGAATCGAAGATCCGGCGCTGGATCATAGATAGTAGCATCCATCCCGACTGGCGGCTCATAGTAGCCAACTCTATATTTATGGTTCTGTCTTTCAACTATTTTTAATCCTGCATTGAGAGCCGCTCTGAACAAAGTTGAGGATACTTGGCACAATCCTCCGCCAAATTCAGGCACGGTTTTATTTTCTTTAATTACAAGCTCTTCTAAATAGCCGCTGGAGGCATCTATGGCGCCTAATTGTTTGAGTGTTGAAAAGGTTTCATCCGGCTTCAAAAGAACCCCGTTGATGGCGGACGCCCCTACTTGAATATTATGAACCCTGTTTGCAGGCGAACCGGTAAAGCTTGTGGTCGCTGTTCCAACAAGCTCAATGATCCCCAAATCATTGATTTTCTGTTCAGATATTTCCGGCTCTTTCAGATCGACTTTCAAGCTTATCATAAGAAGACTGTCGTTATCTTCCTTCTGATCCATTCGAGCTTTAAGATTGTTTTCTATATCAATCTTAGTTTGAGTTTTATCCAAAGTTCTGCCTTTGACCGATGGCTCAAAAATTACTGCCTTGCCGTTCGTTACGGACAATTTGGCATTTCTAGATTCTATATTACTACTTTTCCCAACAGATTCAATAAAAGGGTTAACTCGATCATCATTCAAAGTTAATTCCAGGTCATCTCCATTTGCTCTTGATTTAATAAAACCCCCGATCGTATCAGAATCGGCCCTAAATTGTTCTTCGCCGTATTTTAGAATCAATTCCCCCGGTTTAAGGGCTTTATTGGCTTTACTCAAGGCCAATAAAGCTTTTTCTTTGTCAACTTGGGGTTTAAATAATTCAAATTCGAAAGCAACCCCAGAAATATTAAGATTTGCGATTTGTGACTTCAAGCTAGTAATGATTTTTACCTGGTCGATTCTCTTTCCCTCTTTCCTTTCATCTAGCAAAGTAAACTTTCCACCGGCATAAACTATAGAGAAATCTTTTTCCGGCTGATCAAGGTCGTCCGCAATATTTTTAGCTTTTATCGCCAGTGCTTCCTCATTGAATGAGTAAACGGCGAGGTGATGGGTGCTGGAAAAAGCAGAATTTAATTGCGCTAGAAATGATTTTAAAGTATTTCCGCTTCGGCCTTGGCTCCAAATTTTATCAAGAGTAGCTTTGTTGTCAAATTGAAGCCCAATTTCTTCAGGGCTTATTACATAAACTTTCTCGCTAGTTCCGTTCAGCTGATAATTGAGAGTGAGCTTTTGGGCCAGAATTTCCTTGGATTTTTTATCCAATATTTCCGTCGCTTCCTCTTTTGTTTTCCCGCCAAAGTCCATTTGGCCAAGATATTGACGGGCATAAACTTTATTAGAATAAGCTAAAGAGTAGACACCAAAAACAATCAGGGCAAAGCCAAATAATCCGGAGATGCTAAAAAGAAATACCTTAGCGTATTTTTTAGCTCTGTTAGTTTTACTCATTTTCTATGTTCATTTTTAATATACTAATAATATACAATAAATCGAGCTAATGTTAAATTAGCTCGATTGTAACTGTCTCACTGTATCGTCATTCTGAAGCCGATTTTAGGCTGAAGAATCTAGCAAAGCGAACTATTAAATCGTTCCACTAGATCCTTCGCAAGCTCCACTCAGGATGACAGTGGTTGCGCTCGATTTATTTTCATATCCCATTGCAAGACTTTATTGCAGCGTCTATATTGATCAAAAGTTTAATGTTTAATATTATTAATTAAATATTCAGTATTTCATTTAGTATTTCTTTCGCTTTCATCTCTCTTCTTTTCTTTTCCGCCTTGTCGGTTGCAAAAGTGATAATAAGTACTTCTCCTTCTTTCGCTTCTCTGGGTAGAAATTGTGCCGGAACAATACACTCTTTTTCGCCGGAAATTAAAACAGCACTCTTGCTTTCAAAACGATCCAATATCATCTCTACTGATGTGATATCTTTTTCCGTTCTTTTATTCATTTCTATACAGTCTTGCTTTTTAGTTCTTTCACCGGCCTTCCGCTGAAGATTACTAGAAAAGCGATTACTACCAACAGGACAGCCACTACAACAATTTTCCAAGTAGAATCAATTTCTGTTTTTACGATGATAGGAGCAATTAATAATGCGATAATATTCACAACCTTGATAATCGGGTTGATAGCTGGTCCTGCCGTATCTTTGTAAGGATCCCCGACTGTGTCTCCTGTGACAGCGGCCTGGTGTGCAAGCGAGCCCTTGCCTCCATAATTGCCTTCCTCTATGTACTTTTTAGCATTGTCCCAAGCCCCGCCGCCGGAAGTCATTGAAATGGCGACAAACAATCCGGTTACAATTGTGCCAATTAAGAAACCGCCAAGGGCAACCGGTCCCAAAATAAACCCAACCAAAATAGGCATTAGCACTGTAATACTTGCCGGAAGAATCATTTCACGGATTGCAGCTTTTGTAACAATATCGACGGCTTTTTTATAATCAGGCGTAGCCTTGCCTTCCATAATGCCTTTAATTTCCCGGAATTGCCTTCTTACTTCCTCAACAACAGCGCCCCCTGCTTTGCCGACAGCTTCCATGGCAAGCGATCCAAAATAATAGGGAAGAAGACCGCCGAGAAGCAAGCCAATAATAACGTATGGATCTTTTAAATCAAAGGCTAAAATTTTACCGGTAGATTGAGATAATTTCTCAGTATAATCAGCGAACAAAACCATGGCAGCTAAACCGGCGGAAGCAATCGCATAGCCCTTAGTGACCGCTTTTGTAGTATTACCGACTGAATCAAGAGCATCGGTGTGGACTCGAACGTCGGCTGGCATATCTGACATTTCTGCAATACCGCCAGCATTGTCGACAACCGGACCAAAAGCATCGATTGCGACAATAATTCCCGTCATTGAAAGCATCGAGACAGCAGCAACGGCAATACCGTAAAGACCAGCCACACTATAAGCAGCCAAAATGCCTGCGGCGATAACTAGAACAGGGAGAGCAGTTGATCTCATGGAAACCGCCAAACCGGTAATAACATTTGTGCCATGACCAGTTACAGAGCTCTCTGCTATTGATTTAACCGGTGCGAATTTTTGCGAAGTAAAGTATTCGGTAATAACTACCATTAATGCAGTTACAACCAAACCGATCAAAGAAGCAAAATAAATATTATTTGTCGAATATAATCCATTATCTTTCATCATCCAATTTGTAATAAAATAAAATGCTCCGGCAGCCAACACTCCGGCAACAATCAAACCTCGGTAAAGAGTCCCCATGATATTCTTCGAGTTTTTTCCAAGACGAACGAACCAAGTGCCGATAATTGAAGTCACGATTGAGGCGGCGCCTAGAACCAATGGGAATAAAACAGCGTTTTCAAAATTAGCGAAAAACAAATGACCTAAAAGCATGGCCGCTATCGCGGTTACGGAATAAGTTTCAAAAAGGTCGGCTGCCATACCGGCGCAGTCGCCAACGTTATCTCCGACATTATCAGCAATTACGGCCGGGTTTCTTGGATCATCCACAGGAATGCCTGCTTCAACCTTGCCCACTAAATCCGCTCCGACGTCAGCGCCTTTAGTGAAAATACCTCCGCCGAGACGGGCAAAAATTGAAATTAAAGATCCTCCAAAACCAAGACCGATAAGCGCTTCCGTATCTTTAAAAATTGCGTAAAAACCGGCAACAGCCAAAAGTCCAAGCCCTACAACAAACAATCCGGTGATAGCGCCGGATTTAAAGGCAACATCCATTCCTGCAGCCAAACCATTTCTAGAGGCTTCCGCAGTACGGACATTGCCTCGAACGGAAACATTCATTCCAATGTATCCGGCAAGAGCGGAAAACGCAGCTCCAATTAAGAATCCGAGTGCGGTCTTCCAGCCGATTGCATAAAGAAGAACAACAAACAAAACCGCGGCGACTGCTGCAACAGTTGAGTACTGCCTATTTAAAAACGCTTTTGCTCCGTCTTGAATAGCCTTTGCTATGTCAACCATTCTCTTGTTGCCAGCAGGCTTTCTTAAAATAATAGAGATGAGCACTAAGCCATAAACTATAGCTAAGAGCGAAGCGCCGATAGCAATGATGATTGAGATAGTGAACATGAAAACTCCGTTTTTAATTTAATGTTAATTTATCATAACCGTGCTTACAATTCAACCTATTGTTCAAGAACTTCCATGTATACCTCCAAAGTTTTTTTAGCTGTGTCAGCCCAACTATATTTTCTCACCTGTTCCAAACCTTTTAGTATCATCTTTTTCCTTAAAACCTCATCAGTGATAATCCTTTCCATCGCTTTTGCAATATCGCCAATATCATAGGGATCAAAGTAAAGCGGTGCATTCTCTAGAATTTCGGGCATACAAGATTCCCTGGAAGAAATAACGGGCGTTCCACAGGCCATTGCTTCCAGAGGCGGCAGGCCGAACCCCTCACTAAGCGAAGGAATAATATAGGCAGATGCTCCAGCATAAGCTAGGGGCAGTTCATCTTCCAATACAAAACCGGTAGTAACCACAGCTTTCCTGCCTAATGAATTATTCAGATCTTCAATCTTCTTGACTACTTCAGTTTCTTTCTTATCGACTTTCCCAGCCATTACTAATTGAACTTTTCTGTCAGCAATTTCGCCGATCTTTGATGCTTTTTCAAAAGCTTGGAGCATCCGGAACAGGTTTTTATGCCGCTTCCACATCCCGGTGTATAAAATATACTCGCCGGGAATTTTATATTTTTCTCTAAAACCGCTAATTGCTTCATGCCGGCTGCGAACCGACAAATTATACTTGTTATCCACTCCTAAATAGGTAACAACAATTTTATCCTTTTCGGTTCCATAGTAATCTATAATGTCTTGTTTTGATGTTTTAGAAACCGTTAAGATTTTTGCTGAGTTCTTTGCAGCAGCCTTCATTACTCTATTGAAAGCAATCCTCTTGATCGGATTTTGCCTATGTAAATGGCCAAGCATAGTCAAATCGTGAACTGTAACAATAAATTTACCTTTGTAGCAAATTGGATGGTTAAATTGAGTAAAATGAACCAGATCAAACTT
>CAYIJI010000047.1:0-7214 GCA_964363695.1 uncultured Candidatus Saccharibacteria bacterium
AAATAAAATTCTTCGGCGCCGGAGTGGATAAAATCGAGGCTGAAATTAAAAGGTTATTTCCTAAAGCCAGAATTCGCAAAATTGATGCTAAAAGTTTGAAAAACAAAGGCGAGTATATGAAATTGTATGAAGATTTGCAAAGCGGTAAAATTGACATTTTGATTGGAACACAAATTTTAGCTAAAGGATTAAATATTGGGACCGTCGACTTAGTCGGCGTAATTTCTGCCGATGTCGGCCTGCATCTCCCTCATTTCCGCGCATCGGAGAAAACTTTTTCACTTCTAACACAAGTTTCCGGCCGCAGCGGGAGAAAAGACAATGTTGGAGGAACTATCATTCAAACCTATTGGCCACAGTCTTCTGCAATAAAATTCGCCGCCGAACATAACTACCAAGATTTTTATAAGGAAGAGATAAAAGAAAGAGAGAAATTCAATTATCCCCCATTTTGCCATTTAGTTAGGGTAATCTCCGAGGATAAAAATAAACAAAAAGCCCGTGATAATATTTTCGCGGTCGCGCAAAAATTATTACATAATAAGATTGACCATATTGGACCGGGACCATGCTTTCTGAATAAAATTAATAATAAATTCAGATATCACCTGATAATAAAAACAAACAAATTGCCAGATCCTAAAATCACCGAAATATTCAAAACAAATCCCTACTTAGTTTGGGATGTAGATCCGGTAGACTTACTATAGTTGGGAGCAGGGAGTTGGGAGAGAGGAGTATTTATTAGAGGACAAAATGTCAAAACAATTTGAAAATCTAAAAGCTTGGCAAAAAGCTAAGGATCTGACAGTTAAAATCTATAAATCAGTAGAGAGTTATCCAAAGCATGAAACCTTTGCGCTGAGCAACCAAACAACTAGAGCATCAGTCTCTATAGCAGCAAATATCGCAGAAGGAAGCTCTCGAAAATCTTTGAAAGATTTCGGTCGTTTTTTAGAGATCGCTTTAGGGTCTGCCTATGAGTTGGAAACCCTGCTAATAATAGCCTTTGAATTACGATATTTTGATGATAAAGTTAAAGAAGAGTTAAACCTCCTACTTGAAGATTCGATAAGGTTAATTTGTGGACTAAAAAGAAAGTTATTAAATGAATAAAAATTCACTCCCCACTCCCCACTCCAAACTACCTACTATTCTAGTTACCGGCGGGGCTGGATATATCGGCTCCTTCACTGTCAAAGAACTTTTAGACCAAAAATACGACGTTGTTGTATTGGATAGTTTAGAGAACGGACACAAAGAAGCGGTTGATCTGCGGGCAAAGCTTGAAGTTGTTGACTTAAGCGATAGAGATGCGACGGAAAAAGTTTTTGATAAATATAAAATTGATGCCGTGATTGATTTTGCCGCTTATCTTGCTGTCGGCGAGTCAATGGAAAAGCCGGAAATATATTTGAGGAATAACGTCGAGAATTTCGTTAAACTTTTGGACGTTATGGTTGAAAAAGGATGCAAACACATTATCAAATCTTCAACTGCTTCAACTTACGGTAACCCTCTTTCTAAATCAGATTTTCCTTTGAAAGAAAACTATCAAGATAATTTCAAGCCAGAGACTTCTGCTCTTTTAGGCGGAGAATGGGATGGTAAAAATATCGAAGGTGAAGAATTTTTCAAAAAAATAATCAAATATTACAGAGAAGTATTTTTAGATCGACCGGATCTCAAATTAACAAGTAACGAGTTAACGAAACTGCGCATTCCAACTTCAGTTTACGGGCTTACAAAACTCCTTGACGAAATACTCTTGGAAAAGTATAATAAATATTCAAATATTCAATACGCATCGCTGCGGTATTTCAATGTTTGTGGAGGAGCGCTTGATGGGACTATGGGAGAAGACAAGCCAGACCCGACAACACTAATGACAGTTTGCTTTTGGAGCCTCATCGGTAAATTCCCCGAACTGAAATTATTCGGAAACGATTATCTAACTAAAGACGGAACTGGCGTTAGGGACTACATTCACCCGCTCGATTTAGCTACCGGACATGTTGCAGCACTAGAATATGTCATGCAGAAAAATAAGTCGGAAATCTTTAATTTAGGATGCGGAAAAGGCTACTCCGTTTTTGAGGTCATAGAGGCCGTTGAAAAAGCCAGCGACAAAAAAGTAAAATATACTGTAATGCCAAGAAGGTCAGGAGATCCTGCTGTGTCTTACGCCGACCCATCAAAAGCAGAAAAGTTATTAAATTGGAGAGCAAAGTACAATTTGGAAGATATGGCAGAGAGCGCCTGGAAATGGCACAAAAATAACCCAAGGGGTTATTCAAAATAAGACTTACGCGCTTTGATATTGTTCGAGCTTGTCGAGAACTATTTACAACTAAAACTTCTCGATTCCAAGCCACATCACTCGAAGAATAGAAGAATAAAAGAATGATTTTAAAAATACACAAAACGAACGACCCGATACTAAGAGAGCCAGTGGAAAAAGTGGCTGATTTTGACTTTGAATTCCAAAAACTCATCGATGACATGGTTGAAACAATGCGAAAAAATAATGGCGTGGGTTTAGCAGCTCCCCAAGTCGGAGTTTCCAAGAATATCTTTGTTGTTGAATTTGAAGGTCAGAAAGAAGAAAAGTTTCCGCCAAGTTTCCCCTTGACTATCATTTGCAATCCAAAAATAGTTAGGTTCGGGGCCAAAAAATGCAAAATGGTCGAAGGATGCCTTTCTTTTCCCGGATTAGAGCTATTAATTAAGCGCCCGGAAAATATCATAATTCAAGGCCAAGATCGATACGGGAAAGATATTGAAGTGAAGGCAAATAGTCTTTACGCCCGAGCAATCCAGCATGAATTTGACCATCTTAATTCAACACTTTTAATAGATCGTCTTGAAGAAATTAAAGTTATCTTTATCGGCACTGGCACGCTCGGCACTAAAACACTTGAGCTCTTAATTAAAGATCCTCAATATAAGATCTTGGCGGTTATCACCGGAGATACAAAGAAAGTAATCAGCCGAAATAAGAGCGAGAAGAAAAATATAATTCTAGAAATCGCCAAGAAAAACAAACTTCATACAATTATTACAGATAATATTAAAAAGCCGGAAATTGT
Organism: uncultured Candidatus Saccharibacteria bacterium; assembly: GCA_964363695.1. Taxonomy (GTDB): domain Bacteria; phylum Patescibacteriota; class UBA1384; order XYA2-FULL-43-10; family 1-14-0-10-43-13; genus JAMCZZ01. The sequence continues at coordinate 3,090 of CAYIJI010000047.1, forward strand.
CGATAAAATAAAAGCGCTAAAACCAGAGCTGGGTGTAATGGCCGACTTTGGCCAAATCATTCCAAAAGAGGTTTTAGATATCCCTAAGCACGGCATTATAAATATTCATCCTTCACTTCTGCCTAAATATAGAGGATCATCCCCTATCCAAGAGACCATTCTAAGCGGCGATAAAGTGGCCGGTGTCACATTGATCCTAACCTCTGAAAAAATGGATGCGGGCGACATTATTGCCCAGACAGCGGTTGAATTATCCGGCGCAGAGACAAGCAGCATCTTAAAGGAATATTTATCGGAGATCGGAGCCACTTTGTTATTGAACTCCATACCATATTATTTGGCGGACGATCTTAAGCCCAAACCGCAGAAAGAAGAAAAGGCAACTTACACAAAAATAATTAAACCCGAAGATGGATTTGTAGATAACAAAACGACAACACAAATTGTAGAAAGAAAAATCCGAGCATTCAATGAGTGGCCTAAGGTTTATACAAAAATTGATAATAAAAGAGTCCAAATTACAGCAGCTCACTTTGACGAAGAAAATAATTTTGTCATCGATCGAGTCCAACCTGAGGGCAAGAAAGAAATGAGTTATGCAGATTTTATAAACGGATACAGGACAGAGTTGACATTTGACGCGTAGCGTCATCCTGTCTTCGACTCTGAGGTCTAGCGACATCATCGCTCAGACTCGAAGAGAGCGAGATTGCTGAAAAGCAACGAGTCGAAGGATCTTTCCAAAATGTGGTTGACATATTAAAGAAAATTTGTTAACTTTAATTGTGATAATCAGAAAAGTCGTAGGAGTTAAATGCTTAGAATAAGATTGACCAGAGTTGGTAAGAAAAACAGTCCCGCCTATCGCGTAGTAATTGCAGATAAAAGAAGAGCTGTTAAAAGAAAATTTATTGAAATCGTAGGCCACTATAATCCAACCTTAAATCCAAAGGAAATCGTGATTAACAAGGAACGAGCGCTTTTTTGGATGCAAAATGGAGCACAGCCTTCAGACACAGTCAATAATTTGATGTGCAATTTGGGTATTTTGGCTAAAAAAGATAAAATTAATAAAGTATACGGCAAAAAGCTTTCCAAAAAAGCAATAAAAGAAGGCGCCGGCGAAACTAAGCCAGCTCCGACGTTACAGTCGGAGTCCCGACACGAAGTCGTCGGGAAAGCAGAAGCGACTGAAGAGGCACCGGCAGACGCAGTAGAGACAGAAACCGCTCCAGAGGAAACAGCAGAAGTAGAATCAGCTGAATCTGAAAAAGAAAAAACACCAGAAGCACCAGTTGAAGAAAAAGCTTCTGAGACAAAAACCGCACCTGAAGCATAGAACTTAAATATTTTTTAAAAATATTATTAAAAATTCTGACGCCAGATCAATCGCTTGCATCACTTGGATAACAATCAGTGGTAATCAGCGTAAAAGATCAATGAGCGTAGAAAGGAAAGAAAATGGAAAAAGATCAGAAATTCGTAGAAGATGTTGTGAAGGCCATCGTCGACCTACCGGAAAAGGTTACAACCGAGAGAACAATCGACGAAATGGGGGTATTGATCAAATTGACAGTTGACCCATCTGATATGGGTAAAGTTATCGGTAAAGACGGCAAAACCGCAAAATCCATCCGAACATTGCTTAGAGTCTTGGGTGCAAAAAATAACGCGAGAGTAAACCTAAAAATTGTTGAGCCAGAAGGAAGCGAAAGGCCACAGAGCAGAAGATTAGACGAAGAAACAACACACGAAGAAGAGAGCGAAGAAGTTAAAGAAAGCGAAGCTCTCTCCGACGTACCAAACGACGTGTTAGCTTAGTCAGTAGACAGTTTGACAGATATCAGATAACAGTAAAATAAGAAATATACTAAAGAGACCGCCACAGCTCTATTGTTGGCGGTTTTCTTATAAACTGTATTCTGTTATCTGTATTCTGTATACTAAATACTATGGAAATTAATATTTTAACCCTATTCCCACAAATGTTCACAGGACCTCTTTCCGAGAGCATTATTAAGCGTGCCATTGAAAAAGATATAGTCAAAATAAATCTTGTAAATTTCCGTGATTTTGCCGAAGACAAGCATAAAACAGTAGACGACACTCCTTATGGCGGCGGAGCTGGTATGGTTTTGAAGGTTAATGTTTTAGACGATGCAATTCAAAGTATTGCCGGTAAGAATAGAGAAGAATATCATGTTGTGCTCTTGACGCCTCAAGGAGAAAGATTTTCTCAAAGAAAAGCTGAGAGTCTGGTTCAAAAGAAAAAACTAATTCTTATATGCGGCCATTATGAAGGCTTCGATGAAAGAATTAGGGAACACTTAATTGATGAAGAAATTTCTCTTGGCGACTTTGTCCTTTCAGGCGGAGAAATTGCTGCGATGGCTGTAACCGATGCCGTTGTCAGGCTTGTGCCTGGAGCACTAGGAAAGGATGAATCTTCCTCTGAAGAAAGCTTTTCTTTAAAGGACGAAGAAGGCAATGTTTTACTTGAATATCCACAATACACAAAGCCGTTTGAATATAAGAATTGGAAAGTGCCGGAAGTCTTAGTCTCAGGAAATCATGCTGAAATAAAAAAATGGCGGTTGGGAGAGGCAAAAAAAAGAACCGCAAAGAAACGGTCTGTCTAGATTGATCTATGGATTTTAAAGATCCGCGGCCGCAAATTGCGGCGGCCGCGGACCGACAATCTCAGGGAGCCATGCTCCGCCCTCCTTGGCAAATTACTTCGATCCCCGTCAGTACGGGGTTGAAGAGAGAAAATCCTCTGGGATCTAAATAGCATGTTGGTTCGCCACTTTTAGTCCCAAGAAAGTCATCTTCTGCTTCGCAGACACCGAGACCGACCGAATCAGATGTCGTTCTGCTAATGCACGTTTCTCTTGCTGTTGCCATTGCTGGTCTTTGACGTCCAGCATAACTTTTCTGCATTGTACCTTCCCCCAATCATCCGTGATGTCTTGAAGAAACAATTGCAAACCCAGTAGACATTGCTATATGCTGTCCCCCTTCCAGATTCGGCATTATGAGCTCTCAGGTTCATTTTAATACCTTATTCTTAATCGAAATATTACCACTTTCTTAACTATTGCACAAGTACTTTTTTTATTCTAAAATAGTAAGTCATGCAAAAGAAACCATTTAAAATTCATTCAAAATTTTCTCCAACCGGCGACCAGCCGGAAGCCATTTTGAAATTGTCCGAAAATATTAAGAAAAAAGTAAAACATCAGACCCTTTGGGGAGTAACCGGAAGCGGCAAGACTTTTACCATTGCCAATCTTATCGAAAAGACACAAAAACCGACACTTGTCATCGCCCATAATAAAACTTTAGCTGCCCAGCTTGCCGATGAATTTAGACAATTTTTTCCCGATAACGCTGTCCACTACTTCGTCTCCTACTATGACTACTATCAGCCAGAAGCGTACATTCCTCATTCCGATACTTATATTGAAAAAGATTCCTCAATAAATGATGAAATTGATCGTTTGAGACATGCGGCAACACACGCCTTACTAACTAGAAGCGATGTAATTATTGTTGCTTCGGTTTCCTGCATCTACGGCATTGGATCGCCTGAGTTTTACAGGGCTGAAAATTTTACATTTAAAGTCGGGCAGTCAATAAAAAGAGATTATTTTCTTCATCAGCTAAATACCCTCCAGTTCAATCGCAATGACGTTGAATTAAAAAGGGGCACGTACCGCCTCCATGGAGACACTTTGGAGATTTTTCCCGCCTATGAAACAAATACGATCAAAGTGGAGTTCTTTGGGGACAGCGTTGAAAAAATTATTGAAACCGACTGGATAACCGGCAAGCAGGTAAAACAGCTCGAATCGTTTGAAGTGTTTCCGGCAAAGCACTTTATTACACCGGAAAATTTGCAAAAAGTAGCGGTCAAAAACATTCAAAAAGACCTTGAGGAAAGAGTTAAGCAGCTTAAAAAATCAAATAAACTGCTCGAAGCACAACGAATCGAACAAAGAACTAATTTTGATTTAGAAATGATAGAGCAAACAGGGTACTGTTCCGGGATAGAAAATTATTCCAGATATTTCGACGGCCGGAAAAAAGGCCAACCGTCCACAACTCTGATCGATTATTTTCCAA
>CAYIJI010000048.1:0-6030 GCA_964363695.1 uncultured Candidatus Saccharibacteria bacterium
GAAGGCTTGTGGTTATCCAAATGTTCAAAAGGCGTTATGGGGTTACAACCCTTCAACTAGCTATTACAATAAGGTTATGAGAATAGCCGGAATGTAAATATTGAAAAAAGTCCCGAGATTACATCAAAGGACTTTTTTCGTATTCACTACTTACTTACTACTTATTCACTTACAACTTACTACTAATCTATAGCTGTTCCATTCCCTCATTGCCGTCGGTATCCCAAGCCGCAAATTTGGCTTTTTCGCCTAGCTTCTCTTCAATCTCGAGTATCCTATTATACTTAGCCGTTCTTTCCGATCTGCAGGGAGCTCCGGATTTGATGGTTCCGCATCCGCTTGCAATGGCTAAGTCTGCGATAAAGTCATCTTCTGTCTCTCCTGACCGGTGGGAAATCATTATCTTAAGGCCTGCTTTTTCGGCGATCTTGATCGTTTCCAAAGTTTCTGAGAGAGTGCCGATTTGATTTGGTTTGATCAATATTCCAGTGGATGATTTGTATTGTATTCCTTTTTGCAAAAGATCTTTGTTGGTTGCATATAAGTCATCTCCGATCAGCTCAACCTTATCCCCTATTCTTTGTGTTAAGTCTCTCCATCCGTTCCAGTCATTTTCACTTAGGCCGTCTTCAATAGAAATAATAGGATATTTTTCACACCAATTAGCGTAAAAATCGATCATTTGCTGAGTTGTAAGCGTAAGGTTCTCTCTGTGAAGCTGGTAGAGTTCTTCTGTAAACAATCTACTGGCGGCTGGATCTATGGCAATAAATACGTTTTCTCCTGCTGAGTAGTTTGCATCCTTAATAGCCATCATCAAGAGCTCCATCGCTTGTTCGTTTGAAAACAACGAGGGAGCGTATCCGCCCTCATCTCCAACCAACGGCTGATAGTTTCTTTCCTCAAGAATTTTAGCCAAGCTATGATAAATTTCTACTCCTACCCGCAGGGCTTCATTGAAATTTTTGAACTTTACCGGCACAATCATAAATTCTTGAAAATCGGTCGATCCTACTGCGTGTTTTCCTCCGTTCAAAATATTCATAAAGGGGATCGGTATGCTAAAACTATCACCTTTTTTTCCCATCAGCTCGGCAAGATATTGGTAAAGAGGTATTTTAGAACTTTTGGAAGCGGCTTTAGCGACAGCAAGAGATACAGAAAGAATTGAGTTGGCGCCGAGGTGCGATTTATTCGGCGTATTATCGAGTTCGATCATCCGCCTGTCAACGCTGTACAAATCAAGCGCATCCATACCGACGACTGCATCTTTGATCGTTGTGTTGACATTAGCAATCGCCTTTAGAACGCCTTTGCCGTTGTACCTGTTCATGTCGCCGTCGCGGAGCTCAAGGGCTTCATTTATACCGGTTGATGCGCCGGAAGGCACAAAACCAAGCGAATGAACTCCCGTGTCTAAAACGACTTCACAAGCAATAGTTGGATTTCCTCTGGAATCTAGAACTTCGCGCGCAAAAACATTTTTAATTATTGCCATATATACCTCCTTAAGTAATTTAAAATTTACAAATTTAAAATTTAAAACAAATGTTAAAAATTAAATTTAAAATGTTTAAAAATTGCTCATTAAGAATTAAAAATTCATTTTAAATTAGTAAATTTTAAATTTTAAATTGAATTGTTAAACTTCAAATTGTTTATTATTGTACAGTCACACTTCCTTCGGGCGGGATGACGCAGATCCAAAATTGCCCTCGGTTGAAAACAATCTCGTTGCCCGATTCATCGTAGAAAAGTTCTCTGTCTGCTACTGTCGGTTTTTTCCACGTGCCTTTTATTTCTTTTCCGTCTAAGAAAATTCTTGCGTTTCCAGTTCCTATCGTAGTCATATCATAACCGGGTTCATTAATTTTAGTAATTGTAGATTTTCGCTTAACAGTCATAACGATAATGTTTTTCGGATTTATTTGATTTTTGCTTATTTTGTCAACATGAGGATTTCCGGCCAATGATCTTTTATAGGAATTGGTTGCTTTGTTATATTCAAAGTCCACATTGAATTGCGCGCTTGAAAAAACTATAGATACCTTCTGTTTTTCTGGGGCGCTAGCCTTTTCGTCTCCTTCCGGTTCGTCTTTAAACTTAACGACATTGAAGTTGTTGGCGGTTGAATATTTATTTGTGCTTGCTTGCTCCTGAAGCTTGACAGTTGAAGTAAACATCGTATGCTCAGAGGCAACTTTTCCATCTTTTTCTCTCCAGTATGGGCTCCCATATCTGAATTGGTCTAGATCCAAAATTTTATCTCTCGGTATTTTTTCCAGAGCGTCCATATTCCCGCCGACATGAGCAAAAAAGGCATTGTAGCCATGAGCCCAATCGATGTAATAGGTTCTAGCTGAACGCACCGGCCCGATTTTTTCCGCTTGATAGGTGCCATAGATAGCAAGAAATCGGGTAATTCCGCCTTCGGCGATCGCTTCGTAAACAATGCTGGCTTTATCTAAGCCGGATTGGGGTCTAGCGTCAGGATGGTTTTCTATAATAATGCCGAGAGGATGGCGGTTAGCCGACTCCTGATCTGTCATGACGCCGTCCAGCACCGCGGGGTATAGAGCTTCGGCCAGAGCTTCTTCTGTTTCACTTTCCTTTTTCTCTGAAACTGATTTTTCATAAGAAAGCGAATAGAGGCCGATTCCGAATGAAGATATGATGACTAGGCCGATGCTGGCGATAAAAATTAATCTTTTTTTAGGGTTACGGAAAAAAGCCTGTATTTTTTTTCGAATATCTTTAAATTTAGATAAAAATTTCTTATCCCTTTGTTTTGTTTCTCTCTCCGATTCTTCATTAAGATCAATGTCTGCCACAACTCCTCCACTTTATTTAAGATTTATTGATGCTAGACTATTGAAACTAGAAGTTTGATCTTGAAGTTGGAAGGTTGAAGTTCGAATGTCTAGCTTCTAATTTCAAATTCCAACCTCTAGCGTCTAGTGTCAAGCATCAATTTTATGTGTTTATTTTTTTTAACTTTAATTTTTTAATGGTGCCAGTCAGCCAAAATACCTCTTTTGCCTTGCAATTTTTGGAGATAGTCATAACAGGACAATGCTGCTTTTGCGCCTTCTGCCGCCGAAATAATCGCCTGTTTATATGGCGTTTCTGTTAAGTCTCCCGCCGCAAATATTCCGGGCTCCGAAGTTTCCTGAACATTATTTACTAGCACCTGTTTTTTTTCATCCAATTTAACCAATCCTTCTACTAGAGAATGATCGACAATAAATCCAACTTCAACTATTATACCATCTGTTTCCACTTCTTTGCCATTCGTCAAAAGGAGAGATTTTACGACTTTATCTCCTTTTATCTCTTTGATTTGACTTTCGAACATCACCTCAATATTTTTGGTTAAATTTACCGCATCAATCAATACTTGTTCACCGGTAAAGGAGTCTCTTCTGTGAATCAAATATACTTTTTTACTGTACTTTGAGGCTAAGAGGGCGGCATCGAGAGCGGAATTGCCCCCGCCTGCTATCACCAAGGTCTTATTTTTAAAGAAGGGAACATCGCAAGTCGCGCAATAAGAAACGCCTTTTCCTTTAAACTCATTCTCTCCCGGGACATCGAGCTCTCTTGGTTTTTTCCCGGAAGCTAAGATAACTGTTCTGGCTTCATATTTATTTCTTAAAGTGTGGACTAAAAATTTATCTTTTAATTTTTCAACTTTAGTTGTTTCTTCAAAAATAATTTTTGCGCCGAATCTCTCTGCTTGACCTTTTAGTCTGGTCGCCAATTCAATACCGGAAATCTTATCGATTCCGGGATAGTTCTCTATATCCGGCGTTTTGGCGATTTGCCCGCCGATGTCGCGGCTAATGACCAAGGTATTTAACGCTCTCCTTGAAGCATATAGCCCCGCGCTTAAACCAGCCGGTCCCCCGCCTATTATTATCACATCATACATTTACTATCTTTCTCCATTCTCCAATTTAAAATTCAAATTAAGAATCAGTGATCTATCTGTGTAAAAGATCTGTGTTGGTTCTATTTTAGCTTAAAACTCCGCGGTTGTGAATGGCCTTGCTTACTCTCTCGATAGCTAAAGCGAAAGCAGCTTCTCTTAAGGTGCAGGATTTGTTGCTCTTAAAGTCATAAATATTGGTGAAAGCTTTAGCCATTTTCTCTTTCAGGCTGATTTTCACTTCTTCCTCTGTCATATAATTGCGCGTAAGATTTTGCACCCATTCCAAGTAGCTGACCGTAACTCCGCCGGCATTTGCTAAAATGTCCGGAATGACCTCGATTTGTTTTTTGGCTAGTATTTTATCTGCTTCCGGAGTAGTTGGTCCATTGGCAAGCTCCATTACAACTTTGCATTTGATTCTATCGGCGTTTTTTTCCGTAATCGCATTTTCGAGCGCGGCCGGTATTAGAACATCACATTCAACTGCGATTAAACCCTCCGGGCTTATATTCTGGGCGCCGGGAAAATTTGTAACCGAGCCGGTTTTTTGCTTGTGATCCTGCAGCCGCTTGATGTCTAAGCCGTCTTTATTATAAATTGCGCCTTTCGAATCAGAAATAGCTACAATTTTAGCTCCAAGCTTATCTAAGAGTGTGGCGGCATTTCCCCCGGCGTTTCCAAAACCTTGAATCGCTATTGAAGCACTTTTTATATCCATGTTTTTATGCGATAAATACCCAAGCAATACATAAACTCCGCCTTGCGCTGTCGCGGTGTCCCTGCCAAGAGAGCCTTCGTTCTCAACCGGTTTTCCAGTCACAACGGCAGGTGTGTGTTCTTGGGCGATATGGCTGTATTCATCCATTATCCATGCCATCACCTGTGCGTTTGTATAAACGTCGGGTGCAGGAATATCTTTATATGGTCCGATATTTGAGAAGATTTTATCAATATAACCGCGTGTTAGATGTTCAAGTTCATGTTTTGAAAGTGTCTTCGGATCTACAATAATACCGCCTTTTGCGCCGCCGAAAGGGATGTTAACAACCGCGCACTTAAATGTCATCCACAAGGAGAGAGCCTTAATTTCATCAAGATTAACCTCTGGATGATAACGGATTCCGCCTTTGTACGGTCCTCTGTAGTTGTTGTGCTGGACTCTGTAGCCATGAAAAATCTTTATTTTACCACTCTCCATTTTCATGGGGATAGAAACTTCAATTACTCTTTGGGGGTATTTTAATATTTCAATAATCTCTGGATCGAAATCAACCAGCTTTTTAGCTTCATCGATTTGCTTCTGGGCATTTTTAAACGGATTTGTAGTTTCTGTCATTTTATTCCTTAATTAAATTTAAGCCGTAAACAAGAAGTTATTTCGTAACTACTCACTGTATCGTCATTCTGAAGCCGATTTTAGGCTGAAGAATCTAGCGAAGCGTTACTATCAGATCGTTTCACTAGAACTTGTCCTGAGCGCAGGCGGGAATGACAGTGAATGGTTACATTATTTCTTCTTCTAAAAATAGGCGCATTATAAAATAGTTATCCATATAGTCCAAAATATCATTTTCTACTTAAAAAACAATAGTTCAACCCGAACAAAAAGAAATTTAATAATATTAAACAGCAAACTTCCAATGTGCCGGGCTGCCGGCCATGTACCAGGCAGAAATATTATTAATGCGGCGATGAATATCCAATGGCCGTGTTTGATCACCATATAAATCTGCCACAATAGAAAAAGGAGTAGCGCGAGCGATAGAAGCGCTTGATTTGTAGTTGAAAGTCCGGATATTAAGTTGTCGTATTGTGTAAAAATATAGTCCATATTTATTTAGCCCCTACTATTATGATGATGTCATAATCCCCGACTTTGCTATCGTTATTTTCAGTTGAAACTTCCCTTCCCATAAGGGATGCTTTTACAAGATTGGCTTCTTTGTCTTTGCCCGTTTTAAAATAAATGAGGGTAGTTTTATAAGCAAAGTTTTTTGCGTTCGCTACTTTAGAAATTTTGAAGCCGGCGCTTTCTAATTCAGTTTTTACTTTCTCGGCCGAACCTTTGATGCCGTTTCCGTTTAATATTTCCATTACTA
>CAYIJI010000048.1:6040-6861 GCA_964363695.1 uncultured Candidatus Saccharibacteria bacterium
ACAGTCGTTTCCTGTTCGGTTTTACTTTTTGTGCTTGTTGCTGTACTCTCGGTTGCCCCCGTAGTTTCTCCTGTGTAGTATTCGTCCGGTTTATTTTCTTCCTTAACTGTGTCAGAATTATCGTTTATTCCCAATTGATCCTCAATAGCGGAGATAATCTCGGAACGGTTTTGCCAACCCAATAAAAGAAGAAGAGAAATAGTCATCAACCATATTCCGGTCTTAGTAAAGTTTTTTTTAGGTTTATGCTCTTTCGTATCTAAACTTTCCTTGTGGACTTCTTTTTCTTCTTTTGTTCCTTTAAAATTTTTATCGTCAAAAAAATCATTCTCTAAGTTTTCAAGCGATTTATAGCCCAACTCTTTTTTTTCGGGTTCTTTTTTTTCGTTAAAATTCTTATTTTCATCAGAATCGTCAAAAACGGCAACATCAAAAGATTTCTCTCTTCGCTCATGAGTTCCTTTAGGTCTTATATCATCAGAAATTCCCATTGCCCCTCGCAATTTATTTGTTCCTCATTCCAATTATAAGCTAAACCCTAAAATAGTGCAAAAAATTGTATGCATTTACCCAATGCTAACAGGGGGTACACTTTCAAAATCGAGCTTAGAAATAGTCGTCATTTCGACATCATGCGTTGAGGCTTCTGTCGAATGACGAGAAATCTCCAGATTAATGGAGCTTATATTAATTTAAATATTCAAATAACTTGTATATATCTCGCTTTGGAAGCTCCACCAATGGCATTCGATCTCACTCATACCCTGCCATTCGACTCTGAGCCCATCGCTCATGGTTCGAAGAGTGAAGACGGGGATCCA
>CAYIJI010000049.1:0-6717 GCA_964363695.1 uncultured Candidatus Saccharibacteria bacterium
AAACGATAGATTTCTTCGAGCTAACGAACAGATCAGATTTTCCCCTCTTACAATCATTGATGAAAGTGGAGAAAAACTGGGAGAAATGTCTCGATTAGATGCCATTGCAAAAGCCCGTGAAATGGGTCTTGATTTAGTTGAAATAAATCCGACTGCCCGTCCGCCGATCTGCAAAATTATGGATTTTGGCAAATTCAAGTACGATCAATCCAAAAAATTGAAGGAGAGCCGGGCCAAGCAAAAAGAGGTTGAGCTCAAAGAAATACGCTTAACTTTTAAAATCGGTGACCACGACATTGAGTATAAAGCCAAAAATGCTCGTCTATTCTTCGATCAAGGCAATAAGGTTAAAGTATCGATGAGACTAAGAGGACGCGAAAATGCATTTGTCGAAAATGCATTCGAAGTGTTCAAAAAATTTGCAGAGAAAGCTGAATTAGATTACGAATATCGCCCTATAAAGTCAGGTAATCAAATCACTGCAATGATGGCAGAAAAGAAAAAAGAAATTAAATAAACTGTAATTCTCACACAGATCTTTTACACAGATCGCCGCAGATGAAGATTATTGATACTTGACACTGGATGCTGGAGATTAGAATTTGAAATTGGAAGCTGGACATTCGAACCTCAACCTTCCAGCCTCAAAATCAAACTTCCAGTTTCTAGGGTCTAGCCTCAAATAGTAAATGAATCTGTGAATATCAGTGTTATGAAATCCGTGTTAGAAATACTTTGGAAAATATTATGAAGCTAAAAACACACAAAGCAACTGTTAAAAGAGTTAAGAGAACACCAGCAGGCAAGTTGCTTCGAGTTAAATCTGCAAAAAGCCATCTTTTGTCCCATAAATCCGATAGAACAAAGATCTCATTAACTATTAGCAAAGCTGATAGTAGCAGGGTAAAAAAATTAGCACCATACCTATAATTAAACAGAACTTCCAACACAGATCTTTTACACAGATCGCCGCAGATGAAGATTGTTGATGCTTGACACTAGATGCTGGAAATTAGAATTTGAAACTGGAAGCTAGACATTCGAACTTCAACCTTCCAGCCTCAAGATCAAACTTCTAGTCTCTAGGGTCTAGCCTCAATAATATAAGCCAATCTGCGAGTATCAGCGTTATAAATCAGTGTTGTAATCTCTTTAGGAAAAATATATGAGAGTTAAAACAGGCGTGGTCAGAAGAGCCAAGCACAAAAATATATTAAAAAAAGCAAAAGGCTATATCGGACGAAGAAAATCCGTTTTTAAACTTGCAAAACAAGCTGTAATTAAAGCCGGGCAATATGCTTATCGCGACAGAAGGAATAAGAAAAGAGATTTTCGTGCTCTTTGGATTGTAAAGATCAATGCCGCAGTAAGACAATTTGATATGAGCTACTCAGTTTTTATAAAGAAGTTGGCCGAAGCTAAAATTAAGCTGAACAGAAAAATGTTAGCTGACTTCGCCCAAAACGAACCTGAAACTTTTAAAGCGATTGTAAAAGAACTCAAATAATAGACCGTCGTTATACATACAAAAAATCTCCTATTGTCTAGGAGATTTTTTGTATGGACCTGATGCAATAAAAAGCACTGAGACAAAACAACCTGTGGTAATGAAAATATCGGCTAAGTTAAAAACCGGGAAGTTCCCGATAGCAATATAGTCAATACTGCCACCATAAATCAGACGATCTACAATATTTGAGATAGCTCCTCCGGCGATAAATATAATTAAAAATCCGAACTTTTCCCGGAAAAAATATAATACAGCTAACAAGGTAACAGACAGCATTATTGATATAAAATTGTTGCCGTACAGTCCGAAAAATAATCCGTCATTGACATCAACAAAATAGAACTTTTGCACAATAAATCCGGTAAGTTGCAACAGCAAAATCAGCGCTAGAACCGAAGCACAGATCTCGAAATTAGAAAGTTTAAAAGCGTTATATTTTTCTAGAATAGAAGCCTTGGGGCTCATCTTTTTCTTTTGGTTTTCAACTTTCCATTACACGAAACGCAGAGCTCAGCGTAGGGCATAATGTCAAGCCGTCCCCGCTCGATATTTTCCTTGCATTCCAAACAACGACCGTATGTCCCGTTTTCAATAGCCTTAAGAGCCTTCTGTATTTTTTTAAGCAAAATTTCTAACTGATCATCAAGTGAAAGATTGCTTTCATAGTCCGCTAACTCTTGAAGGTTGTCCTCATCGTCACCGCCGTAGTCAGGATATTTTTTTAAGACCTTCATTCTGGCCTCTATTCTCTCTTTTTCCTTTAGCATAATTTCTTTTTGCTTTTCCATAAAATTAGCTGTTAAGTTCATTATTATCTCCTTCCTTCCGCACCTTTAGCAATAATATTGTTGCTGTAAACGAAATCAAAATTATAATTAAACTAAACAATTGACCGGTTGATAAGTTCAAAAATATTTTACTCTCGTCCCTCCAGAAATCAATGATAAATCTACCGCCAGAATAAAGCAATAGGGTCAGAAGAAAAATAAAACCGGGCTTATTTTTTTTATCGCTTAAAAACACTGCTAAAACCGCCAGAAAAATGAATAAGCATAAGATAGCCTCATAAAAAGGAAGCGGAAAACCATTAGAAATTGAGCTAAAATTTACAAATTTCTCGGCATTAGAGTAATCGCCCGCCAAAACATCGCCCAGCCTGCCGAATAATAAGCCGATAGGGAAACCCAAAGCCAGAGAATCAAACCAATCTAGAACCGGTTGTTTTTCAATTAAGAGGAGGATTAGAAAAGCCAACCCCCCAAAAAGAAATCCCCCATAAGAAATAAGCCCGCCTTCCCATATTAGGAAAATTTGCATTATACTGTTAAACTGATCCGGGTACAGTATAAAATATGAAATCCTAGCACCAATTATTCCAGCTAAAAGAGTATAAATGATATTACCAAATAAAAAAGAGCCGGCAAGTCCTTTTTTTCTGGAAACAAAAGCTGTTATTGCAATACCAATAGCCATTCCCAGAACTATAAAGACACCATGAGAGTAAAAATTGAGACTTCCGATTTTAAATAAAATAGGATACATGGGCTAAAAGACTCTAAAAAAGCTATTAGTCAGTAAATAAACGCCAAATTGTACTAAATTCCAAGACTCTCCCTTAAGATATTATAGCTTGTTATTGACCAATATTGTCAAGGATTGATAAAATAGATTGGAAGAACAATAAACAAAGGAACAGATGGATAAATTCAATGACACCGATAGAGACGAGCAGGATTTAAATTCAGAGGAATTAAACAACTTTGGAGCAGAAGATAATCCCGCAAAAGATTTCCTTTATTTTGTCTTCGATCTCCTAAAAACCGGTATAGTCGTCTTTATTGTGGCATTTTCCTTAAGATATTTTGCGATTCAGCCATTTGTGGTGGACGGCGAGTCAATGATGCCTAATTTCGTGAATAATGAATACATCTTAGCGGAAAAAGTATCATATCTTTTTGGAGAGCCTAAGAGAGGAGATGTTGTAGTGTTCCGTTATCCTGGAAACCCAAATGTGAGCTACATTAAAAGAATCATCGGCCTCCAGGGAGAAACAATCACGATCGCAAACGACTCGGTTAAGATCACAAGTAAAGACTATCCAACCGGCACAACTTTAGACGAGCAATACATACCTAGAGCTATGGTAACAGTAGTCTCAAATAGTGAAAATGGAGCCCTAATAAAAACGCTTGGGAATGATGAATATTTCGTAATGGGAGACAACCGCCAGCATTCCTCTGATTCTAGAGAATGGGGGGTTCTGCCAAAAGCAAACATCATCGGCCGTACGTGGTTGACAATCCTGCCGGTAGACAAATTTGGAGTTCAAAAACAAGTAAAATACTCTTTCTTACTTAGATCTTTTTCTTCTCTGGTTGCGGCCAACAGATAATAGATCGATGAATATCGGGGACCCTTCCAGGGGAAAAACGTCTCTTATTTTGTTCTCCATGTATCTGATTTGGGTGTAGTGAGGTTTTTCCCTTGTGTATCTGAGTTCAAATATTGGCGGATTGGCTTTTTTTTGTTGAAGCGATTTGGCATTTTGCAATTGGAAATTTGAGTCTTTTGCAAATTGGAGAATTTGATCCAAATCTTCTTGCTCTATCTTAGTTCCGCGATTTTTGTTTACTTTAATCACCTGATTCAGGAGCGCATTTACGTTATCCCCATTTTGAGCGGAAGTGAAAACTACCGGCAGCCAAGGCATAAAATTTAAGGCCTCTTGCAGATGGCCCAAAGTTTCTGACATAAATAATTCCGTATCCCCTTCGACAAGATCGATTTTGTTGACAGTCAAGATCACTCCTTTTCCGTATTCCTTAGCTTGACCCAGAATGTGAACATCGCCGGCCACCAAACCCTCTTTTGCATCAATTATAAGGATAGCAACGTCTGAATTCTTCAAAGTTTTAATGGTTCGCAGGACGCTAAAGCTCTCAATCGTGTCTTTTACGATTTTTCCCCTGCGTCGCAACCCTGCAGTATCGAAAATTCTTATTTTCCCATCTTTATGGTGAAATACGACGTCCAAAGTGTCTCTAGTTGTACCTGCTTCAGCCGAAACAACAGCTCTTTTCTCTCCTAAAATCGTATTTAAAAGGGTAGATTTTCCCACATTCGGCCGTCCGATTATTGCTAGGTTAATAACTCCCTTTTCTATTTTCTCCGGCATTTCCATCGGTATTTCTTCCGAGGAAAGCTCTTTTGAAATTTCATCAAGAAGGTCTCCGGTATTTTTGCCTGAAATTGCAGAGATAGGAATTACTTTAAAATTGCCAAACCGCTTAAACTCATCTAAAGCTTCTATTCGTTTGATGTTGTCGGCCTTGTTTACGGCAACTATGACTTTTTTGTCGATTTTTCTAAGCCTTCGAGCTACCTGCTTATCCGCCTCGTTATCCTTGTCCTCCCAATCAACAATAAACACGATTAAGTCAGCGCTTTCGATTGCCAATTCAACACCTTCTTGAATGCTTTTATCAATCTCCGTCTTAGTGCCGGCTTCTATTCCGGCTACATCAATTAGGTTAAATTTTAGTCCTTGCCAAAGGACTTCGCCGTAAAGACGATCTCTGGTTGTGCCGGCAATTGGAGTTTCAATTGCTTCTCTTTTGCCGATTAAGCGGTTAAACAAAGTAGACTTGCCTACATTTGGCCGTCCAATAAGAGCAACACTTTTTAAGTTTAATGTTTCCATGAGGATTTATTTTAACATTTTTTAAGTATTTAAGCAATACAAATATTGGTAACCACTCACTGTCATTCCAGACTTGATCTGGAATCTAGAAATTATGCAAGCAGACTAACTCTCTGGATCCCAGATCTCAAGCTTGCAGTCTGGGATGACAACAGGGGGCAGTGAGTGGTTACAAATATTGAAAATTAATTTTTTGCTGGATACTCAATTCCTAATAATATATGCTAAGGACATGATCGCAGAAATAGTTCCAGAAAAAAGAACAGCGCCGGATAAAAATACCTTTTCATACTTAGTGCCAAGTGAATTGCAGAGCCAAATTCAAATTGGTTCTATTGTTGATATCCCTTTCGGCAAAAAAGAGATTCGTGGAGTTATTTTAAGAATACAGAATACAGATAACAGAATACAGGTTGACTATGAATTAAAAGAAATTAAATCGGTCAATTCTGAATTTACTATTCCGAGAGAATACTTAGATATTGCCAAATGGATCTCCGAATATTACTTGTGTTCTCTCGGTGAAGCAATTTCGCTTTTTCTTCCTCCAGCAATCTCACATCCTCGTAATAAACTTGCAAATCACGAGTCACGAATCACTAGTCACGAAATAAGATTAACCTCTGAGCAAGAAGAGATTTTTCAAAAATTGGTCTATAAGCTATCTACAATAAACCCTAAACCATCCTTGATTCACGGCGTTACCGGAAGCGGTAAAACAGAAATATATTTAAAACTCGCCCGAGAAGCAATCAAAATAAACAAACAAGTGGTTGTGCTGGTGCCGGAAATAATGCTGACGCCTCAGACTGTAGAAAAGTTTGAACAAATTTTCCCGGACCAAGTTTGTCTTTTGCACTCCGGCCTTTCAAAATCAGAAAAATATTTAAGCTATAAGCAATTTGCCAACAGTGAAAAAAAGATAATAATTGGTCCACGATCAGCTCTGCTTGTTCCAAATCAAAATATTGGATTAATAATTATTGATGAAGAGCAGGAAGATGCTTACAAACAGGAGAAAGATCCTCGCTATCACGCCGTAGATCTAGCGGAAAAAATTGCCCAAAAGTTAGGCGCCTTACTTGTACTTGGTACAGCAACGCCCAGGATTGAGACATACCATAAAGCCAAAAGGGGAATTTTTGACCTCTTCGAATTAAAATCAAGATATCAAAAATTAATTCTACCGCCTGCCAGAATTATAGATTTAAAAAATGAAATAAAGCACGACAATTTTTCACCAATCTCACTGGAATTGCAAAAAAATATAGCCGATATATTGAAAAACAAACGCCATGCGATACTCTTTTTAAATCGGCGCGGAATGGCCACTTTTGTTTCCTGCCGAGAATGTGGAGGAGTGATTAATTGTCCTCGCTGCAATATTCCGATGGTTTATCATATAAATTATGACAACCATGTTTTAAATTGCCATCATTGTGATTACAGAGTTTCCGTACCGGCTGTTTGTCCCACTTGCAAAAGTCCTAAAATAAAATTCTTCGGC
>CAYIJI010000050.1:0-6449 GCA_964363695.1 uncultured Candidatus Saccharibacteria bacterium
TATACCTCTTGATGCTGCTAAGACCCCATTAATTTGTATATCTCTCGTCGTGAAAACACCCACGAAGTCGAGATGACAAACTATTTAATTACATATCAGGCGTTAAATTATAAATTTACTCCAAAGGAGTCTTATGTTGAGAGAAAAGCTAACCGTAACGGTGAAAAAAGATCTTATTAAAAAAATTGATTCGATTATTGACGGAGCTAAAATTAGAAACCGGTCTCATGCAACAGAATATTTAATTGAGCAGGGACTCGGACTCAATAAAATAAAAAAGGCAGTAATCTTAGCCGGCGGTAAAGGAACACGTCTCAGGCCTTTTACATACGAACTTCCTAAGCCATTAATACCATTGCAGGGTAAACCACTTTTGCAGCATAGTCTTGATTTGTTAAAATCACATGGCATCACTGAGATTTATCTTTCGATCGGCTATAAAGGAAAGCAGATAAAGGACTATTTCGGAAACGGTGAGAAATTTGGTTTGAATATTAAATACTTGGAAGAGAAAGAGCCTCTTGGAACAGCCGGTCCTCTAAAGCTGGCGGAGAAGTATTTGGATGATACCTTTTTGTTGATCTGGTGCGACGTTTTGGCTGACATTGATCTGGAGGATTTTATTGCATTTCATAAAAACTCCGGTGGATTGGCCACAATGGCTCTTGCCTCGGTGGACGATGTAACTGGGCTTGGCGTGGCATCTCTCAAGGGATCAAAGATAATTGGTTTTATGGAGAAGCCAACTAAGGAAAATGCGCCAAGCAACTTAATTAATGCCGGTATGATTATTCTTGAGCCCAAAGTTTTTAAATATTTTCCAGATCAGAAAGTGATCTCCATAGAGAAGGAGGTTTATCCAAAAATCGTTGAGGCTGGAAAAATGTACGGCTATCCGTTTTTCGGCCAGTGGTACGATACCGGTACACACGACGCGTACGAAAAAGCGATCAAGGGTTGGAAGGGACACAGAGCGGGGAAGCAAGTTGTTGGCAAGTAGTATTGAGTATTGATAGGAGAGAAATACCGGCTTTAGCAAGGCTGGTATTTTTAATATTAACGAAGCGCTTTAATTATTATCTGAAACGTGATATAAATCTAATCATTCAGTGAAAATGAAAGTCATAAATCTGTGCAAGAAAGGGGAAGCGATGGGGGCAACTAGCGAAGTAGGCACTTTTACTGGAGTAAGAGCCAATTGGCTCTTACATGAGATTTGCTTCGAGAACGGCTTCTTGGATCCGGATCAGCTCAAAGTTGAGCTCTCTCTGGTTTCAACGATGTCGATCGGTCATCGGCTCGACATGCTGAGTGAGTGTTGGATGTCATATCCAACAATGGCATTCTAGCTACCTTGTTAGCTGTCAGGGTGGAGGAGTAAAATGCGGAAGTTTCGAAGCAAAAACCACATATCACTTAAAGCTGGCGCTATGATTGTTGTGATTCCCTATTTGGAGGATTTACGCGGAGGGGAGAAGATTCGCACAGCCAATATGGGGGATGTTCAGATTCGGACGACGGACAATCGGCCAGCGATTATCGACGACATCCTCGAGGGAGTTTCGGTCGAGATAGTCACAGAGACTAAGGGCAAACTCCCGGGTTTGTTCGCGCTTGCTTAAAGCGACATCGTAATTAGGGCCGGTCAACATACGACCGGCCCTCTCTCTTTGAAAACGCAGAATTTTTTGCTAAGCTGATTAGGTCAGAATCAAGAATTATGAATCTGGAATCATGAATTTTTAATAATAAATTAGAACTTGATTATTAATTATTGTTCGAATGGTGCGACTTGGAATTGAGAACTTCTCGACTTCAAAGCTACATCGCTCGAAGAATAATATATTAAACAGGAAAGTACAAATGGAAGTTAAATCAGAAGATCTAAAGAAGGGGAAGTTTAAGCTGACAATCACTATTTCATCTAAGGAAATGGTCGGTTATTTTAATAAGTCCTATGAAAAAATTGCCCCGACTATAAAGCTGGATGGTTTTAGACCGGGCAAAGCGCCAAGAAAATTGGTCGAAGCAGCAGCCGGTACAGCCAGAATTCTCTCGGAAGCACTGGATTCGGCTGTTTCCGAGAATTATTATAAGGCAATTGTTGAAAAGAATTTGAATCCTATTTCACAGCCAAATATTGTCATAAATAAATATCCGAACTATGGCGATTCGGAAGAGAATGTCAAGGAAGTGTTTGAATTCGAGGCGGAGATCGAAGTTTTGCCTCCGGTCGAATTGGGCGACTACAAGAAATTAAAAGTGGACAAAAAAAGTCCCGACAAAGCAAAGAAAGAAGATGTCAAAAGGGTGCTAGAGCATTTTCAAAAGCAATCAGCCACTTTCAGTGAAGCTGACCGCCCGGCAAAAGTCGGGGACAGAGCCGAGATTAACTTTGAAGGATTTTTAAAAAAAGTAAGAATCGACCAGATGTGCTCGAAAAATCACCCTTTAATTTTAGGCGAAGGCAATTTGATCCCGGGGTTTGAAGAAGAAGTGGTTGGAATGAAAAAGGGCGAGAAAAAAGAATTTAAAATTAAATTTCCAAAAGATTATCATTCAAAAGAATATGCGGACAAAGAAGCTGAATTTAAAGTTGAACTTATTGACTTAAAAGAAGTTAAGCTCCCGGAGATTGACGACGATTTTGCAAAAAAGTTCGGCCATAAAAACACGGAAGAGTTGAAAAAAGCTATTGAGACAAATCTCAATTTAGAACTAGAAGAGGATTACAAAAGAAATCTTGAGACAGAGGTTATAAACAAAGTTTTGACTGTGCTAGAGGCCGAAGTGCCGGATGCATTGATCGAGAGAGAAACAAAAAGGATTTTCGGCGAGTTCGGAAATCAGCTTTCGGCCCAAGGCATAAACATCGAGCGATATTTGGACAGCCTAAAAAAGACAAGAGAGGATTTGTTGAAAGATATGCGGCCTCAAGCCGAGAAGAATGTTAAAACGGGGCTTTTATTAGGCAAGATTATTGAAGAGAAAAAATGGGATCCGAAAGATCCAAAGAGCGGGGAAAAGGCTATTCAATATTTGGTTCAAGAACTGACCAAATAAATTAAAAAATGGACCACTAATCATCGCCTCGGCGAGATCCTGTTCAGAATGCGGGACAAAACTAACCACGAAAATCCACGTTTACTTAGTGATTCGTTTGTAACCATTCACCATATCGTCATTCTGAAGCCGACTTTAGGCTGAAGAATCCAGAAGCAACGCTTCGCTAGATCCTTCGCAAGCTCCACTCAGGATGACAGTGAGTGGTTACGTTCGTTTGGTTTATTGTCCATTTCTGGCTTTAGGATTTGGATTAATTTAGAATCATTTAACTATATGCAAAATTCATTCCTCAACGTCCTTCGGTATCCAGATTTCAAAAAAATTTGGCTGTCTCAAGTTTTTTCCCAGATAGCCTTGAATATGGTTACTTTTGCCCTCCTGTTAGATATTTTTGAGAAAACAAAATCAAACACCTCAATTTCTCTAGTGTTGATAGCCTCTGCCATTCCGGTTGCAATTTTTGGGCCGTTCTCCGGTGCGATCGCTGATAGAATTTGTTATCGAAAAATTCTTATTTACACAAATATATTCCGTTTTGTTGCTGCCGTTCTCCTAATTGTTGCTCACAGCAACATTTTGGCTCTTCTGGAAATAATATTTTTGAT
Source organism: uncultured Candidatus Saccharibacteria bacterium (assembly GCA_964363695.1). GTDB lineage: Bacteria > Patescibacteriota > UBA1384 > XYA2-FULL-43-10 > 1-14-0-10-43-13 > JAMCZZ01. The sequence goes on from CAYIJI010000050.1 coordinate 3,672, forward strand.
TTCAGCCTTATCTCAGTTTTTCACGCCGGCGGAGTCTTCGTCCATACCGCTCATTGTTCCTAAGGAAAAACTTGTTCATGCCAACTCGATGGTGATGACCACTACATACGCTACTCTTTTGGTGGGCTATGCTGCTGCCGGTCCAATTATGAATTACATTGGATCAAAATGGCTTTTTGCCGTATGCGCCGGACTTTTTTTGCTGGCGACGCAGGCAACTAGGATGCTTACCGATTTCGATAAAAAACAGGTTAAAAAACTATCAATCCAAACCCTTGCCTCCGATATTGCGGAGATATGGCAAGAAGTAAAAGATGGCCTCATATATTTAAGAAAAAAGAGCGATGTCTTAAATCCAATGATAAAATTGACGATTGGCTGGACGATGCTCGGTGCATTGATTACTTTACTGCCCGCTTTTGGTGAAAGCGTGCTCAACATTGACCCAAAATTTATCGGTCCTGCTGTTATTGCTCCCTCGGGTCTTGGCATGTTAGCCGCTGCGATCTTACTCTCAAAAAAAGCTAAATTAAACCAGTTAAAAGTCCTTGACGGCGGCTTTATAATTTCCAGCGTCGGCCTGATTTTATTTTCTCTTTATGGATTTTATGAAGCGGTTGCTTTTTCCAGACCGGCTTTAATACTTGCAGTAATAATTATCGGTTTTGGCATTGGAGCGATACAGATAGCGGGCCAGACCCTGCTTCATTTGAATTCGGACGAAGGCCAGAGGGGCAGGGTGTTTGGCATTTCCTCAATGCAACTGCGCCTTGCAACTTCCCTTCCAGCGCTTGTTGTTGCGGCAGTCGCCGACCTGACTTCACCTTTTGTGACGATGCTTCTTTTGGCAACAATATTTTTCATCTATTCGTTTTCCTTGATTTTTGAGGAACGATAGCAAAATTATTCTAATTTTTGATTTATCATTTACCAGTTCTCATTGATCAATAATTTATCATTTCCCATTTGGTTATTGGGCATCCATTTTCATCTTATTGGTGCTTTGAGTGAAAAATTGATAAATGGTAAATGAATGAAAATTGAGAAATGGCAAATGGAAAATATTATTGAATATTGCTCAATTGAAGAGTGAGTGCTATAATATCCTGTAATTAGAAAAGGATGTAAAATGAGTTATTTAATACCGACTGTGATCGAAAAAACATTTCAAGGTGAACGCGCCTACGATATTTATTCTCGGCTTTTAAAAGACCGAATTATATTTTTGGGCGGTTCTATAAACGATGCGGTTGCCAATACTATTGTTGCTCAGCTATTGTTTCTTGATTCTGAAGACTCTAAGAAAGACATTCAAATCTACATCAACTCTCCTGGTGGAGAAGTTTACTCCGGCATGGCGATTTACGATACAATGAATTATGTAAAATCGCCTATTTCCACTATTTGCGTCGGCTTAGCAGCTAGCATGGCCGCTTTTCTTTTGGCGGGCGGAGAAAAAGGCAAGCGTTTTTCTTTGCCGAATTCCCGCATTCTAATCCATCAACCAATGGGCGGGACTCAGGGTCAGGCGTCTGATATCAAAATTCAGGCCGAAGAAATACTGCGAATCCGGGAAGAAATGAATAAGATTCTATCCAAAAATACCGGCCAGCCGCTGGAAGTGATTGAAAGAGACACTGATCGGGATTTCTACATGAAAGCAATTGAAGCTAAAAAGTATGGAATTATAGATAAAGTTATATCTTGCTAGGTGATATAGAGTTAGACTTAAAATAGTAAGTCATCTCGAGCCATTGGGCAACCTACAAGGCGAGAGATATACATATTATTGTTGCGGATGGGTCAATTAATTTGTATATTTCTCGTCATTCGACTCAAGCCACAGCTCATGATGTCGAAATGACGAGTTAAATAGTGTATTTTGAATACAAGGCGTTAATAAACTAATTAAGAAATCACCATGAAAATTAAAGAAATTTTTGATCTAGCTATTGAAATTGGAATCGATAATGACCCGCGGGGCAGAAAAAAAGTCGAAAAACTTTTGAAGAAAAGGCAGGAAGAGTATAGGGAGCTGCCGGAGAAGAAAAAGAAAGATTTTGACACTGACAAACTGGAGAACCCTTATTCTGACTCGGGTATTCATTACGGAGATCTTGAGAGAGAAGTAAAGACTGTTTTGGTTGGCATCGACATCGGAGTCGAAGAAATTTTGTTGGCAAAAGAATTGGAGCGGCAAGACAAGAAAATCGATTTAGTAATCGCTCATCATCCTGAAGGAAAGGCTCTAACGAACTTACATGAAGTAATGGACATTCAGACCGATGTTTTGGCTAAAGCGGGGATACCGGAGAATATCGCCGAAGGAGTCTTAGCAGAAAGAATTAGGGAAGTTTCCCGCACTATCGCGCCGATTAATCACTACAAGCCAGTTGATGCGGCAAAACTTTTAGATATTCCTTTATTAAATATTCACACTCCTGCCGATAACTCTGTCTGGAATTTTGTCGATCAATATATTTCAAAGAAAAAACCGGAAACGGTCGGCGAAGTTCTGGAAACTCTGAAAGAAATTCCGGAATATGCAGAGGCGACAAAAATGAATGCCGGGCCGGTAATCTTTGCCGGCGGAGAAAATTCTCGAGCGGGAAAAATCGTTGTTTCGGGCATGACGGGCGGTACTGGAGGAAGCGAAAAGATTTTTGAACGAATGAGCCACTATGGAATCGGCACGGAAATTGGCATGCACTTGGGAGAAAAACACCGCGAAGAGGCAGCTAAACACTATATAAATGTGGTGATTGCTGGCCACATTGC
>CAYIJI010000051.1:0-6409 GCA_964363695.1 uncultured Candidatus Saccharibacteria bacterium
TTTTTAATGGGGTACAATTTAATTATATCAGAAGTTAGTGCGTAAGGTGAGTTAAAAAATAATAAAAAAATAGAAGCGCTTGTTCAGATTTGCGTTGATCCGTCATCAAAAGAAACTATGATTAGAGAAATTAGAGCGTTAATAGAAGGTGGAGAGGAATTAAATTGTCAAAATCTGATTGTGGCTACTCTTGATTATCAAAGTGAAGAATTTGTTGATAATAAAAAGATCATTTTTGTACCGCTATATAAAATATTACTAGGACTATTCACTATTTAATAAATAAAAGCAATTATTCGGAGGTAAAAATCTTCTTGATTTTGGTATAACTTTATTATGGAGCAAGAATTATTAAGAAAAGATCAAGGAATATTAAATTACCGCTAAACTCGTATCAAATTAGAACCGTTCCCTCCTGAGTCTTTATAAAGCCAGGAACAGCCGTTAGGAAAATACAACTAGTATCACCGCTGCAGAAGTAAAGTGCGAAACGGATAAAGCTGATGGCAAAGATAAAACCGATACTAAGACCGAGGATCCCACTTCGCCAAAGCTTCGCGGGACAGGCAAAACTGTGACACCGATACTAACAAAAGATACACCATCGACAACTCCCCCCGCAGAAACATCCGCTGACTCAAAAGCAAAAGCAATGGGAATAAAAAAGGGCTAGTCAATGCTAGCCCAATTGGTTCGAGTACATGAATAACGGCTGTTACCGCTTAGGGTTTGCACCTTTGCGGCTGGTACCATGTGTTGAGCTTGTCTGCCGCTTGGCAGGCCTGGACGCGTTGTCGTTGGACCCTCCGTGCCGAGTCTGAGCTGCTTTTCTGTCTGCTGATCCGCGTTCTCGGCTCTTATTCGCCAATTCATTCACCTCCTTTAGAAATGGCGTTGTTTTGCAATTGTATGCTAAACGAAAAAACGATGGATGTCAAAACTGACCAATTATATCTTCGCCTCACTTCTTTATTCTGATATAATAAGATTATGAAACAATCCATTGTCACATTAATTAGACCAAAATTAAACTTAGGTCAAAAAGAGAGCCAGGCGGCTCATCTTATTGAGCATATTCTTGTTGCGCCAAAGAGACTTATGGCACTCGGGATATCGGCCGATTTCTATTCTAGAAATATTGTTTTTCATAGCGGAACAGTAAATGATTTTTATTTAGCAGAATATTATATTGTTAGATCTGAAGTTGCTGAAGAAATGACGAAGATTCTGCTAAAAAACCAAAATGAACTTTTTCTTGACCGCGACAACTTTAAAAAAATAAAATCTGCACTGATCGAAGAAATCCTTGAAAATAAAGGGGAATTTATCGATATAGGAGAACAGTTAGCAAAGACAATTTATGATCCAAGTTCTCCTTCTATTCGAAATGCATGGAATGATCTTGAGTCAGTTTCCAACCTTTCGTATGATGAAACGATCGAAATTTTTAAAAAATACAATACTGACATCGCTTCATTTAGACTATCATTTGATGACTATAAAATTGATAAATTGCCAGCGATTGAAAAAAATCATTTGCGTGAAAATAATGGATTTATTGAATTATGGCATCCATGGCAATCTCCCGGCAGCGTTGACACCTATACCATAGTGCGTCTTTTAAAAAATGTAGATCAGCTCATAATTCTTCTCTATCGTCGGAGCCTGACTGATTTTCGCTTTGGGATGCTATTTGATGAACTAAGAAATAAGCAGGGCCTCGTTTATGATATATCGGTTAATAAAGATTGTGATGCCGATACTTTGGAAATTTATTTTGCTTGCAGTAAAGGAAACTCGAAAAAGGTAAGCGATCATATAAAAATGTCTCTTGAGAAGTATGACGATTTCATACTAAATAATTTAAAACATATTAAAGAGCGATTAAAACTTGAACTTGAACTTGATTGGGGCAACATTCAAAATCAAGAGCTTTATTTTATTGATCAAGTAGTATCCGGAGGTTTTACTGAGTCGCCAGCATCATTGGTAAGGAGAATGGATTCAGTCACCGCTAGCGATTTGTCTAAATTCAACCGTTTATTTTTAAACTTACTTTATAACGAGACCGTTTCCGTTAAGCGTCAACACGGCAAAGATGTTAAGGAAAATATTGGCAAAGAATCCTCTAGCACTAATTGCAAAGATAAAACAGCTGCTAAGACTGAGGATCCCACTTCGCCAAAGCTTCGCGGGACAAGTAAAACTGTAACGCCAATACCAACAAAAGACTCCCCCTCTGCGACACCTACTCCCAAAACTCCGGGTGATTCAAAAGCAAAGAACTAAAAACAACTTTTCAAATGTTCTTGATATTCTCCTGGATTATTTTTTTCCACTCGTTTACCTGCTCTTCTGAAACAGTTCCTAGCTTTTCTGATATTTTCCAGCGTCCGCCATATTTGCGCTCCAGATCTTGACGCACATTTTCTATGGAATCGGTGATTTTAATTAAAATATTTTTACTATTTTCGAAAAATTGCCAAATTGCCGGATCAAGTATGTAAAATTTGCTCTGGCTCTCGATTACTAAAACATCATGGCTAAGCTTTTTATTATTATTTATGCCTTCGCCCTTCATTATGAAAGCATTGGCATTTAGATGATCTTGCAAGATCCATGAGCCGGCCAATCGTGAAAGCTCGCTGCAGTTGTCTTTCGCTAATAAAAAAAGAGGTTTATTGCTATTACTTTTCAATAAACCAACCACTTTCTTTTGAACCAATTTTATATATTCTTTTTCCATTAGTTTAATAATACACAATATTTCCTTAAGATTCTCTTTAAAATGGGGTCATTTTAGAACGGCCGTTTCATTTTGACACCATTTTCTTTATTTTTATGTTTTTTTCTATGAGTTGCTTAGCAAGAAGGCACTTTTTATCTTTTTATAAGCTTATCATTAAAAAAGGGCGAGCAAATATTTTTGCTCACCCCAAAGTGGGTTAGGAAAGTTTCTGCAGAACAATCCATCGAATATCATCGGAGATTTCAACTTCCCGCTCTAATGGAAATTCGATTGTGTGAATTCCTTGAATCGGAACGATTCTCCTTATTCCCCGAAATTTATCATTTTCCACAAACCGATCAATCGAAGATTCAATCACTCCCGATTTACGATTAGCCGCGTGAATCACTGAATCACGGTCAGAGATGATGCCGACATGGCCTACGCCATCATCTGGGTTCTGCCAATAATAATCAATACAACCGCTGCAAAAAATGATATCTCCTGGGCGTCTATTAGGAAAGTCGACAATCTCTCCAATCTCCCTTTGTTGTATGGAACGCCTAGGAAGCCAAATACCCAGAAGACCATACAGCCATTTTATTAATCCAGAACAATCAAATACCGCTGGGGCTTCTCTAAGTCTTGCGCCTCGTTTATATTTGGCATTGTCGACTAGACTACGAGCATCTGTAATAATATCCACTCCCATGCTATTAAAACCGATAGATTCTAAGATTGCAATCGCTTTTTCGTTGGATACTGGCAGCTTTAACGCGTCAAAATCTACCGCAAGACGGTTTCCGACAGCTCGATACATGATCTTTTCCCCCTTGTTCAAATACAAAAATTCTGCCTGAGATGGGCAGATTTCGAGGTCTTGGCTAAATCAAAACCTACCCTATCAGTCAGACAAGACTGCTAGCCGAGAAAAGCTAGACCAGGTTTTGATTTTCTTATTTATCAACATAATTATCAATTATATCATCGTAGACCTTACTATGCAATCTGAGTACTAGAAACTGTACACTGTGTTGTCATTCCCGTCATTCGACTCTGCCTTCGATTTCCACTCTCATTCGAGTCTGAGCCTGAGGGCTCTTCCCTCAAAGTCGATGACAGGCCCTGAGCTTGTCGAATGGGAGGTCTGAGCCTCATCGCTCAGACTCGAAGAGTGAAGACGGAAATCCAGAAATCGCCGCATGGATCCCCGGGCTTCACTCTCAAGCCACACCGCTGAACCCGAGGATGACAGAGGCGAGTGAGCAGTTTCAAATATTAAATATCAAATATCATCCGCTTATAGACTTTTCTTGTTGCGTCGACGTCGCGTTTGCAGTACTCGCAGATTTCGTCAATCTTGCCAGCGAGTAAATAGTCATAAACTTTTGAGCCGTCAATCCCTTCTTCTTTTGGCGAGGCAATTCCGAGAGCAATACTTAATTTATGCAAGCTCGTTCCCCTGCTTCCCCATTTTTCCCATTCGCACATAGTATCGAAAATAGGATTATTTCGATAGCGCGCAAAAGATAGATCTCTTGTCGGGCGAACACTCAAAATAATCGATCTTTTATAAATAAACCGAAAATCAAAGTCCATCACATTGTGGCCAATAAATAGGTCCGCATCTTTTGCAATTGCCCAGAACTTTTCCAAAATTTCTTTTTCATCACCAAAAAGACAATCCGACGGTTCATTATCAACCGCATAACCGATGCAACAGATGCGTCCGAACTCGCCTTGAAAAGAAGTATTTCGGAAAAAAGTGTCAAAATCATTCACGCCTTTGATTAATTTTGAATCGTTCTTTTTTCTAGAATCTTCCCAAAAGCTTTTGATCAAATCCATTTTATCGCCAGGCGCCGGCAGTGTTTCAATGTCTAAAAATATTTTTTTCATAATCCTCCATGTTTATTTAAAGAAAGTCGCCTGCTGGAAATAGTACCCAGCAGGCTTATTTTACTATGCTCAGCATGAGCTATAAGGCAAACGCTAGTATCATTTCCCCATCAGATGTAATCCGACGGTCCTTGGTTATCGCCCCAATAATGGCTAAACCCATCCCTCCTTCTCGGTCAATCGAAACCGATTCCATACATTTCTCGCACACATTGCAACCGAGAGCCATCTCGATTAATTCCTTGTTAGCACAATGACTTTCTGTCTTTATGTGCTCAATAAGGCAATCGTTTTCCTCGGTGAACCAGATCTTAAGGGGGATCCCATCATTCTGTTCACCACAGTGCTTTACTACATTTGTAGCAACTTCACCGGTAGCAAGCATCACGTCATCTATCACGCTTGGCGAGACTTCGCTCGCAACAGTTTCGATCTCCTCTCGTACTTGTTGACGAATTTTACTTATGCTTTTATTAGACACAGCATAGCATTCCATTTCCCGCCTCCAAGATGTTTTTTTGATTGTATTGCCCCATTGTTAAATAGAACTTAGAACTTCGATTCATGATCACCTAATTCCAATCTGTTCTAGTTAACTAATCAAGCAATAAATTGATATTTAGTCATTGCGAGCGATGTGGCTTCGAAGTGCGGCAATCTTTACAATTTCTGGATCCCCGCCTTCGCGGGGATGACGAGAGGTGAAGCGGGGATGACAGTTTAAACTAATATGGTCTTGTCAAAAGTTCATAGTGTGCTTGCGGGTGAGCGCAAGCCGGACACTCCGCCGGTGCTTCTGTGCCCTTGTGGACATAACCGCAATTCCTGCATTTCCACTCCACTTCTTCTTCACGCTTAAATACCAATCCTTTTTCGATATTTTCTTTCAATTTTAGATATCGATTCTCGTGCTCTTTTTCTACCTCGCTGATCTCCGTAAAAACCTTCGCAGCCTCCTCTATACCTTCTTCTTTAGCAACTTTTGCAAAATCAGGATACATTGTTGAATGCTCAAAATTTTCTCCGGCAGCTGCAACCGCAAGATTCTCCGCTGTCGTCTTAACAACTGGAAAATCAAAATTCTCCAAAGACGACTCGGTTGGACCTTCGAGAAGCTTCATTAATCTCTTCGCATGCTCCTTCTCATTGTCGGCTGTTTCTTCAAAAATAGCTGCAATTTGCTCATAGCCATCTTTTCTGGCCCGTGAAGCAAAATAGGTGTATTTATTTCTAGCCATCGATTCGCCGGCAATCGCCCGCACAATATTCTTATTTGTTTCCATAATTCATCTTTCAATTAGTAATATTATTCCCTCGAATCCAAGACGACAACAAAAGCAGAAATAACTCCAATCACTATCTCTACCCAAGCAAGCCAAGAGGGCTCTTTTAGGAAATCCCAGTTGGTAATAAGACCGGCAACCCCCAACAAGATCATTATAATACCCACTATCCCAAGGGCAACTTTTGACATTTCCCACCTCCATTTCATTATTTACTTAAATGCTACTCTTTAATATTGGATAATGGAATACGTAACTGCTGTCATTTCGACTCCTCAGCTTTGTCTGAGAGCTTGCCCTGAGCGTAGCCGAACGGGGCGGAGAAATCTTAAAAATAGATTGAATTACTCTTAGAAGATCCCTCCACGTTGGTCGGGATGACACAGGGGCGAGGGAACAGTCACAGAATACAGTCAGACAGCTAAACAGTCTCTTCTAATGTATATCTGTCATCTGTCATCTGTCATCTGTCATCTGTCATCTGTCATCTGTCATCTGT
>CAYIJI010000052.1:0-6396 GCA_964363695.1 uncultured Candidatus Saccharibacteria bacterium
TTTAAATGAGGGTAATTTAATCGTGAGCAACTGCACTTTTATCTTTTTGCTAACAATCAATTCTTTAATCCTTGACAATTGAGGCTCTTTCCGGTAAAGTATATACCCGTCTAGGCTAAATCGGCCAAGAACAAGGATGTTACATTACAGGAGGGTGAAGCGAAATTGTCTACAGCAACAGTAACAGAACAGGATCGGGGTCAGCAGATAGTGCTGACAAAGAGAGAAAGAGAGGTTTTCTCTGAAATCATTCAGGGGAAACCTTCTCACCAAGTGGCAGAAGACCTCTGCTGCAGCAAGCGCACGGTGGATTTCCATCTTGCGAGCATCTACGAGAAGCTTGGTGTATCGAACCGGGTGCAGGCGTTTCGCCATGCCACTCGGCTTGGGCTGATAGATGTAGATCTGTCAGCTGATAAAAACTAGCCGGCCTCTCAGGCTGGCACCTTACCGCGTCCCCCACCGAAATCTGGTGCGGGGACGTTTGTTTATGTCAGTTAACAGATAACAGTATACAGATAACAGTTTTTTATTCATTTCATCCATCTGTTATCTGTCCAACTGTATTCTGTATTCTACCTATAATTACTCTTCACTTTGCACAACTCTGTTCTTCTCCAAATCAGCAAAACGCATCTGTCCCGGGTTAAAGAACAGTTCGGTTTGCCCTGTCGGGCCGTTTCTATGCTTTTTAATTAAAATCTCAGTGATTCCCTTCTTTTCAGTATCAGGATTATAGTATTCTTCTCGATATAGAAACATTACGACGTCGGCGTCCTGTTCAATCGAATTATGGACGATAAAATCATTGGCAACAAAATTATGATTTTGAGGCATTGTAATGTCAAAGACTTCTTCTTCTCCTGCTTCCGATATTTCCAACAATTTTTCCCAGAAAATATCGGAAGTGGACAATGATTTTAAGTTCCCATCATTTAAAACTTCTGCCACAGCCAGCATCCGTTCACGTGAAAGACCATTGCCATACCTCTGCGTTCCACTATAAGACCAACCCATATTTGCATGAAAAGTTCTCGAAGTTAAACCAAGCTCTTTAAACTTATTTTTTATATTTATCCAAATTTCTTTGGGGATGATGTCAATATTCGTGTTGGCTTTGATATTTTCCAGTTCAGATAGCGCAGCTTTCACATTTTTATCCTTCGCTCCGAAAATTCCGATTTGCTTTAGGAATCTTACTTGATCATTTTTGCCAGAAATTACCAAATCAAATACAGGATCGTATCCTTTTTTCTTATTAATTTTAATGATTGAATGAATTTCAAAACGCAAAAGAAGGTGCTGTAACCCGCAGATCAACTTTTTGCTTTTTGAGGCATAGTGCAATCTCCAGATACCTACTGATTTCGTCAGTCCGCCATCAGTAGCAAAAAGATGTGAAATAAAGAGCGCTAACTTATCGTTAGCGAAAGAAAATACTTTTTTTGGAATCTCTTTTTCACCCGATCTCTGGTCAAAAACAAATAGTTCTTCATCAAGCCATTTTACAATTGGATTCCGCTTGTGATGAGTTAAATGATGAGGTGAAGATAAATATAAATGATGCCAGCTTTTCTGCGCAACCAAACGGTTTTTTGTCCCAAATTCGCGCTTTGACGCTTCATCTACCGCTCGAATACAAAGAGGGTCGGCATTTGTATAGTGTAAAGGCTGTTTTTTTAAGTAGCATCCGTCACCGATCAGATGAGCAAGTACAACAATTTGATCATCTGACATTTCTGTTTGCTCAGATTTTTTAATAACCCGCGGGGTCGCAATAAAATCCCCTGCTTTTAATTGGTCTAATCGTTTCCAGCCACCCACGGTTAAAAATTTATGATTGCCAGTTGCCTTTATCTCCTTGCCACTTGATAATCTCATTTTAAAAATTGGTTTTGTTCCTGTAGAGAAAATTCTCAACGATTTTTCTTTTACCAACTTTAAATCGTTGTTGAGTGATAGACAAAAATAATCTTTCTTGCTAGCTAACTCTTTTATCGGTGTTGTCTGCCCAGTCTGGGCGTCATATACCAATGTATCGCCGCTCAAACATCCGCTTTCTCTTAAATCAGATAATTGAGGACGCTTATTGTCCCTGTGCTCTACCGCTCGCGATAGCTGAGACAAAGCAATAATAGGGATGTTTAATTCTCTCGCCAGCCCCTTCAAAGATCTTGAAATCTCGGAAATCTCCTGCACCCTGTTAAAATCACCGCCCTTGGAGCGGCCTTCCATAAGCTGAAGATAATCGATAATAATAAGCCCTAATCCGTGCTCCATCTGGAGCCTTCTTGCCTTAGCGCGTATTTCCATAATATTTCCGCCAGCCGAATCGTCAATAAATATCGGCGCTTCCGAAAGAACCCCCATCGCGTATCCGATTTTTGGAAAATCGTCATCGGTCAAGTTTCCCGTTCGAAGCTTCCATGAATCAACACCGGCCTGAGACGACAAAAGCCTGTCGATCAACTGGTCTTTGCTCATTTCCAAAGAAAATATACCGACCGGGATTTTTTCATCAATGGCCGCACTTTCAGCTAAATTCAAGGCAAAAGAGGTTTTACCCATTGAAGGCCTGGCTGCCAATATAATAAGATCGGAATTTTGAAAACCGGCCGTAATGTGATCAAGGTCGCGGAAACCGCTCGGAACTCCTCTTAAAGCGCCCTTATCTTTGTCTTTATGAATTCTATCAATCCTGTCAAAAGCTTCTGTTAAAACATCTTGGATAGAGATGAATTTATTTTTCAAAAATTTTTGCGAAACAGCAAATAAGGATTGTTCTGCTTTGTCCAGTGTTTCAGAAAGATCGGCGTCCTCGTCATACCCCAATTCAGTAATGCCGCCGGCGGCATTGATCAAACGGCGAAGCACCGCTTTTTCGCGGCAAATCTGGGCATAGTGAACTATGTTAGATGCCGAGGGAGTTTCGTTCACTATTTCGGCCAGATAGCTCGAACCGCCGACTTCTTTGATCTTTCCGCTCGCCTCAAGAATTTCCGAAAGGGTAACAATATCGAGCGGTTGACGCTTGTCGAACAAAGTAAGCATCGCCTCATAAATTATGCCGTTCCTGTCTTCATAAAAATCTTCCGGAGTGACTATATCAATAATCTTTATGATCGCGTCCTTGTCAAGGAGAATCGAGCCCAAAACACTTCTCTCCGCATTCAAATTTTGAGGAGGAATGCGAACACCGGAAAAGGCTGCTTTCCTTGAAGCATTATCGTTTTTTGGATTATCTTTTCTTTCTCTTCCCGCCATATACCCCGCCTAATAGATGCTTAATTTTCCAATTTCCAGTTCTCAGTTCTCAATAACTTATCAATTTTCAATCCGCCATTGCCTAAGCTTCAAACAATTATTAAATGGTAAATGGGAATTTAATGAAAACTGAAAAATGGTAAATGGGAATTAAGAAATATTTTCTACGAAAATATTTCTTCCGCCGCTTTCTGCAACTCTTCATTATCGGTTATTTTATTTTCTTTTGGTTTGGAGTCAATCAATTTACAGCTGATCACGCTTTCCTCTCCTGTTAAACTGCAAAATATTTTTTCCAGTATCTTTGTATTTTCGGGGGAAGATATTTTATCTTTGTGAAATTTAAACTTAACCCCTAAAACAAGCTTGCCTTTAGTATACTCCAATGGTTTTGCGTCCCGCATTAAAGCGGCAAGCGAAGTGTTTGCCTTCTTGATTTCGATAATTGCTTTTATCCAAACGTCATCGGTCATTTCTAGCACAACTACGGGAACACAGTCGGTTGGGAGTTTGGAGTCAGAAGTTGGGAACTCATTCGCTTTGTTGCTCTCTTTATTGTCATCTCGAGCGGAGTGTAACGCAGTCGAGAGATCTTTTGAGGAATTTACCGTATTAGATTCCTCCACTTCGGTCGGAATGACAGCTTTTTTGGAATCTGATATTTGTTTCGGATTTATTATTGAAAGCTGTGAACAGCTCTCGATAACTGCCATTTCGATCGGCAGAATGGGATAAGAGATATCCTTTAATAAATTGGCCGATTTTAGAAATACCTCAATCAGTTCCAGAATCCGCCCGCCGGTTGTTTTTTGGCTCAAGTCTTTTATTGAGGCGATGTTTTCATTTGTGTCCTCAAACAATGCCTTCCCCGATTCAGACAAGAGAAGCATCCGCCTCAAAACCTCAATCACATCTTTATTGAACTGGCCCATTTCCAGGCCTTCCTCATAAAGGCGATGGGCGATTTTTAATCCCTCCTCCGGGTTAGTATTAAAAATCGCCCCCAGAAACTGAAATATGAACTTTCTGTCCGCTATACCCAACATACTTTCAACTTGGGTTTTATCTATTTTCTTTCCCAACGAGGAAATTTTTTCCAACAGAACAATTGCATCGCGGTGTCCCCCCTCTGCGTTTGAGGCAATTAGTTCTAAAGAACTATCATCTATTTCTAACTTCTCTTCCTTCGCAATCTTTTTTAAATTTATAACAATGTCTTCCTTCGAAACCCGGCGGAAGTCATAACGCTGCACTCTAGACAGAATGGTTGCCGGCAGTTTGTATGCTTCCGTAGTCGCCAAAATGAAAATTACATGCCTGGGCGGCTCTTCCAGGGTTTTCAAAAGAGCGTTAAAAGCATTTTTGGAAAGCATATGGACTTCATCGATGATATATATTTTTTTAAAGGATTTATTTGGGGCAAACTGCGCCTTCTCAATCAATTCTCTGATTTCGTCTACGCCGGTATGGGAAGCGGCGTCTATTTCAATAACGTCAATCGATCTTCCGCTGGTAATTTCTAAACATGATGAACAAGTATTACAGGGTTCGCCTTTGTTTTCCTGTCCTTCTTTCCGTGAATCTGCCAAGGTTAAGCAGTTGAATGCTTTAGCCAAAAGACGAGCAGTTGATGTCTTTCCTGTACCGCGAGGCCCTGTTAAAAGATAGGCATGAGAAAATTTATTACCTTTAATCGCTTCAATTAAAGTATCCCTGATCAGGTCTTGCCCAATCAGCTCGGAAAATGTTTTTGATCTGTATTTTTGATAAAAAGCCACTACACAATCCTCCGGATTGTAATTTCTAAGTTCTAATTTCTAAGTTCTAATTAAACCCCAATTCCCTAATTCCAAATTTGACATTTAATCATTTGGATTTTTACCTGCCTCGCCGGTAGGCGGGTTTGGCATTAGTAATTAGGATTTAGGATTTAACTTTCAGTTTTCTCTAAAACCATTGTAACCCGTAAAGCTATGTATCGAGAACTGTTGCAACAATCGCAAGTCCTACATTTATAAGTTAAAATTGTCCCCAGTTTAGTCCACAAAGTTATGAACAAGTATTAAGTTGTAAGTAAATAAGTTGTCAGTTCTCAGTTGCAACTCGACAACCAATAAGTCTATTACTGATTTACTGATTTACTGATTTACTGACAACTGGTTTAAATATTGGCTTTTTTCGGTATAAAACTATTGTTATAAAATTACTTGAATGGTAAGATTATTGTGGAGGAGGCGGCCACAGAACTTTCTCCTGTGGTTTTTTTAAAACAACCAAACAAAAAATGGACAGCGTCCGCTAAAGACGAGATCTCGCCGAAAGGCGGAAACGAAACAGATTGCGAAAAGGCTGCAAAACTTAACTGTGCTTCGCTGTCTGTATTATTCGCTTTCCGTTCCTAAGTATTCGTATTATCCGTATAATTAGTAATCTGTTGTTTTTATGACTCGAAAAGATTTAGCAAAACAGATCGCAAAACAGACAAACTTGAATTACCGCCAAGCGGAGAACTTGGTTATCGCTTTTGGCGCTGTAGTGAGCGATGTTTTAGCTAAAGGCGAAAAAATTGTTTACTCTAATTTTGGCACTTTCTACACAGTTCACTATCCGTCTAAAGTAATTTTTCATCCCAAATTTGGAGCAGCCAAAAAAATGGTTATGCTCCCTACAAACGCCGCTAAGTGGATGCCATCCGGAAATATTAAAGACTTGGTCAAAAATTCGAAAGTAGTCGAAAATGCCACTATGCACGGAGCTAAAAGGAACGCTCCCGTCTATCCTCCAGCGATGCCGATGCAGCATGAATTGGAGATAAAACCCAATAATTTACCTCAAATGACCGAAAATAACAGTGATGATCAAGTTGAAATCCCAATAAGAAAAATATCCAAACCGATTCTAGATAAACCTAACCCAACCCCGAGAGCTCCCTTTCCTTCTCCTATTCCTATGCCTTCTTCTGCCGTCTCTCCTACCCCTTCTTCTGTCATCCCCGTGAATCCGCCAGCTGGCGGAGGGATCCAAGATAATAATCCTTTATCCGTAAACAAACATGGAGCCGACGAACCGCCGGTCAATATTTATGAAGAACTCATGGGTGACGCAAGCAAAGCACAAGCTACTTTCGGGGAC
>CAYIJI010000053.1:0-6262 GCA_964363695.1 uncultured Candidatus Saccharibacteria bacterium
TGGTTCCTGTTCGGAAGGGTCCAGGGCTTGCCCTGGGGTTAATACCATTTATTAACTTTCATCATCCAATAGGATGGCTGGGAGGGAAGGCATGGATGCTGGTTTGAAGTTCGGGTTAGTTTTATTGGGTTTGTTTTCGTTTTGTACGGAGTATCCTTATCGTGTATTGGCGTGGGTCATGTATGACCTGCGCAAGATGAAAAATTCGTTTTCCGGAGATGTGGCGGTCACTTATTTGGGGGATGTTACTAAAACACATTCCGGAAACCAACGTTAGATTGTCGTAGAGCAATCAGCACTAGTAAAATCGAGGCGGCTTCATGTTTTGAGCCGCCTTTTTCGTTCACTTAAATAATTATGATAAAAATCTAGCGATCGCTAGATTTTTATCATTTAAAAATAGAGATCTCGTTCGCCTTTTTTAATTCGTTCTAATCTTTTTATAGTTTCTTTTTTAGTCTCTTCTTTTTCAATCATATTTAAATATTTTTCAATTATTTTTTGGCCTAATTTCTTGATTTTGGCATTAGCATAATCTTCTAAATATTCTTTAAAAGTTAAAATAGCGTTTGGCCGGCAGAGGTTATGGATATCTCCCGGTTTTGCCAGTGTCATAAACTTTTCCCCTGTTCGTCCTTGGCGATAGCATGCGGTGCAAAAACTCGGAAGCAAATCTTGCTTTAAGACGCTTTCAATAATTTGAGGCACATCTCTCTCATCTGCAATATTAAATTGTTCCAGCACTTTTTTATGGCCGTAACCTCCCGGAGAAGTTCTTGAACCGGCGCTGGTTTGGGAAATACCGATTTTGAAAGCTTTAGCCCGAATTTCCGGTCTTTCTCTTGTTGAAATGATCATTCCGGTATAGGGGACTGCCAATCTTAAAATCGCAATGATTTTTAATAATTTTTCTTCTGAAACTTTATATGGCATATTCATATCGACTGAATCAGCGGGCTGAAACCTTGGCACAGAAAAAGTATGGGGGCCGACACCAAATTTTTTATCTAAGTACTGAGCATGAGATATTAAAGCTAGAACTTCAAATTTATAATCATATAAACCGAATAGTACGCCAAGTCCAACATCATCAATACCTGCTTCAAAGGCTCGGTTGTGGGCAAAAAGTTGCCTTTCATAATTTGCTTTTGGACCGTTATGCAATTTTTCGTATGAACTTTTATGATAAGTTTCTTGAAAGAGTTGATAAGTCCCAATGCCAGCTTTTTTTAACTTACGGTAATTTTCAACAGTGGTGACGGCAATATTTACATTTACCCTGCGAATTTCGCCTTGATGAGATTTCGTCTTATATATTTCCTTTATGCTTTCAATGACATAATCAATCGGATTTTCTTTCGGATCCTCGCCGAATTCCAGCAACAATCTTTTGTGCCCCATATCTTCAAGAATCTTTACTTGTTCCCGCAATTCCGGCATCGTCAGTTTTTTTCTAGGAGATTTATTTCGTCGGTGGAAACCGCAATATTCACAATCATTTATACAAAAACTGGAAATATAAAGAGGAGCGAATAAAACCAATCGTTCTCCATAGATTTCGTTTTTTATCTTACCTGCAATTTCAAATATTTTATCAATAGTTTTTTGATCTTCTACATTTAAAAGATAGCCGATTTCTTCTAAGCTGAGTCCTTTTTTCTTCTGTGCTTTTTTTAGCACTTCTTCAATTTGTTCAGTCGATGGATTTTTTGTCGACTCTAAAATTTGTTCTATTTTTTCTTCATCAATAATTTTTTTTATATTTGTCATAGATTTAGTGTAGCCGATGATCATTTCTTTGTCATCCCCGTTTATAAAAATGTGGCCGAGCGGTTTGGGAGCCGCTCGGCCAGTTGTTTGTGCCTTTACTGGCACTTGAGGTTGGGATGGGGGGAATGTTCAACGGTTTTCAGAACTATTGAGCCGTCTTTTACCTGAAATAGAAGACGCAGTCTCCTGCCTGCGGTGGTAAAATCCACTCCCACCTCGTCATCTTTTTGGTCGACGAGCCTTTCTAATACATAGGAGATATCGTCCGGGCGGCTGTAGCGGTAGCCGATACCTCTCGACTTACAGCTTAACGTTTTGGGTAAGTCGAAGTTATCGCAAGACTGAGTCCCGATAAATAAGTTGAGTATACGCCAAGCCATCCTGATCTCTGATCCGTCAACAGCATCATCGGAAAGTGCCAGATCTACCGGTACAGGCGAAGTTACTACTGCCATTCTATTGCCTCCTGCATAGAATCGAATCTGACAGTACTTTACTATTATTTCATTAAAATGTCAAGGTTAAAAATTAAGATATTGGCAATCGCCAACTAGAAAATCATCTATTCAAAAATAAACAGATTTATTATTGGTATATTTTGGAGTAGAATGAAACAAACTGGAGGGGTTTATTAAACCAACAGGCGCTAAAAAACTTGGGTTCACCCTTATTGAAGTGATGATTGATATCTCACTTATTGCTCTTGTTGCCACCGGAGTACTTTCGGCGTACTCGGCGAGCTTTAAGGCGATGGAACTTGCCAAAGCAAAAACTGCTTCGGTCGCTTTGGCAAATGAGAAAATAGAACAAATTCATAATATGCCATACGACAGTTTGGCTACCGAGCACGGATTCATATATCCGCCCGGTACTATTTTGGATGACGAAGAGCTTATACGGCGCGGAGTCCGTTTCAATGTCCACACAGTGATTTCTTATATTGATGATCCTTTTGACGGCAACGCTACTGGTACGATCATTGGAAAACCTCAAGATCTATATCCCTACGATTACAAGAAAGTCGAAGTTACAGTATCGAAAGTTGGAAGAAACGGATATCTTTCAAAGCTTACAACAAATGTTGCGGCCAAGGCAGCGGAAACGCCGTCAAATACGGGAATTATTAAACTCTGTGTTATAGACTCTACCGGCTCTCCTGTATCTGGAGCAACTTTAACGATAGAGAATTCAGAGCTTGATCCCCCTGTAGAAAAAATGTCCGGAGTAACTGGTATTGATGGTTGTATTATGGTGCCGAGTCTGCCTCCCGACAGCCAAAATAATTACCATTTGACCGCGACGAAAGACGGTTTTTCTACGGATTTGACATATCCAAGAACAGCTCAAAATCCGAACGAGCTATATCAAGATATCGACATAATAATTCAGCAGGTTACAGAGAAAACGCTAATAATCGATAGACTAAGTACGATGGAAATAACTTTTGTTGACTCAAGCGGGAATGTTCTACCGAACACAAGTTTTCATTTACGGGATTCTAAGGAAATATATTTTAATCCATCAACTTACAAGTATTCGCAAGATTTAACGACAGATGCTAATGGACATATAAGTTTAACCGATATGGGGTTTGGGGATTATGTCATATCTGTTCCGAGCGGTGCTATCGCAGCGGTTTCTCCTTACCAGCCGATCGATTTGAAAGCAGGGGTAAGCTTAAGTGTGCGAGTTACAATTGCCAGTTCCCCGACACAGCCATTGATATTCTCGGCAACGCCGGCAAGCGGAATAGTCAATGACACGATTTATATGGATATTACCGGTGATAATTTTGATAATTTGGCCAGCGTAAAGATAGTAAACCAGTCAGGATCAGAGATCCAAGGGGCAAATGTTAATGTTATTGGCGGAGATACAATCGAAGCAGATTTTGTTCTCCAAGATGCTGCAATTGGACTTTGGGATATTGTTATTACAAATCCCGGGGGCGAGAGCACGAGGCAAGTTAATGGTTTTGAAGTTAAATAAAACAACAGATGACGAATCATACATATACAACAGATGACGAATCATACAGATAATACAAATAGTAAGGAATTTATGAAAAGAGGCTTTTCTTTAGTTGAGATGGTGATGGTTGTCGCATTGGTTTCTATGCTTACAGTGGTAATAACTGCTTTTTTATCGCAAAGCATCAAATCTTACAGAATCAAACGCCAAAGCGTGGATCTTGAAGAAAAAGCGGCGCATGCAATGCGTGAGTTTGAAAAAACCACTCGGGCAGCGAGTGAAATCAAGACGGCCGGTGTAAATGAGCTAATGTTTTTGCGGTATTTTGATTTAACCAGTATTTCTCCAACTCAGGTGCGGTATTTTGTGGATGGAACTCAATTTAAAGTCGGCTTAACCCAGCCGGTCGGAGATCCGCCAAATGTTACTTATCCGCCTGAGAATGAGGTGATTGACCTGTTAATTAACGACGTAACAAACACTGACTCGCTTTTTAAATATTACGATGGCGGGAATGAAGAGTTATCTGTTCCGGTTAATATAACAAACGTTAAAATGATTAGTCTGTCCATTTCCCTTGATAAAAACAATCTACCGCCTGCTCCAATTACGGAAACAACAATTGTGTCTTTAAGGAATATGAAGGATAATTTGTGAAACAAATTATCCTCAAGAATGGATAGCGAATTTTACTAATAGCGAATATATGAATGCTTAAATGGCAAATGATAAATTAATGAAAAATGGAAAATGGAAAATGAGAATTCCTCGTCGAAGTCGAGGAAGCTATTTGCCTGTCATTCTGATGGCCTCGGTGATTTTTTTGGCTTTTGCGACGGCAATTATCACGCTTTCAATGTCCAATGTAAAAATCGCCAATCTTCATAATAAAAAAATTACTTCTATGTCAATTGCCGAGGCAGGCATTAACTACTATATGTGGCATTTGGCCCATGATAACGAGGATTACTGCGACGATCAGACTTGCGTTGGAGGAGCTCCATATGGTCCCTACACTCATAACTATACCGATGAAGCAGGCAGTGTTTTGGGAACGTATGATCTTTTCATAACTCCGCCAACTGTCGGACAATCAACTGTAACGGTAAAATCGGTCGGTAAAGTTAACGGTGTAAGCCCGACTCGCACAATAATTACAACAATCGGTATGCCTTCTTTCACAAAATACACTTTACTCACAAATGGAGAGCAGTTGTGGGTTGGGCCGGGAGAAAAAATAACGGGAACAGTGCATGTTAATGACAGCGGAATGTATAATGAAGGAGAGGTCACGGGCGACGCTTCCTCTACCGAATCGACCTACTCAAGTTGGAATTGGGGGACTCAGCCGGGGGTCTCAGGTCCAAACCCGTTAACAGATCATTATAAAGGTGCAATGTCGTATCCTGTGCCTCGAATTGACTTTGATCAAGTTGAAGTTGATATTAAAGCTATTAGAGATGATGCGAAAAATAATGGCGAGGGGGACTACTATGATACTTCTCCTAGCGGTAGTAAGGGCTACCATGTCGTGTTGAAGACAGACAGCTATGATCTATATAAGGTGACGAAGTACAGCAGTTCCGACTTAAACATTACTCAGGAATCGCTTCTTGGAAATCATCTTTATCCGGAAGACGGCATAATTATTCTAGAAGATAATACTTGGATAAACGGCACAATTAACGGCCAAAAGATCACAATAATTGCTGCGGATCCAGAGCAAAGCGGAAATAATCAGAAGAGAATTGTGATTCCGGATCTGATCAAATACACGAATTTCGACGGATCAGACAAGATCGGTTTAATAACTCAAACCGACATCCTTGTAGCTAAAACAGCCCCCCATAATATGGAAATTGACGCGGCGATGATAGCAAAAGACGGAGAAATTAAAATCAAAAGTTACTCCGGGCTTCATAAAGGGAATATAAGGGTATACGGCAGCATGGCCCATAATACCGGTCTTGTCTGGACGTATAGTTATGGTGGAGGATCTTGGTCTGGTTACGCAACAACGGAAACGATTATTGATCAATTCAACGTTCTGAATCCGCCGCCAAAATTTCCATTAACAGGAACTTATGCGATATTGAGTTGGCGGGAAGAATAACCACACAGATCTTTTACACAGATAGACACAGATATTTAAACAGGAACGGATGACGAATAAAACAGACGGCTATTTTTTTATTTATTTCGCTGTCTGTATCGTTCGCTATTCATTCATGGCTTGGAGGGCTATATGAAGTTTTTAATTTTTATTCTTTGTTTCGGTGTTGGCTTTATAGCGATCCGATATTCAAAATGGTTGGTTGATTCTCTGGGTAGATTTCCTTTTTTTGAAGAAAAATTGGGGAGCGGGGGAACCTACACTTTTTGGAAACTTCTGGGAGTACTATTTATTATTTTTGGTTTCTACTATCTTTTCGGCGGATTGGGCTAGCGTTTGCTGTTTTTTTATTAACTCACCTTACGCAAGACTATAAATAGTCGTCATCTCGACTTCGTGGGTGGTTAC
>CAYIJI010000054.1:0-5813 GCA_964363695.1 uncultured Candidatus Saccharibacteria bacterium
GACGCAAAGACCTTCGGTTGAAGTTATTACGGGACTTATTAAAGCCAACATTACCTCAAGAATTGCCTTTGCCACTGCATCTCAAGTGGACTCCAGAACGATTTTAGATTTATCTGGAGCGGAGAAGCTTTTGGGAAATGGCGACATGCTATTTATTGGGAATGGAGTCAATAAGCCAAAGCGTGTTCAAGGTTGTTTTATCTCCGATGAAGAAATAGAGATATTAAACAAATTCCTCCGTGATAAAGGTGAAGCTGAATATGACGATGCAATTTTATCATTTCGGGCAGCTCATTCAGGCGGGGCATTGGGCAGCGGCGGAAACGGTTCTTTTGACGACGATTTATATAACGACGCAATGGAAACAGTAATCAATGCCGGTAAAGCTTCCGCTTCCTTGTTGCAACGAAGGCTGCGAGTAGGTTATGCTAGAGCTGCCCGTCTTCTTGATATTCTAGAGCAGCAAGGTGTTATTGGTCCTGCGGATGGAGCTAAACCGAGAGATGTTCTAGTTACAGACACAGGATCGGAAGCATTTCAGAACAATAGCAAGAATTTTAATGATTATTCTGAGAATAATAACGATGATAGATATTGAATAAATCCCAAGTAAATTTCTAAATCCTAATTACAAATGCCAAATAAAAATCTAAATTACAAATTCCCAAGATCTTTATTAGACATTGAATCATTTGATGTTTTATTTGAGATTAGACATTAGGATTTTGGTATTATTTATAACTTGTGCCTTGTTTCTTTAATGAGAGCAATATAAATCATGATTTCTGGATTTTCGACAAAAAAAATTAAATCCGAAAGAACTGTCGGCGAAAAGCTGAAGGATGCCCGTCAATTAAAAAAATTGTCCCTCGGCGAAGCTGAGATTGGGACAAAAGTTAGGGCAAAATATTTAAGCGCGATTGAAGAGGGAAAATGGAGCGAATTGCCTCAGGATGTTTACACTAGAGGTTTTGTTTTAGCTTACGCTAAATTTTTAGATTTAAATCCAGAGTCCCTGATTTCCGATTATGGATCAGAAATTTCATTTCGCCAGAAAAAAGAAAATCAAAAAATTTCCTATGACCAAAAAGTCTTTGACCGAAAAGTTCTAATTACTCCAAAGCTTCTTGCTTATGCCGCTTTAGCTCTTTCTGTTTTAGGAATGTTCTCATATATTGTTTATCAACTATTGGGTTTTGCTGGCAATCCTAATTTGAAAATTGTTTCTCCGGATAATAATACTGTCTTGGATAACGAAGCAATAGATTTGGCAGGGCTAACAGACACAGATGCTTTTGTTTCAGTAAATGGAGAAAATGTCCCTGTGAGCAATGACGGGCGTTTTCTTTTAAAATTAAAACTTCATCAAGGTGTTAATGTAATTAAAGTTGAAGCGGTAAATAAGGCAAAAAAAGAAAGCTCGCAAATTTATACGGTTGAGTATAAGCCGAAGACTGCGGCGATTGAAAATAACATTAATCAATAGACTTCTTTCAAAACCCTCTTTCCGGCGAATTAAAACTTAAGCTAATAAATGGGGTTTTGAAAGAAGTCTAATAAAAACATTTATCATTGTTCATTAATCAATTTTCATTTATTTGTCCATTTAAATATTCTCCAATTGGCAAATGATAAATAAATGTGAAATGAAAAATGAGAAATGATTAATTAGGAGATCTATGGCCAAAAAAACTGAATTGGCTCCGACGCTGCGATCGGAGTCCCGACTAGACGACGTCGGGAAGGGGCAGAAAATTAAAGACGGTAAGAGCCAAGCACTTGAGGCAGCGCTTCTTTCGATTGAAAAACAATTTGGCAAAGGCGCAATCATGAGCTTAGGTGATGGCGCAAAACTTAAAGTCGAGACTATCTCGACTGGTTCTTTGTCACTCGATCTAGCTTTGGGAGTAGGTGGATTGCCTCGAGGCAGAGTAGTGGAGATTTATGGCCCTGAATCTTCAGGAAAAACTACATTAGCATTGACTACTATTGCAGAAGCTCAAAAAAACGGCGGATCATGTGCTTTTATTGATGCAGAACATGCCCTTGATCCTGAATACGCTCAAAAGTTAGGGGTAAGACTCGATGACTTATTAATTTCTCAACCAGATAATGGAGAGCAGGCATTGGAAATTACGGAGACACTAATTCGTTCCAACGCCTTAGATGTCATAGTGATTGATTCAGTCGCAGCACTGGTTCCAAGGGCTGAGATTGAAGGAGAAATGGGTGATTCAATGATGGGCGTTCATGCCAGATTAATGAGCCAGGCGCTTCGTAAACTAACTGGAGTTGTCTCTAAATCAAAAACAATATTGATATTTATTAATCAGATCCGTATGAAAATTGGAGTAATGTTTGGCAATCCAGAGACTACAACCGGCGGAAACGCTTTGAAATTCTATTCTTCTGTCAGACTTGATATCAGGCGAAAAGCGGCGTTGAAACAAGGCGAGGAGAATGTCGGTAATCATGTAGCAGTTAAAGTGGTGAAAAATAAAGTTGCACCTCCGTTTAAAGTTGCAGAATTCGACATTATGTTTGGCACGGGAATTGATTACGAGGGAGAAATAATTGATCTTGGTATAAAGTACGGGGTTGTTGATAAGGCGGGATCATGGCTATCTTACAATGATGAAAAACTTGGTCAGGGTAAAGAAGGGGGAAGGGCTTTTCTGAAAAACAATCCGGGAGTTACTGATAAAATTAAGAAAGAAATTTACGAAAAGGTAGAAAGCGCTGAGTGATGAAGAGATTATCTCCTTTAGATTATGCCTTATATCTCTTGCAATTGAGAGACCGAAGCGTTGGTGAAATCAGGCATAAAATGGCATTGAAAGGGCATGATAAAGATAAAATTGAAGAAGTAATACTTTTTCTCAACGATAAAAAATTTCTGGATGATAAGAGGTTTGCAAAAAACTATGTTAAAAATCAACTTATTATAAGGCCGCAAGGAAAATATCGGCTTGGCCAGAAATTAAAACAACTATACGTTGATTCCAAAACAATCGAAAATGCTTTAGCACAAATTGATGTTGAAGAGGAAAAAAATTCTGCCAAAGAGTTAGTTGAAAGATGGCTAAACAAGAATACAGATAACAGAATACAGATAACAGCAGATAAAAAAGTGAAAGAAAAATTGATAAGATATTTAATAGGGCGCGGCTTTAATTACGAAATCATAAAGGAAATATTGCAAAATATAAAAACTGATTAATGTGACTGTTCACTGTTTCGTCATTGCGAGGAGTGGATCTTGCGACGAAGCAATCTATTTCAAAGATTGCCACGCTTCAAAACCACATTGCTCGCAATGACAGTGAATGGTTGCTGACTAATAACAATCGAGGAGGGGAAATGAAAAATAAAAAAGCACCGTTCATTCTTTGGTTTTCTGAAATTGGAAAAGAAAATATATCTCTTGTAGGAGGTAAGGGGGCGAACTTAGGCGAGCTCACCAAAGCGGGAATCCCTGTTCCTAATGGTTTTTGCGTTACTGCTCAAGCATACTATTACTTTTTTGAAAAATCAGGATTAAGAAAAAAATTATTGCATCTTCTTAAGGGATTGGATCCTGAAGATACAAAAAAGTTAAATGCTGTAGCAAAGGAAATCAAAACATCGATCATTGCGGCGAAGATGCCTTTGGATTTGGTTTCAGAAATTAAAGAAGCATACATAAAGTTGGGCGGTCTTCCTGTTGCTGTCCGCTCCTCTGCCACTGCAGAAGACTTACCCGAAGCTTCTTTTGCTGGACAGCAGTCGACATACCTAAACATTCAGGGACCGGAGAACGTTGTGGAATCGGTAAAAAAATGTTTTGCCTCCTTATTTGAAGCAAGAGCGATCTACTACCGGATCGTTCAAAAGTATGATCATATGAAAGTGGGCCTTTCTGTGCCGGTTCAAAATTTGGTCAATTCAGATAAAGCTGGCATATTATTTACTGTTGATCCTGTAAGTGAGAACAACGACCAGCTTGTGATTGAAGCTGGTTACGGCCTTGGGGAAGCAATTGTTTTGGGGGCCGTCACGCCGGATAAATATGTGGTTGATAAGAAAACCATGCAGATAATGAGTAAAGAAGTGAATGAACAAAAATGGCAGATTGTTAAAAAGCTGCATGGCGGCGACAAGCATATTGGCATAGGAAAAGATAAGCAAAAACTACAAAAGATTACAGACAATGAAATTTTGGAACTTGCTAAAATCGGAGTAAAAATCGAAGAACATTATGGCAAGCCTCAAGACACTGAGTGGGCGATCGAAAATGGCAAAGTATATTTTGTCCAATCACGGCCTATTACAACGTTAGGCAAAAAAGAGTCTGTCGAATCAAAAATCGAAGCTGCGGGCGGGGAGATCGACGAGAGCAAAGCAGAAATATTGTTAAAAGGTGCGGCCGCTTCTCTTGGTGTGGCTTTTGGCGCTGTTAAAATAATTCATAAACCTTCAGAAATAGACAAGATTATGAAAGGCGATGTCCTTGTTACTGAGATGACTACTCCCGATTATGTACCGGCGATGAAAAGAGCGTCAGCAATCGTGACCGATGTCGGGGGAAGGACTTGCCATGCCGCGATCGTTTCTAGAGAGTTAGGCATACCATGTGTTGTCGGAACCGGAACGGCTACTCATACTTTGAAAACCGGACAAATCATTACCGTTGATGGATCAAAGGGATTGGTTTTTAAAGGAAAGATTGAGTCCAAAGCTACTCCGGAAGAAATCCATCCATTAGCAAATGGGCTATCTGGGTCGCAGATTGCACAGGAAGTACCAATTACCGGGACTAAAGTTTATGTAAATTTGGGCGAACCGGATTTGGCTGAAGAAGTGGCAAAGTTGCCCGTCGACGGCGTGGGCCTTTTGCGTGCAGAATTTATGATTGCGGAGATGGGAGAGCATCCTAAGGCTATGGTGGAAGACGGAAGAGGCAAAGACTACGTTAAGGCCTTAACTGAAGGAATCCGCAAAATAGCTTCGGCGTTTTCACCTCGCCCTGTTGTTTATAGGGCTACCGATTTTAAGACAAATGAATATAAGGGGTTAAAAGGCGGTGAGAAATTTGAACCGAATGAAGACAACCCAATGATCGGATATAGGGGGGCTTCTCGATACATTGCCGAGCCGGAAATGTTTGCACTTGAATTAGAGGCAATGAAAAATGTACGGGAGACTTATGATTTAAAAAATCTTTGGATCATGATTCCTTTTGTTAGAACTGTGACTGAGATGGAAACGGTTATGAAAATGGTTGAACAAAGCGGATTAAAGCAGGGCCCAGACTTTAAGATCTGGATGATGTGCGAAGTTCCGTCAAATGTGATTTTGTTGGAAAAATTCTTGGAGCTGGGGATTGACGGTATTTCTATTGGATCGAACGATTTAACCCAATTAACTCTGGGAGTTGATAGAGACAATCAGACATTAGCAAAAACTTTTGATGAACGTGATCCCGCAGTAGTATTATCAATCCAATATGTTATTAAAACTTGTCGGAAGCACAATGTCACTGTATCAATCTGCGGACAGGCCCCAAGCGTATACCCGGAAATTACGGAAATGATGGTTAAATCCGGTACTACTTCCGTATCTGTTACGCCAGATATGATTATTCAGACGAGGAAAGTTATCGCCTCAGTGGAAAAGAGACTTCTGCTTTCAAATATAATTGATCGATAGACATTCAAGCGTAACCATTCACTGCCCCTGTTGTCATCCCCGTGAAGACGGGGATCCAGTGCCCGGATTTAATGAAACTCCCCGCGGCCAAGCCGTCGGGGTATCAAAGCTACAGATCGAACATA
>CAYIJI010000055.1:0-5550 GCA_964363695.1 uncultured Candidatus Saccharibacteria bacterium
ATTGTTAAAAAATCAGACGATCTTGGGGGTTGGTGCGTAAGGTGAGTTAATAAATGATAAAAAAAATTAAAATACAATCTGATGAAGCGGGGGAGCGAATCGATTCTTATTTATCGTCTAAGCTTCCCGAATTTTCAAGATCATACTTTTCTAAATTAATTAAAGAAGAAAAGGTTATAGTAAGTAAAAAGACAGTTAAACCAAGCTATAAAGTCAATGCCGGGGACTCAATCGAAGTAAATTTAGTCAGCAAAACCATAGAGGAGGGGATTGCTCCTGAAAAAATCAATTTGGACATAATTTACGAAGATAAAAACGTCATTGTTATAAACAAACAACCAGGAATTGTAGTTCATCCAGCTGCTGGAAACACCAGTGGCACTCTAGTAAATGCACTTTTAGATTATTTTCCTGAAATAAGAGAGGCTGTGTATGAAAAGGGGGACATTGTTTCCGAACAAAGGCCCGGCTTAGTTCACCGTTTAGATAAAGATACTTCTGGAGTATTGATTGTCGCAAAAAATAAAAGGGCAATGCATTCACTATCCAAACAAATACAAAACCGCACCGTTAAAAAAATTTACCTGGCTCTTTGTTGCGGTTGGCCTAAAAATTCCGAGGGCAGATTAATTAACCATTTAGGAAGACATCCAAAAAATAGAAAAATGATGGCTGATATCGGCAAAGAAAAGGGGAGAGAAGCAATATCTGATTACAAAGTATTACGATATTTAGAAGATTCAATAGGCAATAAAATTTCACTCATAGAATTTAATATCAGGACGGGGAGAACTCATCAAATTAGAGTCCAAGCAAAACTAATCGGAACGCCGGTAATAGGAGATGGTGTTTACGGAAACAAACATTGCTTAATTTTATCCAAAAAACTCAATGCAGCTAGGCAGATTCTTCATGCAAAAACTTTGGCAATCACTTTACCGGGAAACAACAAACCATCGATCTTTGAAGCACCTCTTCCGGAGGATTTTAGTTTAGTACTAAAAAGTTTAAAAGAAGAACAATAGCCGACTATCCACTGTCATCCTGAGTGGAGCTTGCGAAGGATCTAGTGAAACGATCTAATAGTAACGCTTCGCTAGATTCTTCAGCCTAAAATCGGCTTCAGAATGACGATACAGCGAACGGTTACATCACCTCTCGGCCTTACCGAAACTGGCTTCGTTACCCCAACCATTACCGTAGTCATTTTCATACAAATTCATAACTAAATTTGCACTCAAAAAAAGTATATGATACGGTAATTTTGTAATCAGGACGAATAACAAATAAAGCGAATGGGGCGAAAATTCATTGTATTAGCTTAATTAGTTAAATTAGCCATTAGTACTGGAGAAAAAAATGGAACGAGAAAGAATTACGATTTCAATTAAGAAAACTCTGCTTAAGGAAATAGATAAAATTATCGATGGAATTAAAGTGAGAAACCGGTCTCACGCAATTGAAACGCTAGCTACTTCGGCCTTAAATATAAGCGAGAGTAAAAATGCCATTCTCTTGCTCGGAGGTAAAGACGCCTTAAAGCTTATTCCGACTGCAAAAGAGAACTTGAAACTCCTTAAAAATCATGGTTTTAGCACAATCTATGTAGCCATCGGATTTTTGGGAGACAAAATTATTCAAAAATTAGGAGATGGAAAGGAACTCGGATTAGTATTAAAGTATATAGAAGGAGAGGGTTCGGGCGGAGCGATCAAGCAGTTAAAGAAAACATTCGACAAAACCTTTATCGTATTAAACACGGATGAAGTTTTAAAAATCAATCTAAGTAAATTGATTTCTTTTCATAGAAAAAATAAAGTTGTGGCCACAGTTGCTACAGGAAATCTCGCTGGATTGGAAGGAGCCTATATTCTCGAACCCCAGATTTTTAATTACCTGCCAAACGGATTTTCTATGGTTGAGAGCGATATTTTCCCCAAACTTATAAAAGAGGAGAATGTTTCTATCTATCCAATCACATAATTGTAATCACTCACTGTCATCCTGAGTGGAGCTTGCGAAGGATCTAGTGAAACGATCTAATAGTAACGCTTCGCCATTCGATTTCACTCATGGCCTGAGCACAGTCGAACGGCTAGATTCTTCAGCCTAAAATCGGCTTCAGAATGACGATACGGTGAGTGGTTACACATAATTGACTGTTGGGCAGCAAATAGACTATTATAGAACATAGAAGTAGGAGAAATACACGTATGAAAAGAAATCTTTGGATAATGTTTGCAGTTATAGTAATTGTTGTTGCATTTGGTGTTTTGATTGATCTTCCCAAGAGCCCTCTTGGGGGACAAAAAATCAAAGCTGTTTTAGGGCTTGACTTAGTTGGAGGCACAGAACTGGTTTACCAGGCAGACCTATCCGGCTCAACCGACAAATTAAAAGATCTAAGTAATTTAGCCAGTGTTTTTAGAAACAGGATAGATGAGCTTGGTGTAGCTGAACCTACTATTCAAACCTCAGGGACGAGCAAAATTATTGTTGAGCTTCCCGGAATCAAAAATATTGATCAAGCTGTTAATAAGATAGGTTCAACCTATGAGCTCGTATTTATGGAAGAGGGGACAGCGGAAGATGGGATACAGCTGAATGACTACTATGAACCTAGTTTCACTTACCCTAAATATTGGAAGAAAAGTGACTTGAACGGGCGGCAATTAAAAGCTGCGGAATATACATTTCAAAGCAGCAACCAGAACAGCGTACAGTCGGAGCCTGTAGTTACAATTAAGTTCGACAGTACAGGAAAAGAGAAGTTTGCAGAACTCACGAAAAGAAATGTCCAAAAGCAGATAGCCATTGTTCTAGACAATAAAGTTGTTACTGCACCAACCGTCCAGACAGAACTCACAAACGGCGAAGCGATTATTACCGGATCAAAAGACATTAAAGACGCACAGCAATTAGCAAAACGCCTCAATGAGGGTATGCTGCCAGTTCCAGCAAAGTTGATTGCGCAGCAAAATGTTGGCGCAACTCTAGGAGAAGATTCTTTGAAAAAAAGCGCGGTCGCAGGCATTGTAGGACTATTTCTTGTCGGAATATTTATGGTTGCTTACTACAAAACCTCCGGGCTTATCGCAATGGCAGCTCTAGTTGTTTACTCAATACTCAGCTTGGCTTTATATAAAATGATTCCGGTAACCCTCTCTCTGGCCGGCATCGCCGGTTTTATTCTCTCAATTGGTATGGCGATTGATGCGAATATTCTAATATTTGAACGAATGAGAGAAGAACTGGCGCTCGGAAAAACATTGAACCTTGCAATAATCGATGGTTTTAAGCGGGCTTGGAGCTCGGTTAAAGATTCAAATTTGTCGTCTATCCTTACCTGCCTTATCCTTTACTATACAGCAGGGTCGGGACCAGTAAGAGGATTTGCCTTAACACTAGGATTAGGTATTATTATTAGTTTATTTACGGCTGTGACCGTTACAAGAACAGTGCTGCTCTTAATAGCCGGAAGTAGAGCAAAGAGGTTTATTCATGTTTAAAATTATCAGAAATTCAAAATATTGGTTTATTTTATCGGGCAGCCTGATGATTCTATCGATTGCTGTAATCGCCCTGTTTGGATTAAGGCTCGGTATCGACTACAAGGGAGGAACAGCTATTGAGGCAATTTCAAATAACCCGGACCGGATTACAATCACCGAAAAAGTAGTAAAGGAACAATTTTCTTCCGGCTACCAAGTTAAATCGGGGGGAGGGGATCAAATAAACCTTCGCCTTCCAGTCCTGTCAAATGAGGAACACATTAAACTTTCAAATGATTTAACAGAAGCTTTGGGCAGCTATCAAGAAAGCTTATATGACAATGTAGGCCCCACAGTCAGTAAAGATTTGACTAATAAATCAATCATTGCTGTTATTTTGGCTTCAATTGCAATTATCTTCTACATTGCGTATGCCTTCCGCAAAGTTCCCAAACCACTTTCCTCATGGAAATTTGGCCTCTCGGCTGTGATAGCTCTAATACATGACTTATTAATCACGACTGGTATTATCGCTTTAATTTCTCACTATGCGACATGGATGGAAGTGGACGCCCTCTTTGTTACAGCGCTTCTTACAATTATGGGTTTCTCAGTTCATGATACAATTGTTGTATACGATAGGCTAAGAGAAAACTTTATTAGGAATCCGCATAAAGGAATAGCGGCATCTGCAGAAGAAAGCGTCAATCAGACTTTAGCCAGGTCAATCAATACCTCTCTTACTGTAATAATTGTATTGATATCGTTATTTGTGCTGGGCGGAACTTCGATAAGACACTTTGTATTAACCCTGATAATTGGAATTTTCTTCGGCACATACTCATCGATCTTTGTGGCCACTGCAATACTTGTTAAATGGCAACAACAAAGAATCCCCTCTGCCGCCAGCGCAAAGTAGGGGAGTGCGTGAGATAAAAATAAATATAAATTTATTTTTATTAAATGACTGTTGAACTGATAACGAAGCTCTAACAATCCTGTAAAATAGATTGTAATATATAAGTACAAATAAAAGTTCATTTAATGCTTCAATATTGTTCGAGCCTGTCGAGAACTATTCATAATTAAAACTTCTCAATTTCAAGCTACATCTCTCGAAGAATAATTCATAAGGAGATATATGTATCTAGTTATCTTAGGCCTCTCATTAGGCCTTGTCATCGGCGCCTTCCTCCAAATTGATATTCCTCCCGAGTTTGCCCGCTATACCGCTGTAGCGATCGTTGGAATACTCGATTCCCTATTCGGCGCAATTAGAGCAAGCATTGAAAGGAAATACTCGACGACTACCTTCTTGTCAGGATTGGCTTTTAATATGGTTATCGCTGTGCTCATTACCTTTATCGGAGACAAATTAAACCTCGATTTATACCTAGCCATTTTAATTGCGTTTATGATAAGAATTCTTGCCAATATTGGAATAATAAAAACAACAGCGCTTAGCAAAATCTGGAAACAAATCGCTACCGAACCAAACGAAGAGATAGAGAAATAGTCATTCAACTAATAAAAATGTCTTAGAATCGATTCTAAGGTTTTTTGTATTCAGATAGAGAGCAGTTTAGAATGTAGCAGTTCCTTATGACAGTACTAAGCCCTTCTAAGGGGGCACACTTTGCTTTTTGATCTCAATTAGAAAGTCTCGACCCCGATGTATCGGGGAGAGATATACAAATTACTGTTTTAGATAATGGCTCCATTAGTTTGTATATTTCTCCCCTTGGACGCTCACCAATGGGTCGAAATGACGACTATTTTATGCTTAATTTTGAAAGTGTACCCCTGTCAGGAAGCCCCTATGTTAAAAGGATTTAACGTCGCATAATGATGGTTATGCGACGTTATTCATTTAAAGAATAAATAAACTAAAGTTTGAACTACGAATTGAAGTGTAACCGTTCACTGTATCGTCATTCTGAAGCCGATTTTAGGCTGAAGAATCTAGCCGTTCGACTGTGCTCAGGCCATGAGTGAAATCGAATGGCGAAGCGTTACTATTAGATCGTTTCACTACCTGCCTCGCCGGCAAGGCGGGGAT
>CAYIJI010000056.1:0-5333 GCA_964363695.1 uncultured Candidatus Saccharibacteria bacterium
TTAACACATCAACAGAAGGCCTCTGAGTTGCGATAACCAGGTGCATTCCAGTGGCGCGGGCCATTTGAGCTAATCTCACAACTGATCCTTCAACTTCTTTTGCAGAAGTCGCCATCAAATCGGCCAACTCATCAATAACAATAACAATGTACGGCAATTTTCCTTCAGGACAGGGGCTGGAATTGTAGGCAACAATGTTTCTCTTACCTTGCTCTGAGAACACTTTATACCTTCTCTCCATTTCCCAAACCGCCCATTTAAGGGCTGAAACAGTTTTGTCTACTTCAGTTATAACAGAAGTTAAAAGGTGGGGTATTTTATTATAATTTGTTAACTCAACGCGTTTCGGATCAACAAGAAGCAGCTTTAGATCATTTGGTGAATTATTAAATAAAAGGCTGCAGATAAGTGAGTTAATGCAGACCGATTTACCTGAACCAGTGGAACCGGCAATTAGGAGATGAGGCATTTTTTCCAAGTCAATCGCCATCGGATCGCCAGCCACATCTCTCCCTAGTGCAATAGCTAGTTTGCTCTTAAGCGCTCTAAACTCTTTTTCTTTAAGAATCTCCTTTAGAGTTACTTTGGCCGGAATTTTGTTTGGAATCTCCACGCCAACTGAACTTTTTCCTGGAATTGGAGCTTCAATTCTTAAGCTTTTAGCAGATAAAGCCAAGGCTAAATCGGTTTGGCGGGCGATAATTTGATTTAATTTAACTCCCTCTTCTGGTTTAAATGTATATTGACTGACAGTCGGTCCGACATTAACATCGCTCATTGCAATTTCAACACCAAAGGTTTTTAGGCATTTTTGAATAATCTCGACATTTTTATTTATATTACCGGGGTTTGGCGCTTCATCTGAATCTTTCAAGATATCAAGCGAAGGATATTCCCATGTAGCGTCTCTTCTAATGTTGGTAACGTTGCTTGTATCAGCTTCTATCACTTCCGCCTTAGTGTCGCATTCTTTGTTTCTGTTTTTAAAACCGCTCATTTTTCTCTTTATCGACTCAAACACAGAAACTCTCGATCCGTTGATATTAACCTTTCCCTTCTCGTCATCTTCCTCATCCTCGGATTGGGAAAGACCTAGGTATTTAAGCAGAGAAAAATCAAATAACATTAACAGGGAGATGACAATTAAAAACATAGAAAATAAGAAGGCTGGGAAAAGGCCGATGCCTCCTCTGAGCAAGTTTGAAATCAGTAACCCAGCAAGCCCTCCTCCTTTACCGTAGTTGGCAAACTCCTCAGCATTTTCAGGAGCAATGAAAAGGTGAAGTAAAGCTGGAACAGCAATGTTAAACAACAACAAGCCTATAAATTTTGAAACTCGATAGCTTGCATGTTCCTCTTTTTTTGATTTGGGAGGAATAATGAGGATTATGCCAAGATAGAAAATGCTAACTGCAAAAATAATCGCACCCAAACCGCCAAATATCTTTCTGGTAAAATCTGAAACACTGCTTCCCACAGCTCCGGCAGAACCAAAGAATCCCAACGAAGTTATTACAGCTAAAAGCACAATCAATATACCGAGAATTACTCTTCTTGTTTCCCCTGAAAGCCCAAAGGTCCAGTCAAAGACAAAATCTCCCCATTGATTTTCTCTTTGAAACCACTTGGGATCTTTCTGCTTGTGTTTTGGAAATTTTCTTTTTCGCCCCATAACCCTCCAATTTACATTCCTGCGACCAACCTTTTTTCAATTTTAATAATTCGATGCTCGTGATCAGCAAGGGTGCCCAGTTGTTTCTGATTTATCTCAGATAAGTCAGAAACTTCCTCATGTAAAACTTCTATTATTTCTTTTTTAGATTTCTCAATTTTCGCATCAACCGTTTTTATAATTTCTTTTTTAGAGTCTTCAATTTTTGTTTCCATTCTTAACTCAGACTTTTCGATTGCAAACTCAATCTTATCCGACATTTTTGTCTCAGACTTTTCGATTGACTCACCAACCACTTCAACTATAATCTTTTTGATTTCTATTAAATCTTGTTTCTCGAGTGCCATTTTATCCCCATTTCTAACGCCATAAAAATCACTTTTTAAAAGTTACCTTTATTATACTCTGTCAAAAAATCCTCTGCAACAAAAACAGCCCCAATATTCGAGGGCTGTTTTGTCAGCTTAAATGCTTATCTGCTTATACGCTTACTTACTATCCTATACTTCAATAATAACTGGAATAACCATCGGTCTTCGTTCAGTTTCTCGAAACAGAAATTCACCTATGTCATCTCTTAGTTTTTGTTTAGCTAAACTCCAGTCAGTTTTAGGCCCTCTTCGATCGGCGCCGTGCCGGGCAAAAATCTTCTTGATCTCTGCTCTTGACTTATGGACCAGCTGTTCATTTTCACGCATATAAATAAAACCGCGTGAAATAATATCTGGAGAAGTAGCAACCTCTCCCGTTTCATGGTCAACCGTAACAATAATGACAAATATTCCATCCTGAGCCATTGCTTTTCGGTCACGTAAGACAATGTTTCCTACATCGCCAACTCCGAGACCATCAACCATAACATAGGAAGCGGGAACCCTCTTATTTGTTACCTCGCCTTTGCCTTTCCCAAATTCAATGACTTGGCCGTCATCTGCAACAAGACAATGTTCTTCATCGACAATTCTCATTTCCTGGGCAATCTGGCAATGTAGCATCAACCTGTGTCTTTCACCATGAACCGGCATTAAGTACTGAGGTTTGATTAAAGCAAGCATCAGTTTTATATCTTCTTGGTTAGCATGGCCCGATGTATGGACATCCATTAGTTTTTGATAAACAACCTTCGCTCCCGCTCTAAATAAATTGTCCATAAGGCTGGATACGCTTCTCTCGTTGCCGGGAATCGGCGAAGAAGACAATATGACTAGATCCCCTCTTTTAATTTTAATCTGGCGATGTTCACCGGTCGAAATCCTGGTCAAAGCAGCATTATCTTCGCCCTGGGAGCCTGTACATACTATAACAATTTTGTTGTCGGGATATTTGCCAATGTCTTTCGCATCTATGATCGTATCCCTCGGCACGATCAATGCTTCTAATGAAA
Source organism: uncultured Candidatus Saccharibacteria bacterium (assembly GCA_964363695.1). Taxonomy (GTDB): domain Bacteria; phylum Patescibacteriota; class UBA1384; order XYA2-FULL-43-10; family 1-14-0-10-43-13; genus JAMCZZ01. The sequence goes on from CAYIJI010000056.1 coordinate 3,057, forward strand.
TGGCGATATCAACAGTCGAAAGCATGCTCCGGCCGACAAAAGCGACTTTTCTGTTTAACTTTTCTGCCGTATTGAGAATTTGCTGTATTCTTGAGATTAGAGTTGAAAAAGTAGAGATAATTAATCGATTTTTTGCCCTTTCCATAATCTTGAAAAGCGAATCTTCGATTTCTTTTTCTGAAATCGAGTTGCCTGGACGTTCTATATTTGTAGAGTCGGATAATAAGACTAACGGCTTTTTTGCTCCCAGCATTGCTAAAGCTGAAAAGTCTGCCGGCTGGCCGTCTGCCGGCGTGTGGTCAAACTTCCAGTCTCCTGTGGCGATTAATAGTCCCTCTGGAGTCTCAATGGCAAAACCCATTGTTTGAGGAATGCTGTGGGTAAGACGGAAAGAAGTGATCTTAAAGCACCCTAATTGGAGCACAGGATCGCCAGGCTTAAGAACTTCTAACCGGGCACCCCTGTCTAATCCGAATTCCTCTAATTTACCCTTGATTAAACCCAACGACAGAGGAGATGAATATATGGTGGGAGATCCGATTTTTTCAAAAACGTAGGGTATGGCGCCAATATGGTCAAGGTGACCGTGAGTTATTAAAAGACCTTTAATCTTTCTTTTATTCTGTTCGAGATAAGTAACATCGGGAATAACATAATCTACTCCCGGCATACTCTCATCAGGGAACATAAAGCCCATATCTAAAATGATGATATCGTCTTTATATTCAATAACAGTACAGTTTTTTCCACCGGTTTCTTCAACACCTCCCAAGGGGATGATTCGAAGCTTTGTTTCTTGGAACATTTTTGACTGATTATTGCCATCGACTTGCTGCGCCGTGTATCTAGGCTCTTCGTGCCTTTGTGGCTGCGGTCTAAAAGATTGACTTCTAAATTTATGATCTCCCGAGCTTTGTTCGCTTCGTTCTTTTGAGACTGAATCTAGAAATTTATTACCTACTAGGCTAACTTTAGTAGGTTCTTTTTTACTTTGAGTACTAAAATCTTTTTTTTCAGCGTTTACTTTTAAATTAGTTTTTTCTTCTCTCTTCGAGTCTGAGCCTGAGGGCTCTTCCCTCAGAGTCGAATGACCACCAGAGGCGGACTTCATTTCATTTCGCATTTTTTTCCTTGTTTGTTATTCCGTCCGCCAGCTGGCGGATTGATACGGAATAGTTAGATGACAGCTAAAGGCTGTCAGATTAATTTTTTGTTATATTAATTTTAATTGTTCCCGTTCCATCTGTGTCTTATCAGTGTTAAGATCAGTGTTGTTTATTTTTTTAATTATTAGAGGTATCTTTTTAAAATCATTGATTAATGTTTCCCGCAAAGATCCATTATGAAGTGCAGCTGCCGGATGGTATAGAGGCAAATAGACTCTGCCATCGGGCCTTCTTAATGCTTTTCCATGAAGTTTACTAATTCCTCCGGCGCCAGGCAGAAAAGTAGAAGTTGAATGGCGTCCCAGGCAAACAATTAATTTTGGATTTATTGCTTTAAATTGCCTGTCTAAATATGGCCTGCAAGCCTCTTTTTCTGAATCTTCCGGATCTCGATTCTCAGGCGGACGACATTTTACCGTATTTGTTATAAAAATATCGCTTCGCCCTAAACCGATTACTTCTAGCATTTCATCCAAGAATTTTCCCGCTGCACCACAGAAAGGGATTCCCTTAATATCTTCTGTCGCGCCCGGCGCCTCGCCAATAAACATAATTTCAGAAGAAAAACTTCCCTCACCAGGAACTGCAATTGTTCTGCTCTTTGAAAGAGGACATTTTGTGCAAACTAAAACCTCTTCCCTTATTTTATTGAGTTCCTTCGCTTCTTCTCCAATTTTGTCTTTGGTAGAAGCCCTGCTTTCTTCCAAATCCATAAAAAAACACCTTTAGAACATAGTTAATAACTATTATTTTTATTGTTCGAGCGAAGTGAGAACTAATATGAGCGTAAACTTCTCGCCATGCTCGAACAATAAATGATCAGATCTGAAATTGCACCAGATATTGATTTAATGTTAGTACTTTTATGTCGCTGTACTCATTTATATTATCACAGAGAAATAAAATGTCAAGTAGAAATATGGTAACCACTCACTGTATCGTAATTTCCACCTTTGTCATTCCCAGTGAAGACGGGGATCCACGATAGTAAGATACCAAAACTATTAGTAGATTCCCTCCGCCAGCTAGTGGATTCAAGTGAGTGGTTACGAAATATGTAACTGCTCGCTCGCCCCTGTGTCATCCCGACCAACGTGGAGGGATCTTTTAA
>CAYIJI010000057.1:0-4905 GCA_964363695.1 uncultured Candidatus Saccharibacteria bacterium
GAGGGTAATTTAATCGTGAGCAACTGCACTTTTATCTTTTTGCTAACATTCACGGTTACATAGCTTGACATTACGATCATATTATCCTATAGTTACCTTGCCCGGTTTCACGCGACGACCTGCCAGATACCAAACAGTCGTGTGAAACAACTCTCCCTCGAGCGCTTGACCACATCCCCCCACCGGTCAAGCGCTCCTTCTTTATTTGAGCCCCAATCTCACAAAACTATTCTCAGGCACTTCCGTGCCAATAGGCATTTCAAACACATATCCTGCATGTACAACATCAATCTCCTTACCTTCTCGCACCATACTAGTTATCTTGCACTTAATAATTCGATCAGGAGTCACAACCTCAATCTGGCTGCCCTTCGATAAGTAGTTTTTTGCTTCAATAACAGCAACTTTTCTGGCTTTATCATACGATTTTACTATCCCAACAAAACCCCAATCAGCCTTTGCACGAGAAGTTTTGTAGTTATTTGTGTCTTTATCGGGCTTGTTTAGAAAAAATCCGGTCGTAAACCCTCGGTTAGAAGTTTTAGTTACCTCAAGAAGCAGCTTTTTTCTCTCTTTTTGATACTTAATAGGATCATCAAAATACAGATCAATGGCTTTTCTATAAGCTCGGGTAATAATTCCCACGTAATAAATACTTTTTAGTCTCCCTTCGATCTTAAATGAAGAAATTCCCGCTTCAATCAACTCCGGGATATGATCGATCATACAAAGGTCTTTCGAGTTCAAAAGATGAGTTCCGCTCTCATCTTCATAAATAGGAAATATTTCGCCAGGCCTAAATTCTTCTTCCAGCCCGTACATCTTATATTTAAAACGGCAAGCCTGAATGCAAACCCCTTTGTTTGGATCGCGCTTGGTCAAGTAATTGGAAATTTGGCAGCGTCCGGAATAAGCCATGCACATTGCACCATGGACAAAGGCCTCTAGCTCAGTTTTGTCATTCCCGCATTCACTTTTGTCATTCCCGCATTCAGTTTTGTCATTCCCGCGAAGGCGGGAATCCAGAGCATGGATCCCAGATCTAGTCTGGGATGACACATGTTTTATATGATTACTAATAATCATAATGTCTTTCAAACTTAGCTCTCTAGCTAAAACAATCCTCTCAACGCCTTGTTTAGCCCAGAAATTGGCCGATAACTGGTTTGTTGTATTTGCTTGAGTTGAAAGATGGATAGGAATTTCTGTATTAGCTCTCACAAACTCCAGAACCCCTGGGTCTGCCACAATAAAAGCATCGGGGTTTAATTTAGCTGATTCCAGAATATGTTTCTTTAAAGCCTCAATTTCAGACGAGTGAGGAAACACATTTATCGTCAAATAAACCTTTTTGCCGATGCTGTGAGCGTAATCGATGCCTTCTTTGAGCGATTTTTGTGTGAATCCGACCTCTCTTGTCCGCATCGAAAAACGGGGGGTGGAGGCATATACCGCATCCGCACCGTACAAAAAAGCGATTTTTAGTTTCTCCAAATCCCCAGCCGGCGAGATTAATTCAGGTTTTTCAATGTTTTCTTTAACCATATTTAATATTATTAGCACTTTTTCTTCTAAAATAACAGATCACTACCTCTTTTTTGTAAATCTTGGATAGGAGAAAATGGGTTTTAGTAGAATTAATAAGGACTAAAGCGATTCTCTTTGTTAGGCTTGATCATACATGAGATCTAACGGCATTAAAATCGGAAAGATATTCGGAATTGAGATATTTATCGATTACTCTTGGTTTTTTGTCTTTGTTTTGATTACATGGTTACTTGCCACTAAGTTTTATCCTACTTTCAATCCAAACTCTTCTCTTTGGTTGAATCTCTTTTTAGGCTTAATAACCTCACTTTTATTTTTCTCCTCCACGCTCATTCATGAACTGGCGCATTCGGTAATAGCCAACGGGAACGGCCTGAAGGTTAACAAAATAACTCTTTTTCTATTTGGCGGAATAGCCGAGCTCTTTGAAGAGCCGCTCAACGCAAAAGTTGAGTTCAAGGTTGCAATCGCCGGACCCCTGACAAGCATTTTTCTGGCTTTGTTATTCTTTCTAGCATATTTGCTCATTAAAGATAATGCCTATCTCTTAAGCCTTATACTTTTAACCTCGACTCTGGCTCAAATTAATTTGCTTTTAGCAATATTTAATCTTTTGCCCGGGTTTCCTCTCGACGGAGGAAGAATTTTGCGCTCTATAATCTGGAGTATAAATAAGGACTTGAAGGAGTCGACGAGGATTGCGACAGTTGCCGGACGGGCAGTTTCTCTGGCTATAATCTTTACCGGGGTGCTTCGAGTAATTACAACCGACTTTTTTGGCGGCATTTGGCTGGTTTTGATCGGGTTATTTCTCTATCAAGCAGCGGGGCAAAGCTACCTTGAACTGCTGATCCGAACAGCGCTTGAGAAGGTTAGGGTTGGAGAAATAATGAACAAAAACATTATTACGGTCAGTCCATTTCTAACCGTAAATGATCTAATTGAAGAATATTTTCTTAAATACAACTACACCGCCCTTCCCGTTGTTGTGGATAATGCAGTCGTAGGCATTGTTTCTTTGGACGATGTACGCGGCAATGCCGAAGAAATGGATGAGACTACCAGAGTTCATGAAGTGATGAAACGCTTTGAGACAAATATATTCTTGAGCAAAGAAGACGAGGTCCTGCAAGCTCTCAAAAAAATGATCGCAAGTAAAATTAACTTTGTTTCAGTGCGGGATAACGATCGGTTAGTAGGTATTCTAACTATCGACGATATCGCAAAATATTTATCAGATAAAAAAGTGATTTGACGCTCAATCAGCCATTGCATTAACCAGTAACTTATTGAGGACTTTTCCTACAAATCTACGCGATCGCGTAGATTTGTAGGAAAAGTCTGAGTGATATGAGATAATTTAAGCTGGCTCTTGTAAAAGAAAAAAGGCAGTGGTATATATATTGTGAGATCCTTTTGAATCCAATACGAGGGAAAGGAGGAAGGCTTTATGATTGCCTATACTCAGTCTGCTGATGACGGGCATAATACTAACGCGATATCGCAAGAGGTGGTTTTAGTGGAAATTATCGGCGTTAGTAGCTGCCAAAACTGGTCAGAAGTTCCTGCTTGGCAGTGTTGGTGCATCGACGATACTCAACTGTCGTTAGCCCGCTATAGCTCAGAAATCAGCAGGCATCCTGCTTGACAGAGCTAATATTCCATCAAAATGGCCGACCAGCCGCTTTCTGACTGGAAGGCCCGCCCGCTCATGGGCACAACCTACCGAACTGCGTCCATTATGGACGGACAATCGACTGACTCCCGTGCCTAGCATATTGCGACGGCACGGGAATTTCATTTTAAGATCATCTTGTATATAACCCTATAAGTTCCGCTTTATCTAAAATGTGGCCTTGCATCGCCTGAAGAAGGTCATTTTTATTTGCAGTTTCCGGCAGAAGAAGCAATATATCGAGCGCATATAATTTAAAGAAATATCGGTGCTCACCCTCCGGCGGACAAGGCCCGCCATAGCCGGTTCTGCCGAAACTTGTCGTGCCGCAGACCGCGTCTAGCGGCATTGAATTTCCGCAGTCGATCTCTTTGGTCTCCGGCGGGAGATTCCAAACCAGCCAGTGGACAAATGTTCCACCGGGGGCATCGGGATCATCCATAATTAATGCCAAGCTCTTGGCATTTTCCGGAACTTCGCTTATTTCTAAAGGCGGATTAACATTATCCCCGTCGCAAGTGTACCCAGGAGAAATGTACTCACAATTTTTAAATTCTTCGCTTGTTAGTTTCATGAATTGAGAATACCCGAATATCTTCAAACGTTCATCGTTAATTCTTGATAAGAGTTTAACTCCATGCTCTTTCCGATTATATTAATACGATGCAGCTGCATCGTATTAATATAACTTACTTAGGACTTACGCGTTTAGGACACTCAACCTCGTAGACCACGCATCACAGGCTGTCTAAAAAGTCAGAAAATGAAAAGTCAAATTTTAAAACTTCCCACTTTGCTCATTAATATTACTGCTTTCTGCAATTATTGCATTAAATATGACTTAAATATTGATATTTTATCACACTTCCAGTTTTGGAAAAATTAAAATGTGACTTTTTAGACAGCCTGTTCAGCGTGTTCTTATAACAAGCAGACTAAAGCCTGATTTACGGTGAATACGTAAGTCCTATTACTAATATTTCATACAACAAAAAAACGGCCAAAGCCGTTCTTTTTTTTCAAATATTATACTGACAACTGATTCACTGACTACTGAGAACTTAGAATCTTGCGAAGTGGGCGAAGGCCTTGTTTGCTTCTGCCATTCTGTGTGTGTCTTGCTTTTTCTTAATCGCAGAGCCTTCTCCATGGTATGCATTTACAAACTCGCTTGCCAATTTCTCTGCCATTGGCCTGCCTTTTGCATCTCTGGCTGCATTAATAATCCATCGCATTGCCAAAGTATTGCGCCTGTCTTTGGAAACTTCAACCGGAACTTGGTAGTTGGCGCCGCCGATTCTTTTGCTCTTTACTTCCAAAATCGGACCGACATTTTTAAGCGCTTGCTCAAAAATTTCCATTTCCTTATCTTTAACTTTTAGCTTCTCACTGGCAATCGCAAGAGAATTGTAAACGATCTCCCGTGAAACGGTCTTTTTACCATTAAGCATTGTGTAGTTGATAAATTTAGTCAATACAACGCTGCCGAATTTTAAATCCGGCTCTAAACGATGTTTTTTAGTTTTTGAATTTCCTCTGGACATACTATTTTGTGATTACAACACTGACCATCTAATTATTGAAGCTAGACTCTTGAAACTAGAAGTTTGATTTTGAGGCTGGAGGATTGAAGTTCGAATGTCTAGCTTCTAATTTCAAATTCTAATTTCTAGCATCTAGTG
>CAYIJI010000058.1:0-4549 GCA_964363695.1 uncultured Candidatus Saccharibacteria bacterium
TTAAATGAGGGTAATTTAATCGTGAGCAACTGCACTTTTATCTTTTTGCTAACATGTTAGTAAAGACATGGAAGAAAAATTTGGTTTTGGAACGAAATCAATCAAACCGATGATGAATTATGCGAAAGAGAACTTGAAAACACCAGACAATATCAAAAAAGTTGAAGAATATGCTTCAAAATTAAGAGAATATTTGGGAAAAGATAGGGTTTTACTAGATCCTGAAACAAGTTCAGGATGACGCATAAATCATACTATCTCATACGGTAGGCGGAGGCGTGGGCGCGTTGTTTTTCTTCTGCCTCGGCTGCGAGTTCTTTGTATGATTTATTGTCAATATCTAAACTGGTTGCTCTTTTTAGGGCTTTAGCTGCTTTCGCAAATTGTCTAACCTCCATATACGCTTGTCCCAACTCAGCGTACCAGTCGGCATGGCTCCTATCAAGGACAACCGACCGCTGCATATGTTCAATTGCTTGAGTAAAGTTCTCGTCTCGCAAACAGATTTGTCCTAAGCCAAAGTAGGCGCTGCCTAGTTCCGGATCGCACTTAAGGGCAGTTTTATAAGCCTCTTTGGCTTCATCGAATGCGCCTCGAAGCATTGCTACGTTCCCGATAACGTCATAGGCATGGGCGCACTTCTTTTCTTTTAAAAGCACTTGGATAGCTAAATCCTCAGCTTCCCTTAAGTCGCTTTTTTCAAGAGCGACATCTGCGTCATGCAAAAGTTGTGCGACCTCGGGATCGCTTTCCTTGTATTTTTCTTTAACCAATTCAGTCTCAGATGGGGCAATTATCTTTTCCTGTCCATCAATCACAGCTTGCTTTATGGCGTCGCTTGCATCTTTTGGTTCTCTTGAAAATAGCTTTTTTATGAAATCGTATGATTTTTTTTCTTTGTGCATCGTAAAATTCTCTCCGCCCTCGGCAGTTTTAGGAAAATTGTGCAGGGTTAGAAACAAAACTGCGGCCAAGCAAATTATTATACCAATTTCTAACAATCAACCTCCACGATTTTTGCATCTTCATTAAGTACAACCATAACCTTTTTCTTTAAAATATTTTGTGATCGTACTTTGCCAATTCCTTCAGGTGTTTTAATTTCGCTTCCAATTTCAGGTAGGGACTTTTTGGTTTTTTGATAATATTCGAGCTCATATTTTAGACAGCACATCAGCTTTCCGCAGGCTCCTGTCACTCTGTTTGCTCCCATTTGCCCTAAATTCTGATCGTAAGCCATATCCAAGCTGACACTTTCCAAATCTCCTTTTAAGAATCTTCTGCAGCAGACTTTTTGGCCGCACCTTCCGACGCTGCCCAAGCATTTGGCCTTGTCTCTGGCTCCGATTTGCTGGAGCCGAATCAGTTTTTTGAAGGTCGATGCCAAATCCGGGACGAGCGACCGGAAATCTACACGACCCGGGGAGGTGAAATAAAAAGTAAGTTTTTTACCGTCGTAAGATAGGTCAGCTCCAAGAAGGTTCATCTCAAGGCCGTGTTTTTTTATTTTGTCTTGGCAAACAAGAACTGTTTCCTTAGCTTCCAGTTCTCTTTCAGCCATCTTTTCTTTATCTTTGGGCGTCAATTTTCTAATGACGTTAATAGTTTGTCCGTCTTCTTGATCGGATGACTCTGTTTCACACTCATTGCCGATAATAAAACCTGTATCCTGGCTTTGATCTATTTCGAAAATGATTTCATCGCCTGGCGAAACTTCTAAATTGCCTAGCTTGGCCTTATATATTTTATTGTCGCTTTTGGCTTTTATGTATATTTCTTTTTCCATTTTTTTTATCCTGTATTTATGGCAGTTTTAAACTTTTTCTAATATTAAGTATAAATTTTCCAGAGCTAATCTTGGGTTGACATTATTTTGTATGTCTTTGCGAATCTTTTCAATCTCTTCAATTGCGTAAGCGGAGCGAGGATCTTTTTTTTGAATCATTTTATCGTGAAAGTGCCGCTCAAGTTCATTTAAAAAGAATTCTATTTCATTATCTTTGATAATTTTCTCGATTTTTTTAGATGCGGTGAAAAAGTTCGATTCAATGATCAGAGCGGAAGCATTTGTGTCTCCCGGGCTTTTTTCCAAAGTGCATGGCATTGAAATTACTCGGCAGCGCGATTTGATCGTAGGAAGCACTGAACTATTTTCTGACAGCAGAACAAAAGTTGAATGTTTCGGCGGTTCTTCCAAGGTCTTTAGAAGAAGGTTGCCTGAAGATTGGTTTAGCTTTTCGCAATTATGGATAATTGCTATCCGGCAAGCGCCGAGGGGCGAGAGATTTATCTCATAGAGGAGCCTTTTAATTTGATCGCTCTTTATTTCACCTCTTTTGCCGCTTGCGTCTTCCGGCGCTACTGTCGAAATATCGGCGGGGAGGCATTTTTTTTGCTCAATAATATAGCTTATGAGCTCTTTTATCTTTTCATCGTTTTTTCCGATTATAAGATAAGCATGAGCCCATGAGTTTTGCGTCGCATCTAACTCAAAAAGATTCATTGCTTTCATTAAACTTAATCTACCAAACTGAACCTCGATTGACAATAGGACAGGCAAGCTAGTAAGCTAGTAAGCGAGTAAGCATGTAAGCAAGATAGGAGAATAATGACTAAAATTAAAGAATCCGATTTAGAGGACAGAACTTTAATCTGCAAAGATTGCGGAAAAAAATTTATCTGGACGGCTGGCGAACAAAAGTTTTTTTTGGACAAAGGCTTAAAGAATATCCCCAAGCGTTGCAAGATTTGCACTGCAGAGTATAAAACCCAACTAAGAGAAAAACATCCGGCTTGGTGGATCAAATGTTCTGTCTGCAGTAAAAAAGCCGAAGTATCTTTTGAGCCCAAGAGCGAAGACATTTTGTGCGAGGATTGCTTTAATAAAGAAATCGAAAAGCGCGATGATGAAATTAGGGCGTTGGGAGAAGGGGTCCCAAACTAGAGGTTAGGACATAAATATCTGCATATTTAAGCATATAGGGAGGTATAACTGCTCACTGTCCCTGTTGTCATCCCCGTGAAGACGGGGATCCAGTATGTAGATTCTTCGTAATGTTTCTAGATTCCCGCCTACGCGGGAATGACAGCGAGTGGTCAGGGTATAATTATTCCAAATAAAAAAATAATCCATTTTATCGGATTATTTTTTACAATAGTTCTCGACCCATTCGATTTCACTCAGGGTGGTGAGCCAGTCGAACCACAAGCTCGAACAATAATTGTACAAAAACTACTCACTTTTTTTGTTCAGAGTTCGAAGGCAGCGGGTGCAAACAATAACCCCACTTACTTTTTGCAAGTTTGGCTTGAATTTTCTTTTTGTATGGATCTGTGAATGGGAAACTTGATTTCCCGACACGGCTCTTTTTAAACAAATTGTGCAGTGGGCCATAATATTCCTAATAGACAATAATTTACTCAACGTGATATAATCAATATAAGGATTTTACCAGAAAACAGAGAAATAAACAAGAGATATGAAAGTAACCATTCACTGTATCGTCATTCTGAAGCCGATTTTAGGCTGAAGAATCTGGCGAAGCGTTACTATTAGATCGTTTCACTAGATCCTTCGCAAGCTCCACTCAGGATGACAACAGGGGTAGTGAGTGGTTACACAATAACCGATTAAATTCCAAAATCCTAATAACAAATTTCAAACAAAAATCTAAATTTCAAATTATTTAAAGTTTATCATTTAGTTAGTCGTTTGTTATTTTATTTGACACCTGCCTTGCCGGCAGGCAGGTTAGAAATTAGGATTTAGAAATTAAACATTATGCTTTTACTAAACCTATTACAAAATCCGATCTACTTTGCCTCTTTTGTGGCGGCTTTATTGATCGGCGTTACAATTCATGAGTTTGCCCATGCTTTTGTTGCTGATAAATGCGGAGATCCTACTCCTAGATTGGAAGGGCGAATTACTCTTAATCCGTTTGCTCATCTTGATCCGCTCGGCACTATCTTTTTGTTTTTGGCCGGCTTTGGCTGGGGCAAGCCTGTTATGATTAATCCAAGGAATTTTCATAACAAAAAAGATGAATTGAAAGTGGCGATTGCAGGAATTGCAGCAAACATTATTCTTGCCCTATTGCTTGCAATCCCGATCAGAATCGCTTTAATTCAAGGTCAGACGATTGAGTCCTCGGTAATATTGATGGTTTTAAATACCATTGTGGATATAAATCTGGTGCTTGCCGCCTTTAATATTTTACCCATTTTTCCTCTTGACGGCTCCCACTTTGTCGAATATTACTTAGGAGAAGAAGCAAAAGCTACCTACCAGCAGATGGGGCCCTATCTTCTATTCAGTTTGATTATTTATGGCCAAATAAGCGGAAATTCTATTTTGTTTACAATAATGGAACCAATTTTAAGAATACTTTCTCTTTTGGTTAAGGGAACTTTTTCTTTATCGATTTGATTATTCTATTGCTGTCATTCCTGCTCCCTTTGCTGTCATTCCCGCGCAGGCGGGAATCCAGAAATAATATAATAGAGAAGATTTCCCCGACGGCTTGGCCGCGGGCCCATGGTTCCTGTT
>CAYIJI010000059.1:0-4413 GCA_964363695.1 uncultured Candidatus Saccharibacteria bacterium
AACCATTACTATAGACAACGGCGCTGCTTTCACTATTGGTGCCACTGTCACCGTGATTCGAAGAGAGTCGACAATCCCCCTTAAACAAGCAGTGGTTGCTAATTTTGGGGCAAGCGGAATAATCGGTCACGGTACCGTCAACTATCTTCGAGATGAGGTGGGCGAAATCCTAGCCTTTGCTAGGGACTCACGTAAGATCGATGATTTAGCTGACTTTGCTAAGACATATACCTCAAGCGAGGAGTTTGCTCGCATTGGAGAAGCTGACATTGTCATCTTCAATACCAATGCCGGCAAGCTCTTAACGGCTCAGAATGCCCATCTGCTCAAAAAGGATGCCTTAGTTATCGACGTTTCGGTACCACCGGATGTACTTGATGAAGTGGCCGAGGTTAGACCAGATATCCGGCTATTTAGAAGCGGGCTAATCAAGATGCCTGGAAAATCGCAGTGCAAGACCGATCTCCATTTCGGCCATGTTTTCGAAGATGGCGTAAAGATTGAATTGGTGCCAGCTTGCTTGGTTCAGGGAATATTAATGGCTCTGGCCAATGACTTTTCTCATGCCTCACGAGGTGCTCGCATCCGACGTGAAGATGTTAACTTCTTCCTTGAGGTGGCTGAGAGGGAGGGCTTTGAGATCATTTCTTCCAGAGTTTCCGAGCCAACTCTCTTTTCCGCTCTAACAAATGATTCTGATCAGGAGGATAGTAAATGAAAATCGGAGTAATCGGCGCCGGACGTTGGGGCTGCACCTTAGCACACCTTGTCCAAACTGCTGGACATAAGACGATTGTTTTCTGCCTCTCAAGTGATATCAAACGCTTAAATACCCATGCGGTCACAGACACGAGGCTAAGTCAACTGCTGGAGTCGATAGAACTAACTCTCGACAAAGACAAGCTCACAGGCTGCCAACTCATTTTCGTCGCCGTTCCCGGTAAGAACTTGGTTGATTGCAATACTCAGTGGGAACTTCAGAAGATCGAGGTTCCCATCGTTATGGCAATTAAGGCACTATACTGTGGTCTCGGAAGAGACCTTGTGTTGCCTACCGACTTACTTTTCAGAGACTATGCTTACTTTGCATGCGGAGCCTTTCCGGAAGGTATTCTTAACGGATCGCCGGCAATCGGCACAGTCTACTGCGCAAGCCGCAACTTGGGCGAAATGGTTCGCGATAGCCTGCCTATCAAATTGATGCGTTGCTACACCTCTTCCGACCTGAAAGGCGGTCAAATTGGCGCAGCGCTCAAAAACGTCATTGCCATTGCCTGTGGCATCGCCTATGGTATGGGCTTTGACGAGATGACACTTGCTGCTTTAATTTCTCGCGGAGCCAGAGAAATTAGCAGATTCGCCTGTATACGAGATGCTCATGCTGAAACCTTCGCCGACGGATCCTCATTCCTTGCTGATTTGATGGGCACTGCCTACTCACCTCACTCACATAACCGTCAAGCCGGAATTCTTCTGGCAAGCGGGGTCACGCGAGATCAGCTGGAGCAAAGCATCGGCACAGTTGAAGGAATACATACCGTAGGAGCGCTAGATATCCTTCAGTGGCCATATTCACATCTGCCGATCTGTAAGGCAGTCAGTGAAGTACTTCGTGGCTTACCCCCAAAAAAAGCCATGGAAAATCTTCTCAATCGACCATTGAAAGATGCTTGATCATGTATCGCGGCCGGCTCATCTGTGAGCCGGCCATTTTCTTTATTATAGCGACATAATCAATCCTGCAATATTGACTCATAACCGATATTATGTTAATCTTACTGAGTAAATTCAATCGGAGAATGAAATGAAACAAGGAATTCACCCAACATACCATAAAGATGCGAATGTAAAGTGCGCTTGCGGCGCAACCTTTTTAGTTGGCTCGATCGAAAAAGAAATCAAGGTTGAAATCTGCTCAAACTGCCATCCTTTCTACACCGGCAAACAAAAACTTGTCGACACTGCCGGAAGAGTAGACAAATTCAAAGCTAGAATGGAAGCTGCGAATAAAGCCAAGGCCGTTAAAAACGCTCCAAAAATAAAAGGCGAAGTTGTAGAAGAAACCAAGAAAGCTCTGACGTTGCAGCCGGAGTCCCGACACGAAATCGTCGGGAAAGAAGCCGAATCTGACAAATAACTGTTTAGCAATATTAAAGACCAGCTAATTTTGATATAATTGAGCTGGCCTTTTTATTTATCATTCAATCAATTGGTAAATATTTAAATGGCAAATAAATGATCAATGATAAATGTGAATTGATAAATTAATAAAATTATGAACGAAAAATTACAAAAAATTTTAAATAATTATAAAGAACTTGAGAACAAGCTTAATGATCCCGCTGTTCAAGGCGATCCTGCTCTTTATGCAAAATTAGCTAAAGAAAAATCAGCGTCTGAAGATTTTGCCAAGAAAATCGAACGGTTTTTTGTTTTAGAAAAAAATATCAAAGAAAATAAAGAAATCTTGCAAGGCAATGATGATGATTTAAGAGAAATTGCGCAAGAAGAATTAACTAGTTTTGAAAATGAAAGACAAATTCTTGAAAAAGAGCTTGAATTTGAACTTCTACCCAAAGATCCTCTGGATGATAAAAACGTAATTATCGAAATACGTCCTGCCGCAGGAGGAGAAGAGTCAGAACTTTTTGCAGCAGAAATCTTTCGAATGTACTCTCACTATGCCGAGACCCTGGGCTGGATAGTTGGTATTTTGTCATCGCAAACAACCGGAGTCGGCGGAATAAAATATATGGCTTTTAGTGTTAAAGGTGATAAAGTTTATTCCAAGATGAAATATGAAAGTGGAGTTCACCGAGTGCAAAGAGTGCCTGAAACAGAAAAATCAGGAAGAATCCATACGTCAACAATAACTGTCGCGGTTTTGCCTGAGGCAAAAGAAGCGGATATTGAAATTAAGCCCGAAGAGATTCGAATTGATGTTTTTCGCTCCTCTGGGCCTGGAGGCCAATCAGTTAACACGACTGATTCTGCCGTAAGAATAACTCATTTATCAACAGGATTAGTTGTAAGCTGCCAAGATGAAAAAAGCCAACTAAAGAACAAAACTAAGGCTTTAAGCATCTTGCGTTCACGGCTTCTTGTGGCAGAAGAAGAAAGATTGGCAAAAGAAAGAGGGGACGCTAGAAAATCCCAAATTGGAACAGGTGATCGATCGGAGAAAATCAGAACATACAATTTTCCTCAAGATCGAGTTACAGATCATAGAATCAATCAATCTTGGCATTCCCTGCCCAAAGTTATGAACGGGGACATTGAGCCAATGATTGCTGCTCTTATAAATGAAGACCAAGCCCTTAAGCTTGCTTCACAAGCTTAACTTTCAATTTATAATTTAAAATTTAAATTCAATTTTTAATGATCAAATGTTTAAAACATTTTAAATTAAGATTTTTAAATTGAATTTAAATTTTAAATTACTATGCATATCAAACAACTCCTCGTTAGATCAATAACAGAACTAAAAAATGCCGGCATAAAATCAGCAGAAATTGATGCTAAATTACTTTTAATGGAAGCTGCATCAAAAGACGATGTTTTTTTACTATCTCACTCTGACTATTTGATTACAAATGCGCAATATTCCCGTTTTCGCCGTTATATTAGAAGACGGAAAACAGGGGAGCCAATCGCCTACATTTTGGGTCATAAAGAATTTTATGGCAACGATTTTATTGTAAATAAAAATGTCCTGATCCCGCGCCCCGAGACCGAGTGGCTGGTTGAGAGGGGGCTTGAATTCATCAAAAAACGTCATTCTGAACCCGAATTTAGTGGTGAAGAATCCAGCGGAGCGTGCGGCCTTCGGCCTAGATCCTTCACTAACGCTCAGGATGACACGGTTAAGATATTAGATATGGGAACCGGTTCGGGCTGCATTATCGTTTCTTTAGCCAAAGAGCTATCAACTATCGACTATCGACTATCAACCAATTTCTACGGAGTAGAAATTAGCAAGCAGGCGATAGGGGTCGCTAAAAAAAATTCAAAACTCCATAAAGTTGATAATTATGTGAAATTTTATATTTCCGATCTATTTTCCAACCGGTTTTTAAATAAAAAATTCGACCTGATTATTGCCAACCTACCCTACGTCCCCCAGACCAGAATTCAGAATTCAGATAACAGAATACAGCCGAGCAGGTCGCAATCTTTTTATAGTCATTCTGAGCACATTCGGCAAGCTCAGTGTAAACTCCGCGAAGAATCTAGTGGAACGATCAATAAAGATATTTCTTTTGAACCGCAAAATGCCATTTTTGCCGATGATAATGGTGCGAAAATTATTAAAAAGTTTTTAGAACAAGCAAGAGGCCATATCGCCCCAAAAGGGTTAATACTGCTTGAAACCGATTGCCGTAACGCTAAAAGTATAAAAAAATACGCGAAAAC
>CAYIJI010000060.1:0-4342 GCA_964363695.1 uncultured Candidatus Saccharibacteria bacterium
CAAATTCTAGTCTCTAGTATCCAGTGTCAAGCATCAATTAATCTTCATCTGCGTCCATCTGTGTGATAGATCTGTGTTGGAATTTCTTATTAATTATTCTTGATTAATGAATTTAACGTTTTGATGAGGGTGATCTTTTCCGGCATAAACCTTCAACCGTTTCATAAATTGATCTCTCAGCTTATTTTTTGGTAGCATACCATAGACTGAATTTTCGATAATCTTCTCAGGCGTCTTTTCTCGAAGCTCGGGCACTGTTTTGGTTTTAAGGTTGCCGATGTATCCAGTGTGTTTGTAATAACGCTTCTGTTCTTCTTTTTTGCCAGTCAAAACGATTTTCTCTGCATTAATAATAACTACGTAGTCACCTTCATCCGCATTATTAATAAAAGAAACTTTCTTCTTACCTCTCAGCAAGTCAGCAATTTTTGTAGAAAGCCTGCCCAAAACCTCGCTTTTGGCGTCATATATAAACCATTCTCTATTTTGATTGTTTGTTTTCATTTATTTATCCTTTGGAAACGGTTTTTTGATCAGTAGCTTCTTTAACGGCAACCTCTGTTGTATCATCTGCTGTTTCCTTTGATGGGGTTGTCTTGTCTACAAAAACTTTCTTGTCGATTAATTCGATTCTCATCATTTCCGCATTATCGCCCAATCGGTTTTTTAAACGATACGTTCTGGTAAAACCGCTATTTCGTCCTTCGTATCTTAATAGCAACTCGTTGATGATTTTCTGGGCGGCATTTTTACCGAAAAAAGATTGGAAAACTTTTCTCTTTTCAGAAAGTCCATTTTCCTTATTTCTGGCAAGAATCTTTTCTAGATAGCTTTTGACATCTTTAGCCTTTGATTCAGTAGTTTCGATATATTCATATAAAACCAGAGAAGCCGCTAGGTTCTTTATCATATGCTCTCTATTTGATTTTTTTCTACTTAATTTTCTCATAGTATCCCAACTAGGAATGGACGGCGAACCAAACGAACAGCGAACGGGGAAGGCAACCAATCTTAAGCTAAATTTATCTAGTGTTTAGTGGTTCGTATGTTAGTGGTCCATTTTTTAATTATTTCAACTTGTCTTTGATCTCGTCTATTCCTTTTTTACCAAGGCCTTTGATTTCTTCAATTTTCAACGGAGATAATCTTTTTAGCCCTGCGATTGTTTTAATTCCCCCGTTAATCAAAGCGTTTGTAGTCCGCTGAGAAAACCCCGCTTCTTCTATCTTCAATTTACCGTCAAGATCTATAAGCTTGCTTTCCTCATCGCCAAGCTCCTCAAATTCTTCTTCCACAACCTCTTCAGCTTCTTTCCCGTAAGGCTCCGTAACTTCAAGATCAAATGTCTGATCGTTCATTATTGATTCAAAGTGATCTACCAACACTTTTGAAGCCTCTTTTAGAGCATATTCAGGGGTGACAGTTCCAGTGGTAATAAGATCAACGATCAGTTTGTCGAAGTTTGTCATTTGGCCGACACGGGTATCTTCAACAAAGAAACTAACTCGTTCAACCGGGGAAAAAGAAGCGTCGATTGCAATCTGACCGATTTCTTTCTTCTCTCCAGCAGCAACGCTGGCTGGACGGAATCCTCGGTCATGCTCAACAATGACTTCCATTCGGAAATTTGCTTTGTTATCAAGCGATACAATATGTTGTTCTGGATTTGCAATTTCAATATTGCTGTTAGATTTGAAGTCCGAAGCTTTAACTTCGCCCGGGCCTTTTTTCGAAAGCTCAAGAATGACAGGCTCAGTTGAAAATGACTTGAAATTAACTTTTTTGATGTTCATCATCAATTCAATCATATCTTCTTTTACATGCTCTATTGGGCTGAATTCGTGGTTAACCCCATCAATTTTAAACGAAGTTGCTGCTGCGCCCATAATTGAGGACAACAGAACTCTTCGCATAGAGTTTCCGATAGTAGGGCCATAACCTGGATACAATGGCTCGATAATAAACCTGGAGTGATTGTTATCGATTTTTTGTTCTGAAATTTTAGGCAAGCCAATTTTTTCCATTTTTTTGTCTCCTTCGTCCGCCGACTGGCGGATTATCTAGAATAAAATTCAATAATTAAGCTTTCATTTACAGTAGTGTCGATCTCTTCTCGAGACGGAATGTGCTTGATTCTACCGGAAGTTTTTTTGGCATCGTACTCAATCCATGTAGGAATACCTGAACTCTTTAAATCCTCGTAGAGAGCCTTGTTTTTAGGCTCGACAGCATCTTCTTCCTTGAGATGATAAGATGGAATACTTGCTTTCTTCCCGTTAACCAAAATCAACCCATGGGAAACCATTTGTCTTGAATGGGAGCGTGAAACTGCAAAACCCAACCGATAGACGACATTGTCCAACCTTGTTTCCAATGACTTCATTAAATTATTTCCGGTATTGCCTTCAGTATTTCCGGCTTTATCAGCATAATTGGCAAATTGATTTTCCCCAATGCCATATATGCGTCTTGCTTTTTGCTTTTCACGTAATTGCTTGCCGTATTCACTCATTTTGGAAAACGAACCCTGCCCATGTTGTCCTGGAGCATAAGCTCTTTTTACCATGGCGCATTTTGGAGAAAGGCAACGATCGCCTTTGATCATCAGCTTTTCTCCCTCTCTTCTACATTTTTTGCAAGCATTTATCATTTTCAATACAAATTACTAATTAAGCTAATGGCTAATATAACTAATTCGCTTTATTCGTTATATTCGCCTTTCGTATGTTTTTATACCCTTCGAGCTTTTTTCGCTCGGCATCCATTGTGAGCGACTGGTGTAGTGTCTTTAATCGATGCTACTTCAATGTCAGTATTGGTGATGGCGCGGACAGCTGATTCTCTTCCCGAACCGACTCCAGACACAAACACTTTCGCTTTCGTAAATCCTCTACTTTTTGCTTTTTCAATAGCTGCAGCAGCTGCAAGCTGAGCGGCATAAGGAGTGGACTTTCTTGCCCCCTTAAAACCAATCGAGCCGGAAGAAGCCCACGCTATTACATTCCCAATCTCATCCGTGATTGAAATAATCGTATTATTAAAAGACGATTGAACATAAATATTGCCAGCAAAAACTGAAGCTTTAGCTTTTTTTCGAACTACTTTTTTAACAGATTTTTTTGTTGATTCTTTGGCCATGTTTTTTCCAATGTATTTCCAACGCTGATCTTCTAATTATTGAGGCTAGACTCTTGAAACTGGAAATTTGATCTTGAGACTGGAAGGTTGAAGTTCGAATGTCTAACTTCTAATTTCAAATTCTAGTCTCTAGCATCTAGTGTCAAGCATCAATATTGATCTGTGTTGGAATTTCCTTTAATATTATGTCTTTTGTGCTGAAGGTTTTCTACCGGAACCAACTGTAATTTTTCTACCTCTTTTTGTTCTGGCGTTGGTTTTAGTCCTCTGCCCTCTTACAGGCAAACCTTTTGTATGACGTGTTCCCCTATATGCGCTTATTTCTTTCAAGCGTTTGATATTTTGGGTAACTTCCATTTTTAAATCGCCTTCAACCCGGATTGTCTTTCCTATGAACTCTCTGATTTTTTCCAACTCTGCCTCGGTTAAATCCTTACCCCGTGTATCTGGATTGATCTTAGTTTGGGTAATAATCTTTTTGCTTGTTGTCAGTCCGATACCAAAAATATAAGTCAGTCCGATCTCGACTCTTTTCTCATTTGGGATGTTTACGCCAGCGATTCTTGCCATAATTTTTAGTTGTCAGTTCTCAGTTGTCAGTCGTCAGTCGTTATATACTGAGCGCTGATTCACCGATTCACTGATTTACTTATTATTTAACCTTGTCTTTGTTTGTGCTTGGGATTTTGGCAAATGACAAATAAGCGCTTTTTCGAGCTTACGCGCTTTGACTTGCCCTTTTTGCTTCTGATGATAATTTTGCACTTGTCACAGATTTTTTTTACCGATGCCTGAACTTTCATTTGTATAACGTCTTTCTTACAAAATTAAAAACTCCCCCCAAGATGCTCTTTACGGTCGAGAATTACCTTTTCTTTCCGGATTCAAACGCCTCACAATTCTCCCTTTCGACAAATCGTAGGGAGTCAATTCGACAATCACATTGTCGCCGGCCATAACCTGAATACGGTTCTTAATCATTCTTCCAGAGAGATAGCCCAAGACTGCGTGACCCGTCTCCAACTCGATCCTCAATTTAGAATCAGGTAATACTTCTGTGACTTTTCCAGTCATTTCAATTGCATCATTTTTCGACATATTTCTTTATAGAATTTAACATAATTTCTTACTAAAGTCAACAGCCTGTGCAGTAACCACTCACTGCCCCCTGTTGTCATCCCAGACTGCAAGCTTGCCTTCGATT
>CAYIJI010000061.1:0-4094 GCA_964363695.1 uncultured Candidatus Saccharibacteria bacterium
GTGGGGGAAACCCCGTGGAGGTTCAAGTCCTCTTTCGCCCACCACGTAAAATCGTGGCAAGCCACGTAAAATCGCTTTGCGATCACGTGGCGCAGCCAATAAAATTATGACGATAACAGAATTTTTTTCAAAAGATTATCTTTTTAATCAGAATGTACCTAGTGAGAGTAGATTGTACATTCCTCTGATTGCGCTTTTCGGGATGCTGATAGTTTTTGCTATTTTTGCTAAACTGGCGCGCAATCCAGAGTTAAGAAAAGTTGCAGGAAGGTATTTTACGTCTTTCCTAGCAATCGGTATTTTAGGGTTCTTCTATCTTTTTTTTAGGTATGAAGAGCTGCCTTACTTTGGATCCAGATTTATCCTGATTCTTCTATTCCTTGCGTTGTTCATTTCTGTTGGATTTAACAGTATTTGGACATTCCGGTACGTACCAAAGTTTAGAGAACAAAAAAAGATTGAAGCAAGATATAACAAATATCTGCCGAAAAGCAAGCAAGTAAGCAAGTAAGCAAGTAAGCAATAAGCGTATAAGCTAGTAAGCAAGTAAGCTGGTAAGCAAAAAAATATTTTATAATTAATGTAATGCGGCGGGGTGGAGAATCAAAAGTTATGACAGAAGAGAATGTTGTGGAAGTGAAAAAAAGAAAAGAATCAATGGAAGATCTTATTAAAGAATTAGGCGACAACCTTTTGCCTTTTTCTGAAGGTGATACTGTTGAGGCTACTATTTTGGCTGTGGGTGGAAATCGAATATGGGTTGATGTTGCCGGGCAGTCTCTCGGTTTTATCCCAGAAAAAGAAATTACAACCAAGACGGGCCTCAAGGTCGGCGACAAGACATATTGTACTGTAATCTCAATGGAAGATGATGCTGGAAATGTAGTTCTTTCAATGAAGAGAGCAGATAGGGAAAAGTACTGGATTGATCTCCAGCATAAGTTTGAGACAGGCGAGCCTGTGGCAATAAAAATTACCGATGCAAACAAGGGCGGCCTAATGACCGAACTCGGCGGAATTCAAGGCTTCTTGCCGGTTTCTCAGCTATCCCCAGCCAATTATCCGAGAGTTACAGGCGGAGATAAAGATGAAATTCTTAATCGTTTGAGAAGATTTATTGGGCAGGAAGTAAATGTTAAAGTAATCAACTGCGATAAAGAAGGAAACAAACTCATCTTCTCAGAAAAAGCAGTTAAGGCAACAGAAGTTAAGGCGAAAATCGATAAATACCATGTTAGTGACAAGGTAACCGGTAAAATTACGGGAATAGTTGATTTCGGATTATTTATTAGCGTTGACCCTCAAATTGAAGGTTTGGTCCATATTTCAGAGGTTTCCTGGAGCAGAGTAACTGATCTAAGTAAAATCTACAAAGTCGGAGACCAAGTGGATACAATGATTATCTCAGTCGATGACGGCAAGATTTCTCTATCAATAAAGCGTTTATTGCCGGATCCTTGGGTAAAAGCAGCTTCAAAGTACAAAGTTGGAGATGTTGTAAAGGGCGAAGTTACGAAAATTACTCCATTTGGCGCTTTTGTTTCACTGGATGAAGAAATTGACGGTTTGGTCCATATCTCAGAACTTTCAAGCGACCATATTATTGATCCGGGTCAAATTGTTGAACTTGGCAAGGAATATCAATTTAAAATCATTTCTATTGAGCCGGACAGCCATAGATTGGGCTTGAGTCTTAAGGTTGAGTCTTCCGCAAAAGCTACGGATGGCAAGAAAGAGAAAAAAGCTGTGGAACCAGAAGCAACTATTGATGAAGCAGAAGTAGAAGAAGAGAAGCCAAAGGCCAAGAAAAAAGCTAGTAAGAAGTAATTTTATCTCATAAGTCAATCATAATGACGGGTACTGTTAACCTGTCATTCTGAAGCCGATGTTAGGCTGAAGAATCTAGTGAAACGATATATTGTATTAAATTAATTTAATCACTTCGCTAGATCCTTCGCTTCAAAGCACATCGTTCAGGATGACAATAATGAGGAGGTTTTATGCAAATAAAATATTTAGGTAAGGAAAAATTTGATGTCAGGTCAAAAGAGGCAAGAATTGAGCTTGGATATCAGGTAAGTATCAATGGTTTTCCTTTGCCCGGACCGGGAGAATACGAAAAAAGCGGTATCTCTATTGAAGGCATAGCAGACAATGGGAACACTATATACGTAATTAGGGCTGATGAGATAAACCTATGCTATCTTGGCAAGATATCCCATGATTTACGCGAAGAAGAAGCGAAGGAAATCGGGGATGTGGATATATTGTTCATTCCTCTTGGCGAAGACGGCTCGCTTCCTACCAAAAAAGCACTAGGTCTAGTCTCTAAGATCGACCCAAAGGTTGTGATACCAATGCTTTATTCTGATTTAATGGAATTCAAAAAGAGCGAAGGCATCACAAACGGAGAAACCGAAGTTCTTAAAATTAAAAAATCGGAATTGCCTGAAGAAGAGCGGATGAATGTAATTTTAAAGGCTTCATAAAAATTCGAAGCACTAAGCACGAAACTCGAAACAAATCATAAATTCGAAACTGCTCACTCGTCGTCATTCCCGCGAAGGCGGGAATCCAGAAATGACCACGTGGATCCCCGGGCACCACTCTCAAATCGCATCGCCGGTCCCAAGGATGACAAAGGAAGGGCGAGTGAGCAGTTACATAAATTCTAATGACCAAAAGTTTAAAACATTTTAATTTTGAAAATTCGAATTTGTTTCGGATTTCGCCCATTCGACTATCGCTCAGGGCGATCTGAGCTTGTCGAAGATCGACATTCGGATTTCGGATTTAATATAATGGGTTCTTTCTCTAAACTCAAAGATATTCTTAATGAAGGAGAAAAATTTCTCTTAATTTGCCATGAGCAGCCCGACGGCGATGCTCTTGGCGCAATTTTGGCTTTAAATGAAGCGCTAAAGAATAATGGCAAAAAAACTTCGATGGTTTGTATCGACAAGATTCCAAAAATTTTCTCATTCTTGCCCGGGGCGGAGCAAATTAAAAGAGATTTTTTGATTGGTGACTTTGATGCGGTTGTTCTTCTCGACAATGGGGATTTAAGAAGAACGGGTTTTCCGGACCGCATATTAAAAATTAGAGAGAGAGGAATCCCTTTAGTAAACATTGACCATCATCCTAAAAACGATTTGTGGAAATGCGCAACCATTAATTATGTAAATGACTCGGCATCTTCGAGCTCTGAGCTGGTTTTTGAGATTTTAAGTGGGTTGAATTGGAAAATTACCCCTATAATTGCAACCTCATTATTAACAGGAATATTTTACGATACCGGCGGGTTTCAGCACACCAATACCTCCGCTTTTGTTTTAACGGCAGTTTCTGAATTATTAAACAAAGGCGCGAAGCTTAAAATAATTTCGGAGAGCATTTCTAATTCACATTCAAACTCGATTAACAGGCTAAAGCTTTGGGGGATTGCCTTAAACCGTCTTCTTTTAAATGAGAAATACGGCATAGCATCCACTTTTCTTCTAAGAGAAGAGATCGAAAAGTTAAATGCATCGGACGAAGAGGTATCAGGGCTAGTTAATCTAATAAATGCTATTCCTGAAACACAGATTGCGCTCTTGCTTTATGAGACTGCGGATGGTAAAATTAGAGGCAGTTTGAGAACGGAAAAAGACTCTGTCAATGTGTCAAAATTGGCTGATTTGCTAGGCGGGGGCGGACACAAAAAAGCAGCCGGATTTAGTTTTTCTGGTCAGATTAAACAAGTCAATAAAATTTGGCAAATAGCTTAGCCCGAGTGGTGGAATGGTAGACACGAAGGACTTAAAATCCTTTGGCCTAAAAAACCGTGTCGGTTCGAGTCCGACCTCGGGCACCAAAAAAAAAGACCGTTTGGTCTTTTTTTTACATAGAACATTTAAAATATTTTTTATTAAATAAATATATGATATATTGTTTTTGAGGCTAATAATTTAATCATAAAGCTTATGATCAAGAAGAGGGCATTGGCTAGGTACATTTTGGCTGGGGCAGCGGTTTTTGTTTTAGCTATCTGTACATACATATACATTCCAACATATCTTGGCGATACTGTTTACCCGCTCAAATACGAAGAATTC
>CAYIJI010000062.1:0-4090 GCA_964363695.1 uncultured Candidatus Saccharibacteria bacterium
TTTCATAAGTGGGTTGGAGGAAGGGTTTTTCAACACACCAGTCGCTGGCGGATTTCCTCTGGTTGACACACCGGCCGTGCAGGAGCTGGTCCGAAGCAGTGAAGTGGTTCAACGTTTAAGTGTTTACAACGGATACGAAAGCAATGTCAATTACTGCTTCGTCTCCGCATGGCTGGACCCCTTCGTCAGCAATGAGAGTGCACTCGCCCAAAACACAAACATTGAGACCTTCACCACTGGCTCCGTTACAAGAAAATCCCTTATGGGCGGCCACTCTAGTTTAGTGGATAGCCAAAGTGGCGTCGAGAGCCTAATTGAGAATATAGGAGAAGGATTGTGAGCACAGAACTATTCCTCGCTCCCGCCCAAGTCTGGGCGGGAGCGATTTTTTATTGTACATTAAGAGCCCCTCCGATTCGAAGGGGCTCAGTTTGGATACGTACGAAATCTCGTCACTCGATCTTGGTCTTCTTTTCGATAAGACTCTGGAAGAAGTCCTCGTACGCGGAGCGAATCGTATTCTCCGACGTTTGTTTCTCTACCTTGCCAAGGTTGCCTCCCATAAAAAGACCAACCGGGTAGTAAACAACCAACCCCACTCCGGTCTGGAGATTGCTGCCACCGCGCACATATCCGACCTTGTCCTTCGGCGAGTACACAATTTCCTTCGCCTTAACATTAACTATCATCGGATTAAGCGTCAACTCAGAGCGAGCCCGAGGCAAAAGAGTAACCCAGACGCGCTTTGTTTTGAACTTATGGGAGGCAAACAAAACGTAGTCCACTCCCAAACTTTGGCCGATGTCTAAAAGCTCTTTGCTTGTCGGGACACCTTCCTTGCGAATGTTGAGTTTCTGCTCCGCCTGCTCAACTGGCACGCCCATCGTAACGTCGAATCCGGCTGTCTCAAAGACGGACTTGTAAAGCTCTGGCATAACAGTCTTTGTGCCTTCTCTGGCACCTTCTACCACAAAGGGTAGAATAGCAATCTTGAGCCTTGGCGGAGTGCTTGCCTTGACTCCGCTCGTGCTGCTGTCTTGCATCGCTCCGGTTCTCTCCTCAGCCAAAACAGCTCCGGTGGCTACCAGTAAACCTAGTAGCAGGGCCAACGATACTACCGACATCAACCTTTTCAATTGTCCAGACCTCCAACAGAAAGATTCCGGAAAAAGCGCCGGTAGTCAAACTATACCACTAAAGCTATTTTTTAGCAATAGTATATTTAGTAACCACTCACTGTATCGTCATTCTGAAGCCGACTTTAGGCTGAAGAATCCAGCCCCACAGAGGGGCCCCTTGGTGGGGCGAAGCGTTACTATTAGATCGTTTCACTAGATCCTTCGCAAGCTTCACTCAGGATGACAGTGAGTGGTTACAATATTTAAAAATATACAATCTCATTATTTGTAAATTGCTAGGTGATTTAGGATGTTTATATACAATCATAGCGAACATGATGCTGTCCAAATCCCTTTAGGAGTTGTCTTTCAAAATACAAAGTAAAAAGGTGTCAATTTTAAACGACCGTCTAAAATTGACACCTTTTTCCGCCTAGTCTCCGACTGATAATTTTGGTAAGATATATCTCAGAATGAAAAAATATTTAGCCTATTTAAAATCTAGCTTCAAATTAAACACCGCATACAAAGCCAATTTTGGTATTAGGCTGATAACGGATATTATCTGGTTTTTTATATTTTTTACTCTTTGGACGACGATATATTCGAAAAACAACATTGAGTCGATCCAATCCTATACAATAACCAGCACTATCACCTATTACTTTGTTACTGAATTTATCTTTAAATTTGATGTGGCTCAGTCAATATATTTGAATTGGACAGTTTGGACCGGCTACTTTAGCAACGACTTAGTTAAACCATGGAGCATCCCCATCGTCTATATCATCGATGCAATAACGGAGCGGTTCTTAGTCATTCTAATGGCAATCCCTGTTTTTGCTTTAATCTACTTTTTTACCCGAGAATTTATCGCTCTCCCCAGCGCATTAAACTTAGTATTATTCATCGTAACTTTGCTCTTGTCTTTCTTTTTAAATATCTGTTTCAACTTAATATTCCATACCCTTGTTTTTAAATACGGCGATCAAGAAGGAACGATTGAATTAGTAAATTATATTGCGATTTTTTTCGCCGGAGGATTTTTCCCAATCGCTTTTCTTCCAGAAGGTTTAAGATTTCTCTTTGAAGTACTGCCGTTTAAATATTTATATTACGTTCCTGCAAATATTTTTCTAGGAAAATTAACTGTAAACCAGATTCTAATGTCGTGGATTTTAATTATGGCATGGTCGCTTCTTTTCTATTCTATTTTTCATTTCTCATACAAAAAGGGATTAAAATTCTACACAGGAGTGGGACGATGACTAAATTTTTGAGAATCAATTTGATTTTGTTGCGTAATGCCTTCATTAGAGACTCTAAAATCAGAGGCTTTATTATGGTTAATATTCTAATCCAATTTATCGACATCACAGTCTCTCTCATCTTCTTTCAGGTCATCTTTGCGAATACACTGACCCTTTCAGGTTGGAATTTTTATCAGGTAATTTTTCTTTTTGCCTTTGCTAAAGCGATCGGAACCCTCCACAGCAGTTGGACCAAAAAAGGGCTGGGCTCAATGACAAACGAGATGGTTCGCTTGGGAGATTACGACTTTTATTTAACAAAGCCTTTTAATTCAATGATTCTAGTCTCGATCAGCCGCCCCCGCCTCTATACTTTGATCGCCCTTATTTATGAAATAGGGTTGATGATTTATGCGGCCGGCCATTCCGGCATCCAAATTACTGTCATGAATTACGTTTGGTTTTTTGTATTAGCTTCTGTTGCTTTTGTGCTTTATTATATCCTCCGGATTTTAACAATTGTTCCTGTTTTTTGGCTTACCAAAACCGGAGCGCTTTATGATTTAATGGACCGGATGACTAATTTCTTGCGTTATCCCGCCGGCATTTATCCAAAATTCTTATTGTTAATATTATCAACTGTTTTTCCGATCATACTAATTTCCTACCTGCCAGTTAGAACATTGTTTTATCCCCCAAAAATAATTCATATAATGTATATGCTTTCTATAACGATATTTTTTGCTTGGCTTGCACAAAAAATATGGCAGCTCGGTGAAAAAAAGTACGGCAGTGCCTCTAGCTAAAAGGATTTTTTATGAAAACAGTGATCAAAACCGAGAGTTTAACAAAATCGTTTACAAAAAGCGACTACAGATGGCCGCGTTTTTGGAA
The DNA here is from genome assembly GCA_964363695.1 of uncultured Candidatus Saccharibacteria bacterium. Lineage (GTDB taxonomy): Bacteria > Patescibacteriota > UBA1384 > XYA2-FULL-43-10 > 1-14-0-10-43-13 > JAMCZZ01. The sequence goes on from CAYIJI010000062.1 coordinate 3,263, forward strand.
AGCAGAAAAAACAGAGAAAATTGCCGTTAATGCCGTTGATTTGGAGATTGAGGAAGGCGAGCTTGTAGGATTTCTTGGTCCAAACGGCGCCGGCAAAACAACTTTTCTAAAAATGCTATCGGGAATTATTTATCCAACAGAAGGAAATGCTAAGGTCCTCAGCTTTACTCCTTGGGAGAGAAAAAACGAGTTTTTAAGCCAGATCGCTATTGTGATGGGACAAAAAAATCAGCTCTGGTGGGACCTGCCGGCCATTGATTCATATAAATTGTTGAAAGAAGTGTATTCGATTAACGAGAAGACTTTTAAAAAGAATTTAGACAATATGGTCGAGATTTTAGACATGAAAGATTTTTTGAACAGCCGCCTGCGGAATATGTCTCTTGGCGAAAGAATGAAATGCGAACTTGTTGCTTCATTGCTTCACAATCCGAAAGTATTGTTTCTCGACGAACCAACCATTGGTTTGGACATTGTTTCACAGCAATCAATCCGCAGTTTTTTGAAAAAAATCAACGAAGAAAACAAGTGCACCATGATTTTGACCAGCCACTATATGGGAGACATTGAAGCGCTTTGCAAACGAGTTGTAATTATCGATAAGGGGCAAAAGATATATGACGGAAAATTGTCAGAGCTAAAAGATAAATATGCGCCGGAGAAAAAAATCGCAATCTTTTTGGATAGCATGGAGGACAAAAAGGCCTTTGCTCATTTAAAAGCCGATAAAAAAATTCTCGATGGGGTTGGAATAATCCGGGCTAAGAAAGATGAATTGGGTCCGATTGTAAAAGAAGTATTTGATAAATTTGATGTTGAAAATATCTC
>CAYIJI010000063.1:0-4074 GCA_964363695.1 uncultured Candidatus Saccharibacteria bacterium
ATGAAAAGAATTTTTTCGGGCATACAACCTAGCGGCAACATTCATTTGGGAAATTATCTTGGCGCCATAAAACAGTGGGTTGATCTCGCCGATCAATTCGATGAGTCGATTTATTGCGTTGTTGATTTGCATGCAATTACAACACAGCAGGATCCCAAAATATTAAGAAAAAAAATCTTAGAAGTAGCTGCTCTTTATATTGCCTCTGGAGTTGACCCAGATAAATCAGCAATCTTTGTTCAGTCATCGCGGCCAGAACATTCTGAACTGGCTTGGATTTTGAATTGCCAAGCCAAAATGGGCGAGCTTTATCGTATGACGCAATTTAAGGAGAAATCAGTCAAAGGAACAGGCGATTCGGCGGGCGTGGGGCTTTTTGTTTATCCAACTTTAATGGCGGCGGATATATTGCTTTATAATGCAACCCATGTGCCGGTTGGTGAAGACCAAAAGCAGCACGTAGAACTTACGAGAGATTTGGCGATGAGATTTAATAAAAACTTCGGCGAAACTTTTGTTATTCCGGAGCCAATTATTAATAAGGAAACAGCGCGGATAATGGGGCTTGACGATCCAACCAAGAAAATGAGCAAATCGGCTTCTTCGCCCTATAATTATATTGCAATAACAGATGATGCCGACACAATTCGAAATAAAATCAAGAGGGCGGTAACCGACTCTGGAAGCGAAGTGAAAGCTGGCCCAGACAAACCGGCTCTTACCAATCTTTTAACTATTTTTTCCGAAGTAACGGGCAAAACAGCAGAGGAGATCGAAAAAGAGTTTGCTGGCAAAGGATACGGAGAGTTTAAAAGCTCTCTTGCCGAGGCAGTCGTGGAATATTTAAAACCAATTCAAATAAGATATAATGAAATTATCAAAGATGAGAAGACGTTAATAGATATTCTGGAAAAAGGAAGCGAAAAAATTGCGCCATTGGCCCAGAAGACATTGAAGGATGTTAAAGAAAAAGTCGGGCTAGGGCTATGAAGCAAATTTTTATCAATACAGATGGAGGATCCAGAGGAAATCCAGGGCCGGCTGCGATCGGAATTGTTTTTTTTGATGCGGAAGGCAAATTAATTCACAGTCACAAAGAATGCATTGGAAAAGCAACCAACAATGAAGCTGAATATAGAGCAATAATTAAAGGCTTGGAAATTTTGGTTAAAAGTAAGTGGTTTTTGGAAAATAACGATCCTGAAAGCAAGGTTATATGCCGATTGGATAGTAAGTTGGTGGTTGAGCAGGTTAACGGAAATTTTAAAATAAAACAACCTCATATTCAGAAATTTATCGATCAAATTAAAACTATTTTAAGTGATTTTCATTTAAATATACAATTTGTTCATATCCCGCGGGAAGAAAACAAAGAAGCTGATAAATTGGTCAATGAAGCGCTGGACGAACAAAAGAATAATGAATTATGAATATTTCTCAAATTAAAAAGATTTCGGTAAAAGTTATTCCAAATGCGAAAGTCGAGCAAATTCAAACTAGTTTGTGGGGGACTCAAGGTTTGGGTAAAGGGCAAACCGGTTGAAGGTGAGGCGAACAGGGCTGTGATTACGCTTCTGTCTAAGCATTTCGGCGTTCCAAAAAGCAGTGTTATGTTATAATTTTTAGGAGGGAACATGAGATTTAAGAGAGCATTTACACTTATAGAACTGCCTGTAGTGAGGAAGCGTGCTTTTACGCTTATCGAACTATTGGTAGTAATTGCAATCATTGGTATTTTGGCGACTGTTGTTATTTTAAATGTTTCAAAAGCTCGGGCAAAAGCTGCGGATGCGAAAATTAAATCTGATATTGGCACTCTGGCTAGGGCGGTTGATATACATCTGATGTATTATAATGCAATCCCTCAATGGATTCAGACCAATAAGAACAGTTCATATACTCCATTAAGTGATGGAGAGGTTAGTTCTTTTGTAGATGATAGTGTACCTCTAATGGCCAAAGCTCCTATACATCCTTTAAATGGTTCTAGCTGCAGTGGCAGCGGCGCAGGATCTGAGAGATCTAAAACATACTGTAGCGGGTATTATCCTTTTAGTACTATATATTATGTAATACTTTATTATGCTAGTAATGACACAGTTAACAGAAACTGTTATTGGTATAAACCGTCTTCCTCGCCAAATTTTATCAAAGATTGCAAGCTGAACTTTTAATGTCACATTTTCTTTGCTAATGCTGTATTTTTACAATAAAGCGCTTGAATTCAAATATCATTGAGCAAATGTCGTTATTGGCTGCGCTAAGAGAAGAAATCCGCCTGCTTTGCAGTCGAGAACTAGAACTCTTCGGAAGATGACCGTAATCATCAAAATCAAGCTTTTTTTGGCTGGTACCTACCTCATTTCTCATTTTTGTTAGAATCCAACCTAAATCCAACCTTGTAGGTTGGATTTAGGTTGGATTTATCAACTCAATTAACAAAAAAATGTACAAAAAATCTACGACCGTAGAAAAAGTGTACAAATTTATCATCGAATAGCGTATCTAGACCAAGCATAAGCATAAGAAATGGAGCAAGCGATATTGAGAAAGAATAAAAGTAATGAAGATTTCAGTAAAAGTTATACCGGGAGCAAAAGTTGAGCAAATCCAAGAGACTCTTCCTTTGTCATCATCGGGCTTGACCCAAGGATCCAAGAAACATTTTAAAGTTTGGGTTAAGGGAAAGCCGGTGGAGGGTCAGGCAAACCATTCTCTTATTAAACTTCTAGCTAAACATTTTAAAGTTACACAAAATTCAGTCAGAATAGTAAGTGGATTAAAAAATCGAAATAAAGTTGTTGAAATAAACGAAATAAATAACGAAAAATAACGAAAAAATAAGCGAAATATAAAATTAGTCTGTAGCGTTTCTATATTCTTCGAGCTTGTCGAGAAGTTTTAATAGTTCTCGATTACTCTCGAACAATAACATTAAAATGAGTTTCGCTACAGACCAAAAATATAAATCAGAAAACTCTCCCAATCTCCCAATCTTTATCTTTCATAAAAAAGGATATCTAATTAACTAAAACGTACAAAAAAACTACGACCGTGGAAAAAGTGGTACGTTTTAATCTAATGCATGATGTGCAATTGTCTCCCAGTAAAAACATTTAAAAAATGTCATTTCGAGCCATTGGGCAGCTTCAAGGCGAGAAATATACCTCTTGATGCTGCTAAGACCCCATTAATTTGTATATCTCTCGTCGTGAAATCACCCACGAAGTCGAGATGACAAACTATTTAATTAGACATCAGGCGGTAGATACCCCAAAAATATTATAAATTATTAATTGGAGAAAGGGGCGATTATGAGAAGAGAAGAAGTTGAAACTCTAAAGATTACTTCAAGGGAAATACTTTTAAAGCTGGTTGATTTCGCGATGTATCCTCTAAAGGATTATCATCCCTACAAGAGATCTTATTGGGAATATGAATCTTGGCGGATTAAAGACAAGGAGGGTTTTCGGCGAAAAATCAATTATTTAAGAAGGATGAGATACATTAAAATTTTTACAGAAGGTAAGGAAAAGTTTATAGAACTTACTCCTATTGGGTTGGAAAGGGTTTCCAAACTATCAATTAACGAAATTAAGATACCCAAGCCTTCTCATTGGGATAAGAAATGGAGAGTTATAATTTTTGATATTCCGGAAAAAAAGCATTATAACAGGGATATATTCAGAGACCAATTAATTGAAATGGGGTTCTTGCAGCTACAAAAAAGCGTTTACGTTTATCCATATGAGTGCACAAATGAAATAGTTTTTTTGTCTGAGCGGTTATCTATAGTTAAAAATGTTACAATAATGATTTCAGAAATTATTCAGGGAGAGGAAGAAATAATGTATAAATTCATTAAGAATAAAGTATTATTAAAATCAGATATCTCATTTAACTAGTATGCTAGTTAAACCGTATACTTTTTCTACGACCGTAGAAAAAGTATACGGTTATATTATTGTTTGAGGATTTAAATAATAGATAAGTGGTAACCACTCATTGTCATTGCGAGGAGTGAGGCTAGCGACGAAGCAATCTTTCCAGTAGATTGCCGCGCCTTTCAAGAAC
>CAYIJI010000064.1:0-3950 GCA_964363695.1 uncultured Candidatus Saccharibacteria bacterium
CTTCGGAGATATGTCGCGCAAGCAAACACTTGTCGATTATGGCTTTAGACTGCCGTCCGCTTTTGATAATAGGCCGTTGCGTTTTGACGAATTTTATAACAAAACCAGTCAGATAATTTTTACAACAGCAACTCCAGGAGAATTTGAATTAAGAAAAAGCTCGACCGAAAACGCCACTTATTCTTCGAGTGAGCAAAGCGAATCGAGAAGTTCTACTCCAACAAAGTTCTCGACAAGCTCGAACAATAAAACCATTCGTCAAATCCCTTACAACGCTATTGTCAAGCAGTTTATCCGCCCGACAGGCCTGCTTGACCCCATAATTGAAGTTAGAAAAACAAAGGGCCAGATTGATAATTTGATTGAAGAAATAAATAAAAGAGTGGAAAAGCATCAGAGAGTTTTGATAACGACTCTAACTAAAAAAATGGCAGAGGCTTTAACAGACCACTTATTGGACAAAAAAATAAAAGTGGCTTATATTCATTCCGATATTGAAACACTAGAGAGGACGGAAATATTGCACTCTTTGCGCCTAGGAGAATTTGATGTTTTAATTGGAATTAACCTTCTCCGTGAAGGACTCGATTTACCCGAAGTTTCACTTGTGGCAATACTGGATGCCGACAAAGAAGGTTTCCTGCGAAGCAAAACTTCTTTAGTCCAAACAATCGGCCGGGCAGCCCGCCATGTCGAAGGCAGAGTTATAATGTATGCTGACGTTATAACCGATTCAATGAGAAACGCGATCGATGAGACGAATACACGAAGGGAAGTTCAAGAGAAGTATAACAAAAAGCACGGAATCATCCCGAAGAGCACGGAAAGAACATTGAAACCAAAAGAAATTAAAGAGGAAAAAGAACAGCTTGAAATTGACCTGTCATTTAAAAAGCTTCCGAAGTTAGAAAAGAAAAAAGTTATCTTCGATCTAAATAATCAGATGAAGATGGCTGCTCTGAAACTGGAATTCGAGCATGCAGCCCGCCTCCGGGATCAAATTGCAAAATTGGAGAGTATGCTATAATTCAAGATAACAGATTTCAGAATATAGATAACAGCATCGCCCTACCAAAAAAACTGTTATCTGTTAAACTGTATTCTGTATACTTAAATACGATTGATTTCTATGCTGTTTTAGTGTAAAGTAATGAGGTAATTATGAACCATTTAGAATTATATAATCTTTTAAAAACAGTTCAAAAGAACGTTCGCTGCCCGCAATGCGGCAAGCCATATGATTTTACTCGGATTAAAATCAAGGGTATCGCGGAGTTCATAGTTTTTCTAGAGCTAAGTTGCGGAAGCCACATGCCTCTCTTGGCAACTGTCGCTCTAACGAAAAAGATTGATAAAAAAGACGAAGTCAATAAAGGTAAACTCAACTCTGACGATATAATCGAAACGTACAATTTCTTAAAAGATTTTACTGGCGGATTTGAAAGCATATTCCAGAATAATAAACTAAAATAATATTAGGACAAGATGACAGACTTTAAATTAGAAGCAATATTACGAGAAGAAGCAGCCAACAAAACAAGAGCTGAAGGTTTTATCCCCGGTATTGTTTATGGCAAAGGACTTGATAACGCCAAAATTGCTCTAGAAAAAACAAACTTTTTAAGGCTTTATAAAGAAGCCGGCACCTCTAACTTAATTGAGCTAGCAATCGATGGAAACAAAAGCGTAAAAACGCTTATCCATGACATCCAGCTTGGCCCGATCAAATCAGAGATTCTGCATGTTGATTTCTATACGGTAAATATGAAAGAAAAAATTCACGCAGAAGTCCCGCTCAAATTCATCGGCGACTCCATTGCCGTTATTGAAAAAGAGGGTTCGCTCATCACAAGTAAAGACTCAATCGAGATTGAATGTTTGCCTGCAGATCTTATTCCAGAACTTGAGGTTGATGTATCGGTATTGGATGATTTTGAAAAGAATATTAAAATCTCCGACCTTAAAGTTCCTGCCGGTGTTGAAATCTTAGACGATCCGGAAGAAATGGTTGCTCACGTTGAAGAGCCGCGCAGTGAAGAAGAGCTCGCAGAGCTGGAAGAAGAAGTGGTTGAGGATGTTTCAGCTATTGAAGTTGAAAACAAGGGTGAAGAAGTTCCTGCTGAAAATGAAGAAGGAAAAACAGAAAAAAAATCTGCTGAATAGTCCTGAGTAAAGTCGAAGGAAATAATCATTGTTTATATCAAGCGATATATAATTCAAAAATGCCCGCAAGGGCATTTTTGAATAAAGATTCCTTTTCCAGATCAGCGAAAGAATAATTTTACCTAATAAGGATTGCTTCCCGAAGGGCGATGGCATACGCCGAGTTCAATCCAAAGTGGAATAAAATTATTCTTGAGATATCACGGAAAAGTCGTGCTGGGGTAAGGTTTTTTAAGGGCTAGGGGCGAGCTTCGAAACTCTGAGCCCCTGCCCTTAAATATAGAATAAATTAAAATATAAGTGTCAATATTTTATCGTATAAACCAATAATTAATTATTCCGAGAGCAGTGACAATAGTAAAAATTACCGTCGTTATCAAAATACCAATTTGGCCTGCTTGTTTAAAAGATTTCCATGCCGCATAAAACCAAAACGGCTGAACCATTAAGCCGATAATTAATCCCCATTGTGGAAATTTTAATGCAGTGGCAGCTTGCGCACCAATTGTTAATAACGGAAGAGCAACTTGGGTCAAATTATTGAAATTAAATACGTTTTTGTTTTTCATTGGTAAGGATTTGCTTGCCTTATTAAAAATGTGATAATAATGAAATGATATTTATTAGTATATCATCCAAAAAATAATATCTAAAGCCTGCCCAAGGTCTTTTTTATGAAGTATTTATATCAAGCGATATATGACAAAAAATGCCCCTCCTGGGGCATTTTTTGTTTGGCAATGATTTTTATTAAATTATTAATGTGTTAGTATTATGATGAATTCGTTCTAATTGCCAATAGGAGGAGGTGACACGATTGTTTGGGATGGGTTTTCATGCTTGTTTTGATTTCCTCTTTTCGAAAGCAAGGCGGCAACTGAGGAAAGAAACAAGAAAGCACTTCACTGAGCTGGCTAACATACCAGCAGATCAATGGATCGTTAAGATTTCGGAAGGAGGTCCTTGTTTCTATACTGATTTTCAAGATCGAAAAATCGGACTCGAGATGATATTCTATGGTTTTTGCCTGGATGGTGTTCGTTTTTGGTGCAACAAACTCACAGATGAGCCTACGAACATCTATGATGCCAGAGAATACAGGGGGAGTTTCTCTCAGGATTTTCACCTCTTCAATCTCGGTCCGAGAGGCTGCAATATGGCCTACTCTGGTTATGTTGACAAGCTATATTCTCGACTTTGCCGCCGTCTAAAAAAGGAAATTGAGACGGTTAAGCAACTTGGCGTAACAGAACATCACAACAGCTGGATGGAGAAAGAATACAATAAGTTCATCCGGTCAATCTCGATATTCTAACCCTACTGGCGGCTAGGTCCGATTCGATGGGGGGCAGAGATTCTGCTCCTCGTTTTTTTAATTTCGAACTAAAATTGGACAAAAAGACCTTTCTGTTATTTTCCTTGTGTCTAATTTTTTGTTACAATCAATTGTTATGAAATATTTCATTAAAATCTATGGTTGTCAGTACAATGTCTGGGATGCTGCCCGGATTGATTTCATGTTGAAAAAAATCGGGCTAATCCCTGCAAGCGAAAAGGAAGCGGAAATTATATTTATCCTATCTTGTTCAGTTCGCAAAAGCGCCGTTGACCGCATAATGGGAATGGTCAAAAACTGGCGAGGTAAAAAAGTCGTCATTACAGGTTGCGTTCTTCCAAATGACAAACCAAAATATTTAAAAAAAAGCGTCATTCTTTGGGATAACAAGAAACCAGAGGACCTTTTCTCTATCCTGTCATTCCCGCGAAGGCGGGAATCCAGTGGGATC
>CAYIJI010000065.1:0-3316 GCA_964363695.1 uncultured Candidatus Saccharibacteria bacterium
ATTTTACCTTGATAATATTTTCAACAGTAAAGAAATCTTTTTGCTCAAAGTAGATCTTCAATCCAAACTTACCCTAATTTTAAAAACGGATAATGTCGATGTCGTCATTTTAAATAATATCCAAAAACCTCTCCTCGGTTACAATATTATCGCAACCGGCAAACTGATTTATGAGATTAAACCCTATAAAGTAATAGCCGAGCCCAAAATTTTAAATAAATATTTTGATTTTAAATTATCTTTAGAAAAAAACTATTTAGTCAAGGTAAAACAATGAGCACAATTGAAATTTTACAAGATAAAATAAGCACAATAGAGAAATATCTTACACTCCTAACCGCATTTAACTCCTACTCTGAGAATGAGATCAAGAAAAACACAACTATTCTGGGTGCCGTTGAGCGTTACGCTTATCTTGCAGTTCAAGCTACTATCGACCTTGCCGAGGCATATATAAGTTATAAGAACTTACGCAAACCAGCTTCAATGTCGGATTCATTTAATATCTTGCAGGAAAATAAAATTATCGACCAGAGTATTGCAGAGGAAATGATTAAAATGGTTGGTTTCCGCAATGTCTTAGCTCACGACTACGAAATCGTTGATTTCCAAATTCTATATTCAATTTTGACAGAAAAAAACAATGATATTAAAATATTTATCAAGATAATCGAAGAGAAGATTTAATCACTTACCCGCTTATTGCTTATCAGCTTAGTAGCGGTAATGTTCCGGTTTGTATGGACCGTCTACGGGAATGCCGAGATATTCTGATTGCTTAGGTGTTAGTTCTGATAAGTGAACTCCAAGTTTTTCCAAATGTAATCTTGCAACTTCTTCATCTAGTTTTTTAGGAAGAGTGTAGACTTTCCCCTTTTCGTATTTTGCTGATTCGGTGAATAAAGATATTTGCGCTAAACATTGGTTTGTGAAAGAGGAACTCATTACAAAGCTTGGGTGGCCGTGAGCATTGCCGAGGTTAACCAGCCGGCCTCTTGAAAGTAGAATTAAGCACTTGCCGCTACCCCAAATGAATTTATCGACTTGGGGTTTAATATTTTCTTCTTTAATATTTTTCTGGCTTTCTAACCACTTTACGTCTATTTCACTGTCAAAGTGACCAATGTTGCAAACGATTGCTGCGTCCTTCATTGCCTCCATATGCTCGCCTCTAATCACATCGCAACAACCGGTTGTGGTAACAAAAATATCACCGACTTTTGCCGCTTCTTCCATTGTAACCACTTCATACCCCTCCATAGCAGCCTGTAAGGCATTAATCGGATCGATTTCGGTAACCAATACTCTTGCCCCAAAACCATCCATGCTTTGAGCACAGCCCTTTCCAACATCGCCAAAGCCAGCAACAACGACAACTTTTCCTGCGATCATAATATCGGTAGCCCGCTTTATGCCATCCGCTAAACTTTCCCTGCAACCATACTTGTTATCAAATTTAGATTTAGTGACAGAATCATTTACATTAATTGCCGGAAACTTTAGAGTGCCTTTTTCCATCATCTGATAAAGCCTGTGAACCCCGGTGGTTGTTTCCTCAGAAACTCCAATAATATCTTTTGACAATTCCGGATGCTTGTCATTTATGAGCAAGGTCAAGTCCCCGCCGTCATCTAGAAGAAGATTGGGTCCAACATAATAATTGTCATCCTCGGGCTTGACCCGGGGATCCAAGATAGTATTTTTATGGATTCCCGCCTTCGCGGGAATGACAGGATGCGAAGAAGGGAATTTTAGAGACTGTTCGACGCACCACCAGTATTCTTCTTCAGTTTCGCCTTTCCATGCAAAAACGGGAATACCTGCTTTTGCGATCGCAGCGGCAGCATGATCTTGCGTAGAAAATATATTGCAGCTGCTCCAACGAACCTCCGCTCCCAATTCGATCAAAGTTTCGATTAATACCGCAGTTTGAATTGTCATATGTAGACACCCTGCGATTCTGGCGCCTTTCAGTGGTTTTTTCTCTCCATACCGCTCCCGCAAAGTCATAAGCCCCGGCATCTCCTTCTCGGCCAGTATGATTTCTTTTCTGCCCCAATCAGCGAGGGAAATATCAGCAACTTTATAGTTAAGTTTTTCGTTAAACATAGCTTTCCTATTATTAATAGCTAGTTAATTTTCAATTTATAATTTAGAATTTAAAATCAATTTAAAAATCTAAATTTAAAATGTTTAAACATTTGAGCATTAATTATTAAAAATTCAATTTAAATTAGTAAATTTTAAATTTTAAATTTAATTAGAATTCTCTGATTTGTTTGAAGATGTCATAGCGTTCCTTTATATCGCTTATTTTTACATTATCTAAATAATTTAAGCTGAATGACTCGGCGCAGAAGGAAGCAACGGCGCTGCCATATATCACCGCTTTGCGCATTTCTTCAAAGCTTACCGACTTACTGCTTATAAGCTTATTACTTACTCGCTTGCTAGATAAGTAGCCGATTAACCCGCCCGCAAAAGAATCTCCGGCTCCGGTCGGATCCCTAACTTCTTCTAAGGGATAGCCGGGAGCTGAAAAATATTTCTCTTTGGAAAATAATAAAGCGCCATGCTCACCTTTTTTAATAACAACATATTTCGGTCCAAGCTTTAAAGCCGACTTTCCAGCTTTTATTAAATTGGGCGTATCAAATAACTGTCTGGCTTCACCCTCATTCAGAACAAACAGATCGGTTGCCTTGATAACCCTGAGCAAGGAATTTTTTTTGCTCTCTACCCAATAATTCATCGTATCAGTTACGACAAACGGCTTGCTCTTCATCTCCGATAGTACCTCAAGTTGAATATCGGGATCTATATTGGCAAGAAATAAAAACTTAGCCTCTTTGTAGCTCTCTGGTATTTGCGGTTTAAAACCGGCCAACGAATTTAATTCTGTTTTGAGCGTTTTTGCTTCGTTCATATCAAATTCGTAAAAACCTGACCAGCGAAAGTTTTTGCCTGATTTTGTGATTCCAGAAAGATCAACTCCTCTTTTCTCTAGTAAATTTAAATATTCCTCTGGAATATCGTTGCCGGCCACAGAATTCAACCCTGGCGCATTGAAAAACGATGAAGCGCAGGCAGCATAGACACCACTTCCGCCCAAGGCCAATTTCACCTCGCCAAAAGGGGTTTTTATATCGTCCAAACCGATTGTACCGATAACAACGAGATCGATGTCTCGTGGAATTATGAATTTTGAATCATGAATCATGGTTTTTTGAACTTTCTTTCAAGCTCATTTGTAACTGCTCACTCGCCCCTGTGTCATCCCGACCAACGTGGAGGGATCTTCTAAGAGTAATTCAAT
>CAYIJI010000066.1:0-2856 GCA_964363695.1 uncultured Candidatus Saccharibacteria bacterium
TCTTCGAACCATGAGCGATGGGCTCAGAGTCGAATGGCGGGGATGACAACAGGGGCAGTGAATGGTTACAGAATTATCGCACAACAATACGATGAGCATTATATAATTATGTGGAAAACGTTATGAATGAAATTATAAAAGTAGATAAATTAGTCAAAAAATATGGGTCTTTAACTGCGGTCGATGGCATATCTTTTAACGTTAAAGAAGGAGAGATTTTCGGTCTTTTAGGGGAAAACGGAGCCGGAAAAACTACAACTCTGGAAATTATTGAAGGGCTAAGGAAGGCAGACTCCGGGAGCGTAACTGTCTTGGGTGAAGAAATCACGAAAGGGTATTCCGATACTATAAAATCCTCGATTGGCGTTCAGCTGCAATCCTCGGCTTATTACAGCTTTTTAAGCTTGCGGGAAATCTTAGAGTTATTTGGAGGATTTTACCCAAAAAGCATTAAAGCAGAAGAACTTTTAAAAATGGTTGGTTTGAAGGACAAGTCAGAATCACTGGTTAAAAGTTTATCCGGCGGGCAAAAACAACGATTTTCCATAGTGGCCAGCTTGGTCAATGATCCAGAAGTTGTTTTTTTAGACGAGCCGACAACCGGTCTCGACCCTTTGGCTAGAAGAAACCTATGGGATCTAATTATGGCGATAAAAGAAAAAGGAAAGACCATCATTCTAACCACTCACTATATGGAAGAAGCCGAGATACTGTGCGATCGAATAGCGATTATGGAAAAAGGCAAAATTCTAACTCTCGGACAAACGCATAAATTAATTGAGAATGCCAAAAGTCCATTTAAAATTAATTTTTATGTAAAGAAAATCAACCAAAGCGTTGTTGAAAAATTAGGAAAGTTGGGGAAAATTCAAAATTTGCTCGGCAAATCTAATCATTTTGAGATGGAAATTGGGTCTCAAAATAATTTAAATGCGGCAATTACGATTGTTCAAAAACTTGAGCCTGAAAGTTTATCAGTAGGCAGGGCTACTCTCGAAGATCTCTTTATTGAATTAACCGGAAAAACGATTGGAGAAGAAAATGCTTAAATTATTCTTCGCTGATATAAAAATGCTTTTAAGAAATAGGCAAGCTCTTTTTTGGAGTTTCATGTTCCCTCTAATGTTCACCTTCATATTTGGCTTCTTTTTCGGTAAAAACACGAGTGTCGGCACAGTTGCTATCATAAACGAATCAAACAATGAGCTGGCAACCGGCATCGAAAAGGCGCTTTCTGATTCGGGGCTGTTTAAGGTAAGCATTGTCACAGACCCCGCGCAAGTGAAAAGCGATATCAAAAAAACCAAAGTATCGGCCGGAATAATTATTCCTCAAAATTTCGGCGCGGAAGGAGGGCTGGATAATAGCATTACTATAGTAGAAGACGAAGGCAATGGCCAGGTTAACTCGGCATTGGCTGGATTCTTAAACAATTATTTAACGCAGGTTAACTTTAAGGTTCTAAACGTAAAACCGGTTTATTCTATAACTGAAGAGAAAATAAACAGCCATAAATTAACATATTTTGATTTTGTGTTAGCGGGAATTCTGGGATTGGCCTTAATGAACTCCTCAATCATCGGAATCGCAGTCGGAATGGCTAAATACCGCGAAGACCAAATATTAAAAAGAATTACCACCGCTCCGATTAAGACTTGGTGGTTTATTGTTGCAGAGGTGCTTTCAAGATTGATATTAAATATGTTCCAAATAGCCATTATCTTAGCGGTCGGCAAGTTTCTCTTTGACGCTCACATCTACGGAAACGTTTTTGTTATATTCGCGATGGCGCTCTTGGGGGGAATCTTGTTCCAACTTATCAGTTTTGCTATTGCCAGCTTTTCAAAAACAACCGATGCGGCGCAAGGCATGGCAACGGCAATTACGATCCCGATGATGTTTCTGGCCGGAGTTTTCTTTCCGATCGATTCTTTGCCAAAATGGCTGTTTTCCATAGTGCAATATTTACCATTAGCACCGCTTCTTCGAATCTTAAGGGGAGTTGTGTTAGAGGCGAATTCACCATTTACGAACCCTATTAATATAACAATAGTTTTAGCTTGGATTGCCGCTATGTTTCTCATCTCTTTCCGAAAGTTTAAACTGGCGGAAGAATAGTTCCCATTAAAGCAAGTAGTTCATTTCTATTTCTGACGGAGCGCTTGAGGGAGTATTTGAATCATCGAGCTGATTTTCTTTTATTTCAGTATCGATTCTCCTGAGCTCCTCTTCTACCGCTGCATCTTCATCTGTGCTGCTATCATCGTCAAATGGCTGTTCGTCAGGCAGGGAAATTTTGTTTTCCAGTTCAAGTTTCTCTGTTGACATTATCTCTTTGTCGGATCTATTCTTTACTGCGTATACCAAGCCGATTGTGGCGATTACTAAGATTACTATTAAGAGGCTGGTTAGCATAAAAGCTATCCTATTTTTCCCCCATGATCGATTGATGCTTGGTTTTTGTTTCATTTTTCTCCCTAATTATTACAGGACTTACGTAAATTGACTTTTCTGACTTGTAACTGCTCACTCGCCCCTATGTCATCCCGACCAACGTGGAGGGATCTTTTAATAGTAATATCAATCTATTTTTAAGATTTCTCCACCCCATTCGACTTCGCTCAGGGCAGGCTCTCAGACAAGGCTGAGGAGTCGAAATGACATCTGTGGGTGAGCAGTTACTCTGACTTCGTAGCAGAAGCTTTAGCTTGTGGCAACTAACTTCGATAATCCAAACAAACTAAAGTTTGGGCTACGGTTTTGCGTAAGTCTAATTATTAATATCCAATTGCCAGCTTACATTCTTTGGGTAAACGTTTGCATTGGAAAAAATAACAAAAATTAAGGCCAATGACG